>JASFRZ010000180.1:0-9325 GCA_050114655.1 Acidobacteriota bacterium
CGCCATCGCCGCCTCGGTGGTGCTCGGCAAGCCGGTCAAGTGGATCGAGGACCGCATGGAGAACCTGCAGGCGGACTCGTTCGCGCGCGACTACCACATGGACGCCGAGCTGGCCGCCGACAAGGACGGCAAGATCCGCGCCCTGCGCATCAAGACGCTCGCCGACCACGGCTATTCCGACGCGCAGGCGGCGCCGTCGAAGTTCCCCGCCGGCCTGTTCTCCATCTGCACCGGCTCGTACGAGATGGACAACGCCTTCGCCGAGGTCGACGCGGTCTACACCAACAAGCCCCCCGGCGGCGTCGCCTACCGCTGCTCGTTCCGCGTCACCGAGGCGGTGCACTGCATCGAGCGCATGGTCGACGTGCTGGCGCAGAAGATCGGCAAAGACCCGGCGGCGCTGCGCGAGGAGAACTTCATCCCCAAGGACAAGTTCCCCTACCTGTCGCCGCTCGGCTGGGAGTACGACTCCGGCGACTACCAGGGCGCGATGGACAAGGCCAAGGAGATCATCGGCTACGACGAGCTGCGCAAGGAGCAGAAGGAGAAGCGCGACAACGGCGAGCTGATGGGCATCGGCATCTCGTCCTTCACCGAGATCCTCGGCGCCGGTCCCTCCAAGCAGTTCGACATCCTCGGCATCAAGATGTTCGACTCCGCCGAGATCCGTATCCATCCCACGGGCAAGGCGATCGCCCGCTTCGGCACCAAGTCGCAGGGCCAGGGCCACGAGACCACCTACGCGCAGATCATCGCCGAGGAGCTCGGTTTGCCGGCCGCGCACGTGCAGATCGAGGAGGGCGACACCGACACCGCGCCGTACGGGCTGGGCACCTATGCCTCGCGCTCGACACCCACCGCCGGCGCCGCCGCCGCCGTCGCCTGCCGCAGGATCAAGGACAAGGCGGCCAAGATCGCCGCGCATCTGCTCGAGGTCGGTGAGGACGACCTCGAATGGGAGCCGGGCAAGTTCTCGGTCAAGGGCGCGCCGGCCAAGTCGGTCACCATCCAGGAGGTCGCCTTCGCCGCCTACACCAACTTCCCCGAGGGCATGGAGCCGGGCCTCGAGGCGGTCGATTACTACGACCCACCCAACCTCACCTTCCCCTTCGGCACCTACATCTGCGTCGTCGACATCGACAAGGGCACCGGAGAGGTCAAGATCCGCCGCTTCGTCGCCGTCGACGACTGCGGCAACATCATCAACCCGATGATCGTGCAGGGGCAGATCCACGGCGGCCTGACCCAGGGCCTCGCCCCGGCGCTCTACGAGGAAATCCAGTACGACGAGGACGGCAACAATCTCGCCGGCTCGTTCATGGACTACCTCGTGCCCACCGCGATGGAGTCACCCGCGTGGGAGACCGACCACACCTGCACCCCATCGCCGCACCATCCGCTGGGCGCCAAGGGGGTCGGTGAATCCGCCACCGTCGGCGCGCCACCGGCGATCGCCAACGCGGTGGTGGACGCGCTGTCGCACCTGGGGGTCACCCACATCGAGATCCCCATCCGGCCGGATCGGGTGTGGGCGATTCTGCAGGAGAAGGGGGTGGCGGAGTAGGACAAAACCCCACCCATAGACCGGCACGATCGAATCTCTGTGGATCCTGCCGTGCGCAGCGGCAAGCCGTGCATCCAGGGAACAAGCATCACCGTCTACGACGTGCTCGAGTGCCTCCTCGCGGGCGGAGTGAGCGAGGATGAGATCCTCGACGATTTCGTACGAGTCCGACGAGGACGGCGTCGATGAGATCTGGGCGCAGGAGTTCCCGGAGGCACTTGCGCGGCTCGATCGATTCGAATGCGGCAGGGAAGCAATTGCTCGAGGCATTGCGATAACCGAGTGCGATTCCCGCGCCGCCGTTGTTTCCCCTGACCCAAAACCCGAAAACGGGACCAGGGTGATGTTTAGGAATTCGGTGTACCGTCGGCCTCCCGAAGGAGGCAGCGATGAAGAAGAAGCGGCACACGGATGAGCAAGTCGCGTACGCGCTGAGACAGGCCGAGGCGGGCACCCCGGTCAAGGAGGTGTGTCGGAAGCTCAGGGTGTCGGAAGCGACGTTCTACGCCTGGCGGCGGAAATTCGCGGGCATGGGTGTCGCCGAGCTACGCGAGCTCCGGCATCTGCGGCAGGAGAACACCAAGCTCAAGAAGCTGGTCGCGGACCTGTCCCTGGACAAGCACATGCTCCAGGAGGTGCTGTCAAAAAAGGTGTGAAGCCGGCTCGTTAAGCGCCAGATCGTAGGGTTCCTGCGAGACGGGTTCCGGATCAGCGAACGGCGCGCGTGCCGGCTGCTGCAGTTTTCCAGGACCAGCTACCGATACGAGAGCGTCAAGCGCGACGACCCGGTGTTGCGACGACGCATCCGGGAGCTCGCTGTCGCAAGTCCCGTGCTGCCGGCCCCGGGGCTTACACCAGGTCGCCGGAATTCGATACGGCAAAGTAGGGCATGCCCGACACCGACGTGCCCTCGACGTCGACGCGCGCCGCACACCCCGCCGGTGGCCGTCCCGAACACGATCGTGTCGTCCTTCCTCCAGGTTGCAGCACGCAGCTCGGAGTCGATCTCGCCAAGCTGCGACGCGACGCGGGCTCGTGATCGACAAATCTGACAACCTGGTCTCAGGGAGCGGATGGCGTAATGGTTGGCACGTCGAACGGTATCGGGACGACCAGCACACCCCGTGCCTCGAGCAACCTGCGCGCCTCGGACTCGTCCAAGCGCGAGACCTGTGTTCGCATACCGTCCGGCGCCCGCGCGTGTAACCCGGCTGCGCCGAACAGGGCCACCGCCCGGCCCGCGAGCGCAGGATCGCTGCGCGCCGCGAATCGCAGGCCACGAGCACCGACGGCCCGCAATTGCGCCGCCCAGGCTCGCGGCTTGGCGTAATCGAAGCTGACGTGGATCTCGGCGTTGATGCCCCAGCCGCTGGCCTTCCTCGACGTCAGATCGGCGAGAAGGGGCGGCTGGGTGACGGCGATGCGTGCGTGAAACAGCTCGCGCAAGCGTTGCGCCGGCACGATCTTCTTCGGCCGCCGAAGGAGTTTCTCTCCCAGCGCCGTCTCCAGGTCGTCGGCGAGGTAACAGGTCCCTTCGGGTGCGGGCAAGTCGAAGCGCCCACCGCCGGCTTCCGATAGCGCCGCAAACCACCACGGTGCGGGCCTCTCGGAAAGTCGATGGAGCTCTGCGGAGAGCCGGCGCGTGCGTGGGAATCCGGTGAGCGCTGCCTTGTTCTCGGGTGGCCAGGCAAGCCCCGAGCGACTCAGGCTGCCCCCCGGGCGGCGGCGGCTGCCGCGGTCTCGTTCATTCCGAACTCGGCACGCACATCGCGTGCCGCTTGCAGCACCTCGTCGATCTGCCCGCCGGCTAGCAGCGACCGCGGCGAGCCACCGAGCTCCGGATCTTCAGTGCAAAGCCACGAAGCCAAAGTCCAGGCGCTCGTCTTCCTCAGCGGATCGTAGCCGGCGGCGTCAAGGACTTCGGCAAATCCGTCAACAGGCTCGCCATCGAGAAACTGCCAGAGCGGATACACGAGCCGGCCGGAGTCCGTACGCAGCGCCAGCAATCGACCGGCGCGAACGCGCTGTGACACAGCCTGCTTGCTCACGCCACCCAGCAGCGTCATCACGCCGTCGGTATCGACAAACGGTCCCACGTGCTCCGACCACACGGACGCCGCGGCAGCCGTCAACCCGGCCCGCTCACCCAATTCCTCGGGGGTTTCCACCGGCAGGGGCGAGGCCTCCAGCAGCTCCACGATACGTCTGCGGAACGCGGTCGTGGCGCGCTCGACGAACTCGGAATGCCGGCGGCTGGAATCCTCCGTTCGGGAAGTCATGGACCCGAGAGTATCGTGGTCAAGGGCGTCAAGTCAAGGCGGTCAAGGCCGAATCGGGTCGAACCATACCGACCGATTCCTGCGCAATGGCCACCGCCGGCCGCCCGCTCGTGATCATTCCGGCAGCAGCAGGACCATCCCGATCCTGATGCCCCACCTCGGGAATACCGTCCCTTCAGGGTGCGCCACGGAGTACTCCAGCTCGACCGACAGGTTGAACGTCTGTTCACCGATCCGGGTGATGCGCCCGGTCTGAAATCCCAAGGGGATCGTCGCCGACCCGGACTCGGTCCAGTCGAACTGCCAGGTGAAGTCGCCGATCCCGAAGTACCACGCGCCCATCAGGTAGTTGATGATGGGCTGGATCAGAAGCGCGTTGACCCCGTCGCGATCGGGGTCCCGGGCGGCCGAGTCCTCAGCTCCCACCGAGTGACAGCCAGGTCGAGGCCGCGGTGAGGATGCCAGGACGCGGTGATCCTAACGGTCCGGGGTCGCGCGTCCGGCGGGAGTCGATCTTTGTACGCATTTTGCGGCGCGTTTGCCCGAACGCACTGTGCTCCACCGTGTGCTGGCAACGTAACTCGAGATACTCGCGCAGCCGCACGATGCGGACACCGTCGTGCTTCCGGCAACGAGATGATTCGTTTGACGGCGGTACCCATCGGATGTCATCTCCTGGTCGGTATGAAGCAATCAGACCGTGCTGAGCTGGCGCCCCCAGCGGGCCAGTTCGGCATGCGCAGCGTCAGCCGCGCGATCTTGCATGAGGGCCGCTGATCAGAGCGCGAAGCGCTCCGGGTCGATGCCGAGGCGCGGCGCGAGCCACTCGACCTGGTCGCGCAGCCGGCGGTACGTCATTTGATGGCCGCCCTCGTACCACCAGGAGGTCGTGAGCTCGTTGCCCGCCTGCTGGTACTCGAGGCCGTCCGCGACCGGCACGAGCTCGTCGGCGAGGCCATTCTGGAACAGGACCTCCGAGCTCGCCAGCCCCACAAAGCGCAGGGGCTCGATCGGTTCCATCGCGCCGAGCCACGCGCGCCACTGCGCCGCGGGCGTTTGTGCCTCGACGTTGTCGTCGGGCCCCGTCAGGTGCGCCACCAGACCGCCGTCGCCGACCATCAGCGCGTAGGCCTTCACCCGCGGCTCCACGCCCGCCAGGAGCCCGCCCATGGCGCCGCCGTAGCTGACGCCGACGTATCCGATCCGCTCGGGGTCCACCTGTGGATGTGCCTGCAGGTAGTCGACCGCCCGCCGCAGGTCGACGATGAGCTGGACCTGCTCGTCGCGGTCCTGCGCGGTGAGGGTGATCGGCCGGTCACGCGGGCCGTCCGGACGCGCGAAGGGGGCGCTGATGGCGATCACCACCGCCCCGGATCGCGCGTAGGCCGCCGCCATCTCCCAGCGCGTGTCGCGACTCCCTGGCATCCCGTGCATCACGACGATGCCGGCGAGCGGGCCCGTCTGGTCCGGCTCGTACACCCAAGCGGGAACGCGCCCACCGTGCGGGCTGGCATAAGTCAGATCGATGCGTTCCACGCCTTCCAGCTGTTCACGGCCGCGCTCGATGGCATCGAGCGGCACAGAGGCATCGTAGTGGAACCAGGCGATCTCCGCGTCCGTGGGTCGCGTTGGCGGCGTGAAAGGCCCGAGCACGGGAGCCGCGACGCGCTCCTCCTGGGTGAATCCACCGCAGGCGCCGGAGGCAACGACGGCGGCCGCGACAAAGGTCAGAAACAAACCACGAGTCACTCGGACCCGCATGCGACACCTCACCGTTCTTTGTCGGGCAGCGCACCCTCTGACAGATCCTATCCCAGCTCCGGGCGTGCTTGCTCGTGTCGTGGCGCTCGAGGCACGCCTCATCAGCTCCAGGTGATGTCGACGAGCCCGGTTTCGCTGAGTCTCCGGTCGCGTGAGATCAGCTTTGCGCCGGTGCGGCGGGTCGCGGCCACGATCAGGCGGTCGAAGGGATCGCGGATCCCGGTGAGGGCGGCAAACTCGTCGAGCTGATCGAGGTCGAGCGGCAGGAACCGCCAGCACGTGCCCGCAAATGCCTCGCGCAGGGCGGGCAACCCGAGTTCGGTGCGGCCCAGCTCCTTGAGCATGACGACCTCGGCCACCGCGGCGACCGGAAGCCACACCGTCTCGCCGAGCTCGTCGGCTCGCCGCAATGCGCTCCTCGCCTTGCGTCCGAGCTTTGCGGGCGCGGCGAGCGCGAACAGACAGGCATGCGTATCGAGGACGTACTCACTCACCGCGCGTGCCCAGACGGCCCCACAGCACCGACCTCACGTGGTCGAAGTCCTTTTCGGTCGGAAGGCGCGCGGCCTTGAATAATCCGAGAGCGGGCACGCCGGCCTCCCCCGCTGCCTCCCGGGCGACGGCAAGCTCGAGCTCGCGCAACACTTGCGCGGAGATCGAGCGATGCTCCCGCCTCGCACGGCGGGCGAGGCGTTGCTTCAACTCCTGCGGGACCCTGACGGTGATCGTGGCATCTTTCGGCATGTATTCATTCTGAATCACATTGGTGACACTAATCAAGGCTCAGGGACGGCCCAGGAGGATTCAACATGTCTATTGAGACGGCCACGCCGCTCGGGATTCCGGGGCGCGCTACCGTCGCACGAACCCGAGGTGCTGGACCCGGCCGGCGTCGACCTCGAATCCGGTCACGCGACCGTCTTGCCGTTCGAAGCGCAGCGTCAGCCCGCCCAGCACCAGGACATCGTCGTCGGTACGACGTAACTCTCCATCGATGCCCTGCCCTGCCCGCAGGCGCAGCGCCTCGCCGTCGCGCGACAGCGTGTACACGACGTCGAGCTCCTCGCTGTAGTAGCTGCCGACGTAGTCGTCGACACTGGCCACCGGCCCCGGCTCGGGAGACTCCGAATCGGGGCGATCGCGTCGGTCGCCCGCTTCCGGCGCCGGCCCGAGCTCGTCGGCCAGGACCGCGTCGGCGACGCGGCGCGCCAGGCCGCCAGGAGCGGCATCGGCACGGTTGCACAGCGTCATGATGGCGGTGCTCTGCTCGGGGAAGCGAGTAATGTCCGCGCGGTATCCGACGAAGGAACCACCGTGCCCGACGGTCGAGAGCCCGCGGTATTCGCCGTGCGTTTGACCGAAGGCGTAGGGGATCGTTTCGCCGTCGTTGAGCGTGCCGCGCGTCTCCAGCATCCCGGTCAAGCCGCCGGCCAGCGTGTTGTCCTGCAGCGCGTTGACCCAAAGCATCAGGTCCTCGATCGAGGTGAACACGCCGCCGTCGCCCACCATATCGAGGGTGGTGACGGCGGTGCGGAAACCGCCGTCGGACGGCGCATAGCCCATCGCGCGGTTCGGCACGATGTGGTTGTGGTCGTCGTGGAAATGGGTGTGCCGCATGCCCAGCGGCGTGAAGATCTTCTCCTGCGCGTATTCGCGCAGCGACTCGCCGGTGGCGGCGAGAATCACCTTGCCGAGCAGGAAGTAGCCCGAGTTCGAGTAGAGGTACTCGGCGCCGGGGGTGAAGTTGAGCTCGCGCTGGCGCGACAGGACATCGAGCACCTCGGCGTCGGTGTAGAAATCATCGTCGCGCAACCCGCGCAGACCCATCAACACCAGGTAGTCGCGTACGCCGCTGGTGTGGTGCACCAGGTGGCGCACGGTGGGCTCCACCGGATAGACCGGCAGCGTGGGGATCCACCTCCTCACCGGGTCATCGAGCGACAGGGCTCCCTCGCGCGCCGCGATGGCGACCGCGGCGGCGGTGAACTGCTTGCTGACCGACCCGGTGCGGAAAACCGATTGTGGCGTGATGGCGACACCGAGCTCCAGGTTGGCAAGACCGTAGCCGCGCGCGTACACCAGCTCGCCGTCCTGCACGACGCCGAGCGCGCAACCCGGGGTGTCGGAGCGGTCGAAGCGCTCGAAAACGCCGTCGACGGCGCCCCAGTCCGGGGTGCTCCGGTCGGTGGCTTGCTGTCCTGGGGGCGCTAGGCTCCACAGGATCAGCACGACAACGGCGAGTCGCTTCATGAGTCACCTCTGCGGATGACCCGGCCGGGCCGGGCGTCGGTAACACGACCACCTTCGTAGACGATCGACCCGTTCACGATCACCTTTGCGATGCCGATCGACGTCGCGTTCGGGTCGTCGGCGGTGGCGCGATCGGCGACGGTCGCGGGATCGAACAGAACGAGGTCGGCGTAGGCGCCGGGACGGATCGTGCCGCGCTGTTCGACGCCGACGTGCGCCGCGGACGCCGCGGTCATCTTGCGGATGGCCTCGGGAAGCAAAAGGCGTCCGCTCTCCCGTACCTGCTCACGCAGCACGCGCGTGAACGTGCCGAAGCCGCGCGGGTGCCGTCCCGCCAGGCTGCCGTCGCTCGCCACGTTGGTGTGCTCCCAGGCGAGCAGCGTGCCGATGTCGTCGGGATCCATGCTGCGCGCGATGATGCTCTCGCCGCCCTGTCCCGTCTCCGCTTCCGCGGCCTGGGATTCGGCGATCAGCGCCATGTAGGTAGTCACCGGGTCTTCGGCGCGAAGATCGGCGATCTGCTGCAACGACAGCCCGACGTAGGACGGCTCGGGCTCGTAGCGGGCGATGAACATCCCGTCCGGCGGGACGAGCTCGTCGAGGGCGAACTGCGCCGCCTCGCGGTTGTCGAAGTCGCGCTCGGGAAACAGCACCGTCATGGTCGATTGCCAGAATTCGTAGGGGTAGACGTCGGCGGTGACGTCGACGCCCTGGGCGCGCGCCTCGTCGAGGCGCGCGAGCACCTCGCCACTACGCCCCCAGAGGCTCTTCATCGCCAGCTTCATGTGCGAGATCTGCACCGGGATGTCGGCCTCGCGGCCGATGCGGATGAGCTCATCGATGGCCTCCAGGAGGTGGCGATCCTCGCTGCGCATGTGGCTGATATAGCGGCCGCCTGCCGCAGCAGCCTCGCGCGCCAACGCAATCAGCTCATCGGTGGTCGCGTAGAGCCCGGGATCGTATTCCAGGCCGGTCGACAGGCCGAGCGCGCCGGCGTCCAGCTCTGCGCGCAGGATGCGACGCATCTCGTCGACCTCTTCCGCTGTTGCCGGCCGGCGGTAGTCGTCGCCCAGAACCGCTTGGCGGATCGTGCCGTGTCCGGCATACGACGCCACATTCACCGTCGCCGGCGCGTTTTCCAGCCGCTCGAACAACTCGGCCAAGGGCAGACTGGAGCCGCCGTCTTGCCCCACCACGATGGTGGTGACCCCCTGGCTCACGGCTGCCAGCGCGTCACGCCGATCTTCCAGGCCGGCGTCATGATGGCTATGGGTGTCGATGAAGCCGGGCGCCACCACCAGCCCGCTGGCGTCGATGACCTGCTCGCCCTCCAGCGCATCGAGCTCGCCGATGGCCTCGATCCGCGCGCCGCGCACCCGCAGGTCAGCAATCGTACCGGCGCCGCCGGTGCCGTCGAGCACCAGGCCCCCCTCGATCAGCAGTCCGGGCGCACCCGCTTCTGCCCCGGGCG
>JASFRZ010000181.1:0-9316 GCA_050114655.1 Acidobacteriota bacterium
CGAGCTCGGCATCGGCGTCTGCGGCGTGCTGATGCTGGTCATGCTGCCCCTGGTCCGGTTCATCTACGTCGGCATCGTCGGCTACGGCTTTCTCGGCATTCTGTTGCGCGCCGTCGTGTGCCTGTTATTGCTGTTGCCGCCGACCATCCTGATGGGTGCCACGCTGCCGGCAATCTCGCGCTACATGGAGACCACCCGCGTCGGCATCGCCCGCATCGGGATGCTCTACACCGCCAACATCGGCGGCGCGGTGGCCGGCTGCCTGCTCGCCGGCTTCTGGCTGCTGCGCGTGTACGACATGGTGGTGGCAACTTACCTCGCGGCGGCGATCAATGCGCTCATCGCCGGCGTGTCGTTGGTGCTCGCCGCCAAGGGTGCCCGGTTCATCCCGCCCGAGGACGAGCAGGAGCAGCTCGAGTCGACCCACGCCGCCAACCCCTGGGTTTACGTGGTCATCGGCGTCTCCGGCTTCACCGCGCTGGGGGCGCAGGTGGTGTGGACGCGGCTGCTCTCGTTGCTGTTCGGCGGCACCGTGTACACCTTCTCGATCATCCTCGCGGTGTTCCTCGTCGGCCTGGCAATCGGCAGCGGCGCCGGCTCGCTGCTCGCGCGCCAGCTGCGCCGCCCCGGCGCGGCACTCGCGCTGACCCAGCTGCTGCTGGTCTTCGCCATCCCGGTGGCGGCGTTCATGATCGGCAAAGAGATTCCCTTCTGGAACCTCAACCCCGACTTCGTCGACGACATCTGGTTGCGCTATGGGCACGATCTGTTGCGGGCCGGCGTGGCGATGTCACTGGCCACCGTCCTGTGGGGCGCGAGCTTCCCGCTTGCCCTGGCAGCGGTCGGCCGCCCACACGAGGACGCCGGCTCACTCGTCGGTCGGGTGTACGCAGCCAACACGGTGGGCGCCATCCTCGGCTCGGCGGCGTTCAGCCTGTACATGATCCCGACCTTCGGGACGCAACAATCACAGCAACGGCTGGTGCTGCTGTCGGGGCTCGCCGCGTTGTCGATGCTCATCTCCGATCGTTTCGTCGTCGACAAGGGCGTCGTCGCCGGCGGCGAAGGCGGGGATCTCTTGTCACGCGTCGGCGGCAGGGCCGGTGCCCTGCGTCTCGGCGTCGTTGTGGTGCTCATCGCCGCGCTCACCGTGACCATGGTGCCCGCGGTGACGCGAGTGCCCGACGGCCTGATCGCCTACGGCCGCTTCGTCGAGGACTGGGATGCGGTGGAGGCCTATCGCTACGTCGGCGAGGGGATGAATGCGTCGGTGGCGGTATCGGACTGGCCGGAGGACAACGTGCGCAGCTTCCACGTCGGCGGCAAGGTGGTGGCGTCGACGCGCCAGGTGGACATGCGACTGCAGCGCATGCTCGGTCACCTTCCGGCACTCTTCCAGGGGGCACCCCGGTCGGTGCTGGTGGTCGGTTTCGGCGCCGGCGTCACCACCGGCTCGTTCGTCGTACACGACACGGTCGAGCGCATCGTGGTGTGTGAGATCGAGCCGCTGGTACCGCAGGCGGCGGCCGAGTGGCTCGGCCCGCAGAACTTCTTCGTGCGTGACGACCCGCGCACCGAAATCCTGTTCGACGATGCACGCCACTTCATTGCCACCACCGATGAGAAGTTCGACGTCATCACCTCGGACCCGATCCACCCCTGGGTGAGCGGGTCGGCGGCGCTCTATTCGACCGAGTACTACGAGCTGGTCAAGCAACGCCTCAACCCCGGCGGGATCGTGGCGCAGTGGTTGCCTCTCTACGAGACCAGCGAAGAGGCGGTCAAGAGTAGCCTGGCGACCTTCATGGAGGCATTTCCCAACGGCACGGTGTGGAATAGCGACATCTTCGGCGACGGCTACGACGTGGTGATGATCGGCAGCCTCGAGCCGGTGCAGATCGACCTGCAGGCCATCCAGGGGCAGATCGATGAAAACCCGGCCTTGCGGCAGTCGCTCGCGTCGATCGACCTCGGCTCGGCCTACGAGATCCTGAGCTCCTATGCCGGCAGCGGACGGGACCTGCAGCCCTGGCTGACCGATGCGCAGATTAACCGCGATCGCAGTCTGCGTCTGCAGTACCTCGCCGGCCTCGCCCTCGACGAATACAACTCGGTGGAGATCTTCCAGGCGATGTCGCAGTATCGCGAGTATCCGGAGGGCCTGTTCGTGGTGCCGCCGGCAATGGAGGCGCGGTTGCGCGAACAGATCAGCTACGGCGGGTACCGGTGAGGTGGCGGGCCATACTGCTGCTGCCGCTGTCGGCCGTTTTGACGGCGGCGCTGTGCGCCGCGCTGGCTGCGGGGCAGAGTGCGCCGCGGCCCGACGTGGACGCCATCTTCGCGCCCTGGGACCGCGCGGATTCGCCCGGCTGCGCCCTCGGCGTGGTGCGGGACGGTGAGCTGATCTACGAGCGCGGCTACGGTATCGCCAACCTCGACTGGCACATCCCGATCGCCACCGACACGGTCTTCTACGTCGGCTCGGTGTCCAAACAATTCACCGCGGCGGCCGTCGCCTTGCTGGTGCTCGACGGGCGCGTCGCGCTCGACGACGACATCCGCGAATACTTTCCCGAGATACCCGCATACGAGCGACCGATCACCGTCGCGCAACTGCTGCACCACACCAGCGGCATCCGCGACATCTACACGTTGATGGCGCTCGCCGGGATTCGCCTCGAGGACGTATTCAGCGATGAAGAGGCGATTGCGCTCATCGCGGCGCAGCGGGAGACCAACTTCCCCCCCGGCGACGAGTACCTGTACAGCAACTCGGGGTATTTCCTGCTCGCCCAGCTCGTCGCGCGGGTCACCGGCAAGCCGCTGCGCGCGTTCGCCGCGGAGCGCATCTTTACCCCGCTGGGGATGAGCGACACCCACTTCCACGACATCCCGAGCCACGTCGTCGAGCGCCGTGCAACCAGCTATCAGCGCGATGCCGACGAGGGGTTCACGGTGAGCTACCTGGGCAACTTCGACAAGGTCGGCGCCGGCGGGCTGTACAGCACGGTGCGGGACCTGCTGCTGTGGGACCGTAACTTCTACACCGGCGATGTCGGCGGGCAGGCCTTCCTCGACCTCATCCAGACGCCGGGCACGCTGTACGGCGGCGAGCCCATCACCTACGCCTTCGGCCTCACCATCGATCACTACCGCGGGCTGGCAACGGTCTCGCACAGCGGCTCGATGATGGGTTTCAAGGCCGCCTTCCTGCAGTTCCCCGAGCAGCGCTTTTCGGTGCTGGCAACCTGTAACCTGGGCGAGATCGAACCGATGGGCCTGGCGCAACGCGTCGCCGACATCTACCTCGACGACGAGCTCGAGCGGGAGCCGCCGGCCGATGCGCGCCGGGATACAGGTGCACCGCGCCGAGCGGTCGCCGAGACACCGTTCGACGCCGCCGAGCTCGCCGCCTACGCGGGCGACTTCTACAGCGCCGAGCTCGACGTGACCTACCACCTGCACGCCGAAGGCGACGAGCTCTGGCTGAGCCTGCGCAACACCCCGCCGCGTCGCTTCCGCAAGGTCGATGGCGACTTTCGGGCCGGCGGCTGGACCTTCCGCTTCGAGCGCGCCGGGGACGGGGCCGTGGAGGGTTTCACCGTCGACGCCGGTCGGGTGACGAACATACGCTTCGAACGCCGCTAGCAGTCCGCCAAGACCCACGCGCCGGCCCCCATCGGACCTTCACCACGGCCTGCTAACTGCTTGACCCCCGTTAATTCTCATATTAACGTCCGATTTAAACGCACCGGATGGCCGCGCCGCGGTCGTCGAAGGGTGTGTCATCCAAGAGTGCTCGAAGGAGTGGGGGATGAAAGCTCGAACGGTCGGCTCCAGGGAGCTTCCCGAGCGGTGCAGCTCGCGCACGTGGGGTGTGGCGCTTCTCTGTGTCGTGGGTATCGTAGTCCTCGGATCGTGCTACCAGAGCAGCCCCACGGCCCCGGTGCAGCCGCCGCCGCGTCCGACGACGACCACCACGACGACCACCACGACGACCACCACGCAGACCGGCGGCTCGACGACCACTACCAGCACGACCTCGGGCCTGGTGAACTACGCCACCCAGGTCCACCCCATCTGGTCGCAGCAGGGTTGCACGGCGTCGGGATGCCACTCCGGCGGGCCGGCGCCCAACCTCAGCGGCAGCGCGACGGATAGCTGCAATGGCCTGGCCGCGGCGGACGCCTCCAACAACAACGTCGTCATTCCCGGCAGCGGTGCCTCCGGGTCGCTCGTCCTGACCAAGCCGCAGCCCGGCACCGTGAACCACGTCGGCGGCGACTTCCCGTGCTTCAACGGCGCCGGTGCCTCGTGCTACGACACCATCCTGCGCTGGCTGCAGCAGGGCGCGAACGGCCCCGGGGGTAGCACCTGCGGTAGCTGATGTGATTGCCTGACGCGTGGGCACAGGCCGGCCTCCGCCGGCTGATCAGCGAGGCAATCATGGCGAGCTCATCGGGCAATTCGTCCGCTTCGGCACGGGTGTGCGACGCGATCGCGGTGGCGACGGCGACCGCCTACGTGGCGTGGAAGCTGCACCCCGGCCTGCTGCTCTTGCCCACCATCACCACCGGCGGAGACACCGCCTCGCACTACTACACCGCCTGGTGGCTGCGCCACGAGTTGTTGCCACAGGGGCGCATCGGCGGCTGGGTACCGGGCAATTACGCCGGCTTTCCTCTGTTCCAGGTGTACTTCCCGCTGCCGTTCGTGCTGATCGCACTGCTGTCGTTGCCGATCGGCCTGCCGATCGCCTTCAAGCTCGTCACCGTGTCGGGGCTCGTCGGTCTGCCCGCGGCGGCCTACGTCTGCTTCCGGCTGCTCGACTTCGCCTTTCCCGCGCCGGCGCTGGCCGCGTTGTTCACGCTGCCGTTCCTCTTCCACGAGGCCGACGCGATGTGGGGGGGCAACGTCGGCAGCACCCTGGCGGGTGAGTTCACCTACTCCTTCAGTGTCGCGCTGTTGCTGCTGTTCGCCGGCACGCTCTATCGCGGCGTGGCGTCGGGTAGAGGACGAGTCGGCAATGCGGTGCTGCTGGCGGCCATCGCCCTGAGCCACGCCTACACGGTGCTGGTGGCCGCCGCCCTGGGCGCTTATCTCGTGCTGTTTCATCCGCGCGGGCGGCGCGCGCTGCCGTACCTGGTGAGCATGGCGCTGATCGCCTTCGGCCTGATCGCCTTCTGGGCGGTTCCGCTGCTCGCCTACGCCGGGTACACCACCGCGTACAGCATTGTCTGGCCGATCCAGGGCTTCCGTCATGTTTTCCCGGTGGTCCTCTGGCCGCTGCTGACGATCCTCGCAGCAGGCGCCCTGGCGGCGCCCCTGGCCCGTCGTCGGCGCCCCGTCGCGCTACGGGGGAGCCCTTTCGATCACCGTGTCGGCTACCTCGTCGCGCTCGCCGCCGGCGGCCTGCTGCTGTACCTGGTCGCCTGGAGGCTCGACGTTGTCGACATCCGTTTCCTGCCGTTCGTGCAGCTCACCGGCTGCCTGCTGGCGGCGTTGCCGGCCGCCGCCATGCTGCGCGCGGTGGCGGGGTTCTACCGTCGCGACACCGTCGTGCCGGTCGCCGCGGGTGTGCTGCTGCTCGCCGTGGTCACCCTGATATGGGTCGACGCCCACGTCGGCGTCGCCGACGACTGGGCGGCGTGGAACTACGGCGGCTTCGAGGCGACGCCCGGCTGGCCGGCCTATCGCGAGGTGATCCAGGCGGTGCGCCGCAGCAGCGCCGATCCGCGCGTTGCCTACGAGCACTCTCCGGCGCACGACGAGGCCGGTACCGTGCGCGCCTTCGAGTCGTTGCCGCTGTTCGCCGGCGCGAGCACGCTCGAAGGGCTGTACATGCAGTCGAGCATCAGCTCGCCGTTCGTCTTCTACATCCAGTCGGAGATCTCCCAGGTGGGTTCGTGCCCGCTGCTGCCGTACCATTGCTCCCACCTCGACGCAGCGCGTGCCGCCGAGCACCTGCGCCTGTTCAACGTCACCGAGTTGATCGCCCGCAGCGACGAGGTCAAGCGTGTGATGGCCGCCTCGCCGGACTTTCGCCTCGAGCGGCAGGTGCCGCCCTACACGGTCTTCGCGGTCGCCGGCGGCAGCGGTAGCTATGTCGAGCCGCTGCGCTACGAGCCGCTGCTTTTGACCAGCGGCGAGTGGAAGCGCGACTTCTTCGCCTGGTTCAAGCGCCCCGGCGCGGGCGAGGTGCCGCTGGTACGTCCGCTGCCGGGTTCGGAGGCCCCGGGCGAGTGGCTCCGTGTCGACGGGCTCCCCGACAGCATTCCGCGCCGGCCGCTGCACGGCGACGTCGAGGTCAGCGCCGAGCTGCAGGTCGAACGCATACGTATCCACACCTCCGCTCCCGGCCGGCCCTTGCTGGTCAAGGTCAGCTACCACCCGCGCTGGCACGTCGAGGGGGCCAATGCGGTGTGGCTCGCCTCGCCGTCGTTCATGCTCGTCGTCCCGATCGCCAACGACGTCGACCTGACTTACCGGCGCTCCGCTATCGACTGGGCGGCGCTGCTGATCACCTGGGGCACGATGGCGTGGCTGGCGGTGGCGCTGCCGGCCGGCCGGTTGCGATGGTGGTCGCGCAACCGCAGCGCGACGTTCGATGGTGCGCCGCCGGCGCGCGCGAGCGGCGTGACGCGCGCTTTGGACGTGCTCTTTCGCTACCGCTCGCTGTGGGCTCCTGCGGTGCTCGTCGTGCTGGCCCTCGGCGCCCTCTGGGTGCGGGCCGGCTACAGCGATCCGTGGGTACCGCACCGCGATGGCCTGACACGATTTCATGACGGTGAGTACGCCGCCGCCGAGCCACTGTTCCGCGCCTCGATCGCGGCCGCCCCTTCCTCCTCGGCGGCCTACTACTCGACCTACTATCTCGCCTTGTGCGCCTACCGCTCACGGCACTGGCAAGAGACGCTGACGCGCTTCACCGCCTTCCTGCGTGACTATCCCGGCGGTGAGCTGGTCGGCGAAGCGAGCTTCCGCATCGGCGAGGCGCTGCAGGAGCTGGGCCGCACCGACGACGCCTTGGCGCAGTTCATCCGCGTCATGGACAGGTTCAGCGATACGCAATGGGCGGCGTTCTCCGCCCAGCGCATCGCTGCGCTCGTGCCGCAGCCGGCTCGCGGCGACAACACGGCGCCCTCCGCGGGCGTCGGCCGACCCTAGGCGGGCACGGGTGTCCCTGACCATCGGCATCCCGGTCTACAACGAGCAAGAGCTGCTGCGCGCCAACACCGCGACGCTGATCGACTACCTGCGGTCGCGCTACGACGAGTTCGAGGTGATGATCGGCAGCAACGGGTCGACCGACGACACCGTGGCGATCGGCGAGCGACTTGCCGCCCAGTTCCCCGAGGTGCGCTTCTTCCACCTGCCCGAGCGCGGCGTCGGACGCGCATTCCGCCGCTTCGTCGAGGAGGCGAGCTTCCCGGCACTGGTCTCGGTCGATATGGACCTGTCGATCGATGCCGCATTCATCGACGAGGCGTACGGCTTGCTGGCCGACTACGACATCGTGGTCGGCTCCAAGCGCGCGGGCAGCCAGCGCCGCTCGCTGTTCCGGCGCCTCGGCTCGGGGGTGTTCGTGCTCGCCGCATCCTGGCTGCTCGAGGTCGAGTACGTCGACTACTCGATCGCCGCCAAGGCCTATCGCGTCGAGGTGATCCGGCGCTACGCGTCGCTCATCGCCGACGGTTCGGCGTATGTTCTCGACCTGGTGTACTACGTTGATCGCGACGGCGGTCGGGTGATCCAGGTGCCGGTGTCGTGCGAGGACCATCGCGCCAGCAAGTTCAACCTCGGCCGTGAGGCGCTGCACAAGTTCGCCAACCTGGCGCGTCTGTGGTGGCGGCGCAACGCCACCATCACCTGAGCTGCGCCGCATGCATGGCTGGGTGGTACCCGGGAGCTCCGGCAGCGGCGCGCCCCTGGCGCCGAACGAGCGCCGCCAGCCGGGCGCGCCGGCCTCAGCGGGTCAGCTTGCGCAGCAGCCGCGCGCCGCGTAGCGCGCTGCCCAGCCGACGAGGGTGCAGGCGGCCGGCGATGTAGCGCGGTCGCAGATAGAAGCTGCGCAGCGCGCGTCGCCGCATGCGCTCGAGGTCGGCGAGCTCGTGCGAGTGGTGGTCGAAAGCGGGGAAGGGCTCGTCAAAGTCGCCGGCCAGCGCGTGAAAGCGCGTTCCGGGGTAGGGGGATGCAATGTTGAACGAGGCGTAGTCGGGGTTGAGCCGGCGGGCGAAGTCGATCGTCGCGGTCTGCTCCTCCTCGGTCTCGTCGGGATGTCCGATGAGGAAGAACATCGCTGTCGCGATGCCGCAGGACTGCACCAGCTTGTGCTGCTCGTGGATCTGATCGCGGCTCAGGCCCTTCTTGAGCGCCCGCACCAGGCGCTCGGCGCCGGTCTCGACGCCGAAATGGATCAGCCGGCAGCCGGCGTGCTTCATCAGCAGGAGCAG
Organism: Acidobacteriota bacterium; assembly: GCA_050114655.1. Taxonomy (GTDB): domain Bacteria; phylum Acidobacteriota; class UBA890; order UBA890; family UBA890; genus JASFRZ01. Next base: position 8,454 of record JASFRZ010000181.1, read on the forward strand.
CTCGCGATCGATCTGGTCGAAGCGCGTCTGACAGGTCCAGCGGAAGCTCCATCCCCGGCGCAGGTACTCCTCGCAAAGCGCTACCACCGGCTCGCGGTGGAAGGTGAACTCGAGGTCGATGAAGTAGGCGTGGCGGAAGGAAGTGGCGGCGCGCGCCTGCTCGATTTCCTCGACCACCTGCTCGTGCGCCTTGCGCCGCACCGGCTTGCCGTACATCTCGCGCGAGCAAAAGGTACAGCCGAACGGACAGCCGCGCGCAGTTTCGAGAATCAGGAAGCGATCGCCGAGCAGCTCGTAGTGGTAGCGGTCGATGTCCAGCAGGTCGAAGGCGGGAGCGGGCAACGCGGTCAGGTCGAGGGGCTCGGCGCGCACGCCGGCGACACCGCCGTCACCGAGGACGGCGAGGCCCGCGCCGCTGGGCGCGTCTGCGGCGAGGCGGCATACTGCCGATTCCGGCTCACCGAGCAGCAACCCGGCGACGCCGGTCTCGCGCAGCACCCACTCCGGACGCATCGTCGCGTGGGTGCCGCTGATCCAGGTGCGCTCGAGCGGGAAGCCACGGACGAAGCGGAAGGTGGCTTCGGTGTCGAGCGTCGGGCACTGCCAGCGGTCGAGCGGCGTGGTGGTGACGACGACGCGGTCAGCGGCGGCCAGCGCACGCCCGCGCTCGGCTCGCGGCACGTCGCGGGCGCGGTAGTCGAGCAAGGCGACCGCATGGCCCTCGCGCCGCAGCAGCGAGGCACAGTTGAGCAGGTCGAGCGGCGGCCAGGGACGCGAGAAGCGTCGGATGCGCTCGCCATCCTCGCCGTGCGGGACGTTGACCAGAAGGAAGTTCATCGTGCGATAGTAAGGGCCTTCTTCGA
>JASFRZ010000182.1:0-9262 GCA_050114655.1 Acidobacteriota bacterium
CACCCTGGCGCCGAGGCGATGCGCTTCAGCGGCAAGCGCGTAACCCATCTTGCCGCTCGACGGGTTGGTCAGCACGCGCACCGGATCGAAATGCTCGCGCGTCGGACCGGCCGATACCAGCACCGACAGCCCCTCGAGCGCACCGGCAGCGGGCCGATCGAGCAGCGCGCGGGTCACCGCCTCGACGACCAGCGGCGGCTCCGCCAGTCTCCCGGGGCCGTGACGGCCGGAGGCCAGCGGGCCGGACTCCGGCTCGACGATCAAGACCCCGCGGGCGCGTAGTGTCGTCACGTTGCGCTGCACCGCCGGGTGCAGCCACATCTGATCCTCCATCGCCGGCGCCACCAGCACCGGGCCGTTGAACGCCAGGTGAAGCGTGGAGGGAAAGTCGTCGGCGATGCCCAGCGCCATCTTGGCGATGAAGTCGGCGCTCGCCGGGGCAATGCACAGCAGGTCGCACTCCTCCGTCCAGCGGACGTGGGCGATGCGTTCCGGATGGTCGTCGTCCCAGGAGCTCGACAGCACGCGATGCCCGGAGAGCGCGGCGAAGGTCAGCGGGCTGACGAAGCGCGTCGCGTTGGGGGTCATCGCGACGCGCACCTCCATACCGCGATCCTGCAGCCGGCGCACGATCTCGCAGGCCTTGTAGGCCGCGATGCTACCGGTGACGGCGATCAGAACCCGGGGACCGGGCACGGCGCTACTCTTCTTCGTTGTCGTCGTCACCGGATAGCGGCTGCATGACCCGAGGGATCTGTGCCATCGCCGCCGCCTCGGCGGCCTCTTCGGCCGCGGCTGTGGCGAGCTCCTCGGCGAGCTGCTCGTCGGTCGCCGACTGCCAGGGGATCAGGTCTTCCTTCACCTCGGCACAGGCCACGGTAGTGAACTTGTGAGCACGCAGCTCGACCTTGGGCTTCGCGCCGCGCATCAGTTGCGAGCAGCGTTGTGCCGCCACTTCGACGAACAGGTAGTAACTGTCGTTGAGCATTTCTTCCTCTGCCTGGTTACTTGCGGAATGACTCGAGAATCTGGCGCGCGATGCGCGTTCTACGGGGACGCCGGCTGCGCTCGGCGACGAGGATCGCCTCGAGCTCGCGCACCGCGTGATCGAAGTCGTCGTTGATGACCACGTAATCGTACCGCACGAACTGCGCGATCTCCTCCGCCGCGACGCCCAATCGCGTACGGATGGTCTCGTCGCTCGCCGGATCGGCACCCTCGCGTGCCGCCAGGCGTCCCTCGAGAATCTCGCGCGAAGGCGGCAGGACGAAGACGGTGATCGCATCAGCGATGCGCTGGCGCACCGACTCCGCCCCCTGCACGTCGATCACCATCAGGGCGGCGTCACCATCCGCCAGGATGCGCTCGACCTCGCTGGCCGGCGTGCCGTAGCTGTAGCCGTGGACGGTCGCGCTCTCCAGAAAGCCGCCGGCGGTTAGCTGCTCGTCGAACTGCTCCTGGTCGACGAAGGTGTAGTCAACGCCGTCGGTCTCACCGGAGCGCGGGCGGCGCGTGGTCCACGACACAGTTCGTTGCACTCCCTCGACGCGCTGCAACACGGCATGCGCCAGGGTCGTCTTGCCGGCCCCGGACGGCGCCGAGAGCACGAAGCACGGCGGAGGCGGTGCGTCACTCAACGTTCTGCACCTGCTCGCGGACGCGCTCCAGCTCGCTCTTCAGGTCGACCACCAGGTCGCCGATCTCGACTACCTTGGCCTTGGCGCCGAGCGTGTTGATCTCGCGGTGCATCTCCTGCAGCAGGAACTCCAGCGAGCGCCCCACCGCGCCGCCGGTGTCGAGCAGGCCTGCCGCCTTCTCCAGATGGCTGCGCAGACGTACGAGCTCCTCGGTGATATCCGAGCGATCGGCGTAGTGCGCGACTTCCTGGGCGAGGCGCGCCGGGTCGACCTCACCGGCGGTGTCCTCGAGCAACGACTCGATGCGCGCGTTGAGCAGGTCACGATAGCGTTGCGGCAGATCGACGGTCATCTCCTGCACCCGCTCCACCATCCCGGCGAGTACCTCGAAGCGCTGCAGCATGTCCTCGGCGAGGTGGGCGCCCTCGGCAACGCGCATCTCGTCGAGGGCGTCGAGCGCGCCGCGCAAAGCCTCCTCGGCGAGCAGCGTGTCGCGCTCGGGATCGACTCTCGGGGTCACCTGGCCGGACACCACACCGGGCAGGCTGACCAGCGTTGCCAGGTCGATCGTCGCCTCGATGCCGAGCGACCCGGCGAGGTCGCCGAGCGACTTGGCGTATTCCGCGGCGGCGTCGAAATCGATCTGCGCCCCCTGCGCGCTGCCGGGGCCCCGAACGGTGCCGGTGAGGTCGACCTTGCCGCGCTCGACACGCTCGGCGATGAGCTGGCGCGCGCTGCTCTCGAAGAACATCAACTCGGTGGGAAGGTGCGTGCCGATGCGACAGAAGCGGTGGTTGACCGCACGCAGCTCGAACGAGATGCGCAGACCTTCCCCGTCCGCAACCGCGCGCCCGTACCCACTCATACTGCGAATCATCGCGCTATCGTAGCAGGCTGCGCGCGGTGATGGCGCGAGCTGGACGACCAAAGCCCGCCGCCGCCTCAGCCGCCGACCTTCAAGCGCTGGCGCGCCGCCGCGCTGACGCCTGCGAGGCGGCGCTCGAGCTCGACCCGTGCCGCCTCCACTTCCCGCTCATCGGCGCTGCGCGGCACCCACAACAGCTCACCGTACTCGAACACTCCGCGCGAGAAGGGCAGCGGCACGATCATGCGGTCCCACGAGCCGACATGCAGGCACGGGCGCGCCGCAAAGGCGACCGGCAGCACCGGCCGCTGGGTGAGGCGCGCCAGCCACACCGCGCCCGGCTGAACGCGCTCCGCCGGGCCCTTCGGCCCGTCGGGAGTGATCGCCAGGTCCTTGCCGGCACGTGCCGCACGCACCATGCCGCGCAGCGCCGTTGCACCGCCGCGTGTGGTGGAGCCACGCACTGTTTCCGCGCCGAGGCGGGTGAACAGCCGCGCGGTCCACTCGCCGTCCTTGGAGCGCGAAACCGGCACGACGCTCGGCGGGCGTAGCTGCATCCACGGCATCAGGGCGAGCTGAGCGTGCCAGAAAGCATAGATCAGCGGCTCGCCGTCGGCCGGCAAAGCGCTCTCGCGGCCGTGAAACGACAGCCGCATGGTGGCGTGGGCCGCGCGCAGCCAGGCGGCGCCCAGGGGCGGTACGACCGCGAGCACCAGCCGGTCAAACAACCGCGGGGGTCCTCACGAGCCGCCCGCCGCGCCGGCAGCATCGACGAACTGCAACGAGTACAGATCCTTGTACGGGCCGGGCCGCGCCACCAACTCGTGGTGGGTGCCTGCCTCGAGGATGCGGCCGCGGTCCAGCACGATGATCAGGTCGGCGCGCCGCACGGTGGTCAGGCGGTGCGCGATGATCAACGTGGTGCGGCCCTCCATCAGGTTGGAGAGCGCCTCCTGCACCTCGCGCTCGGAGCGCTCGTCGAGGTTCGAGGTGGCCTCGTCGAGAATCAGGATGGGCGCGTTCTTGAGCAACGCCCGGGCGATGGCGATGCGCTGCCGCTGGCCGCCCGACAGCATCAGGCCGCGCTCGCCCAGCATCGTCTCATAGCCCTGCGGCAGCTCCTCGATGAAGGGGTGCGCCAGCGCTGCGCGCGCCGCCGCCTCGACCGCCTCGAGGGCGACCGAAGGGCGGCCGTAGGCGATGTTGTTGCGCACCGTGTCGTTGAACAGGATGGTCTCCTGGGTAACGATGCCGACCTGGCTGCGCAGGTCGACCAGGGGAATGTCGCGCAGATCGACCCCGTCGACCGTGACACGACCGCCGGTGGGGTCGTAGAAGCGCGGGATCAGGTTGGCGATGGTGCTCTTGCCGCCGCCCGATCGCCCAACCAGCGCGACCGCCTGCCCGGCAGGCAGGTCGAAGCTGACCTCGTGCAGCACTTCTTTGAGCTCCCCGTCGGCGTCGCGATAGGCGAAGCGCACGCCCTCGAAGCGAATTCCCTCGACGATCGCCGGCATCGGCGTTGCCGGCCCCCTACCGGCACCGTTGCTGCGAGCTGCGGCCGCGGGCAGCAGCCCCCCCGCAACCTCGTAGCCGGACTCGACGTACCCCGGTTCCACCGGCTCGTCGAGGATCTCGAAAAGGCGATCGGCAGCCGATGCCGCCGCCTGCACGCGGGCGTTGGCGGCTCCCAGGCGACGGATGGGCGAGTAGGTACTGAAGGCGGCCACCAGGAAGGTGAACAGCTCCCCGGTGGTGAGCGCCTCCGTGCGGATCTGGTAGGCACCGTAGATCAGGACCGAGACACCACCGAGAGCGGCGATCATCTCCATCAGCGGGGCGCTGATGCTGCCCAGGCGCAGCGCGCGGGTGGAGTGGCGGTAGAGGCGCTCGGCGGCGAGGCGAAACTTCTCCGCCTCGAAGCCCTCCATACCGAACGCCTTGACGATACGGATGCCGGTGAGGGTCTCCTGCAACAGCCCGGAGGCCTCTCCCAGGCCCTCCTGCGTGTCGCGGCTGGCACTGCGCAAGCGGCGACTGAGGCGGGTGATGATGCTCACCAGGACCGGCGCGCCGAAGAGCACCGCCAGCGCCAGCCGCCAGTCGATCCAGAACATCAAACCGATCAGGCCGACGACGGTGAGACCGTCGCGGAGGATGTCGACAAAAACGCGCGACAGCACCTCCTGGACCGCCAGCACGTCGCTGGTGACGCGCGACATCAGGCCGCCGGTGGAGTGGCGGGTGTGGAAATCGAGCGGCAACAGCTCGAGGTGGCGGAACAGGTCGCAGCGGAGGTCGCGCACGATCGAGTGGCCCACGGAGCCCATCAGATACTCGGAGAGGAACCGGCTGATGCCGAGCACCACGTAGAGGAAAACAAGTGCGGCGGCGAGCTCCATCAGATAGTCGGTGCCGCCGGCCTCGCCCACCGGAACGGCCGCGGCAACCGCGTCCCCCGCGGCTCCCAGACCGTAATCGAGGATCGGCTGCAGCATGCGGACGATCTGCACCGTGCACAGCGCCACGCCGCACATTGCGGCGGTGCCCGCAACGAGCCTCAGCACATAGGAGCGCAGGTAACGGCGCAGACGATAGAGGTTATTCATCGACGGCTCTGGCAGGGACCGGGAAATCGACCGCGACGCCGGCGGCTTCGAGAACGGCGCGCGCGGCGCGCGCACTGGCACCCGGCTCTCCGAGGCTCTCTCGCACCTCGGCCAGCGCGGTTAGGACCGAACCTCGACGCGCCTGTTCGTTGAGCAAAGTCCTGAGCTCGTCGGCAATGCGGGGGCCGGTGACCTCCCCCTGCACCAGCTCGGGTACAGCGCGCCGGCCGGCGATCAGGTTCACCAGCGCGATGTCGCGCACGCGAACCAGCGATTTGGCGAGATTATAGGTAAGCCAGGAAGTCCTGTAAACGACCACCATCGGCGTATCAGTCAGGGTCGCCTCGAGGGTGGCGGTGCCCGAGCAGACGGCCGCGACGGTCGAATGCTCGAGGGTCGCGTAGTAATCGTCGTGAATCAGGTAGGTGTACGCGGCGAGGTCGGGGAAGGACGCGAGCACCGTGTCATAGGCCTCGAGGTCGACGGACGGCGACACGGGAACGAGAAAACGTGGCCGTCCGACACGCAGCAACAGAGATCGGGCCGCTTCCAGCATCGGCGGCAGCAGGCGCTCGATCTCGGCCCGTCGGCTACCCGGCAGCAGTCCGATCCATGTGTCCGCCGGCGGCGGGCCGTGGCGCGCGGCGAACGCGCGGCGATCGGCGCCGAGGGTCACGACGTCGAGCAGAGGATGGCCGACGAACTCCACCCGCAGGCCGCTGGCGTCGTAGATCTCCTTTTCGAACGGCAGGATGACCAGCATGAGATCGACGAGGCGGGCGATCTTCTTGACTCGCCCCGATCGCCAGGCCCACACCTGAGGGCTGATGTAGTAGACAATCGGCAGCTCGGGAAACCTCTTGCGAAGCCGCCGCGCCAGCGTCAGGTTGAAGTCGGGGTAATCGATCAGCACCGCCACGTCGGCCCCGCGCGCGGCGGCCGCCTCGGTGAGCCCGGCCAACGCGCGCCGCACGTCGCCGAGGTGGCGCACCACCTCGGTGATACCGACCACGGCCAGCTTGCGCATGTGATAGGTCAGCTCGACGCCGGCCGCCTGCATGCGGTCACCACCGACCCCGAACGCCTCCACATCGGCTCCCAGGGCGCGCATGGCGCGCATCAGGCTGGCGCCGTGCAGGTCGCCCGAAGCTTCGCCCGCCACCAGCATGACGCGGGTTGCGGGCACACCATCGGCGCGACCTGCAGAGGGATTCTCAGACATGGCGGCGATTCTATCGTGCTACCGTCGTCATGCGGGTTTCGGGGCGCCAATCCGCGGGCACGCCGCCATCCCGCGCCCCCGGCCCGCGCAGGGCCGTTGATGCTATGATCTCGCCGTCCCGCCCGATTGTTGTTGCCCCTTCGTGCCCGCCAACGGCCTGGGCCGCTGTTCCGGGGCCAGACAGGGTGCCCGACGACTTCATGCACGTCGTCCTCGACTTTCGACCCGCGCTGCGTCAGGCAACCGGCGTCGGAACCTACGTCCAGAACCTGACCACGGCGCTTTGCGCTGCCTATCCCGACGATTCCTACACGGTCTTTTCGGCCTCGTGGAAGGATCGCGTCGACGCCGCCCGTGTGCCCACCGAGGCGGCGATCGCTGACTGGCGTATCCCGGTACGGGTGCTCGATCGCGCCTGGAACCGCTGGCAGTGGCCGCCCGTCGAGCAGCTCGTCGGCGCCGTCGACATCGCCCATTCCCCCTCCCCCATGCTGCTGCCCGCCCGCCATGCGCGCACCATCGTGAGCGTTCATGACTGCTACTTCATACGCCATCCCGAGGACGTGTTCGGCACCGTGTTACGCGACTATGTCCCGCTGGCGCGCCGCGCCGCGCAGGCGGCCGACGCGGTAATCGTGCTGTCGGAGAGCGGCGCGCGCGAGGCGCAGGAGGTGCTCGGTGTCTCACCCGACAAGCTGTGGGTCACCAACCTCGGCGTCGAGCGCGTCTTCTTCCGCGCCGATGCCGCCGCCGCGCGCTCCCTGCTGCACCAGCACGGCGTCGACCGACCGTTCCTGTTGTTCGTCGGCCGACGCGAGAAGCGCAAGGACCTCGGCACCCTGCTGGCGGCCTTCGACGAGCTGCTCGCCGCGGGTGACGACCTGCAGCTGGTGCTCGTCGGCCCGGATGCGCCCGGCTGGCTGGAGACGTGGAACGTCGTTCCCGCGCGCGCGCGCGCTGCCGTCCGCTTGTTGACCCACCAACCGGTCGAGACACTCGCCGGCCTGTATGCGGCCGCCACGGTTGTGGTCGCGCCGTCGCGCTGGGAGGGCTTCGGGCTCACGCCCCTCGAAGCGATGGCTGCCGGCACCCCGGTTGTGGCGAGCGCGGTCGGCGCACAGCCGGAGATTCTCGCCGACGCCGCGCTGTTCGCCGCAGCCGGCGACGCGGCGCAGATGGCGCATCAATGCCGCCGTCTGCTGCAGGACCGTGAGCTCGCCACGCGCATGTCCGCGGCGGGCCGTGAGCACGCCGAGCGCTTCCCGTGGAGCGCGACGGCACACCGCACCCACAAACTCTACGTGCAGCTGGCCGCCTCATGAAGATCGCCTTCGACGCTCGCGAGCTCAGTGGCCAGGCGACGGGCGTCGGCCGGGTTGTCGGCGGTCTGCTGGAAGCGTGGCCCGAGGACGACGAGATCATCCTGTACGCGCGCACTCCGATCCCCTGGCGCTTCCTTTGCGGACGGCGGCGCAGCCGCGTGGTCAGCGGCATCGCGCACATGCCGGGTGCGCTGTGGGAGCAGGTCGTACTGCCGCGCCTGCTGCGCCGCGACGGTGTCGAGGCGCTCTTCGCCCCTGCCTACGGCATGCCGATCGCCGCTCCATGCGCGGCGGTCGTCGGGATGCATGACTGCGCCTGCGAGGCCACGCCGCAGGAGTTCACCTGGCGAGAGCGCCGCCGTCGGCAATGGGCCGCACGCCGTGCCGCCGCGCGTGCGGCCTGGCTGTTGACCGGCTCACGCTTCGCCGCCGGCGAAATCGAGCGTTGGTACGGTGTGCCGAAGCAGCGCATCGTGACCGCGCGCTACGGCATCGGGCGCTCCTTCCGTGACATAGACCCGGCCCGGATCACCGCGGTACGCGAGCGCTACGACCTGCACGGCCGCACGGTTCTGTTCGTCGGCGCGCCGCTGGCGCGCCGCGACCTGTCGGGGCTGACACAGACGATTGCCGGCTTGCGCGCTACGCGGCAGGACGTCGACCTGTGCTTCGTCGGGCCGCAGCGAGGCACGCCAGCCGGCGACGGCCCCGAGGCGCCGCGCTGGCTCGGCTATGTGCCCGAAGAGGACCTCGCCGCCGTCTACGCCGCGGCCACTGTCGTGGCCTATCCGACAACCTACGAGGGCTTCGGCTTCCCGGTCCTCGAAGCGCTCGCCTGCGGCACCCCGGTGGTCGCTTCGGCCGCCGGCTCGCTGCCGGAGGTCTTCGGCGAGCACGCCTGGCTGGTACCCGACAGCCGCGCGCAGTGGACCGAGGCCCTGTCGACGCTGCTCGACGACGAAGGCGAGCGTCGCCGCCGCATCGAGTCGGCAAGCGCCTGGGCGCAGCGTCGCGACTGGGGTCCGGCGGCCCGCCTGCTGCGCCGGCTGCTGCAGGCGGCGGCCGCTCGGGGCGCGACGGCGGAGGCGGCATGAGCTCGAACGATGAAGCGCAGGGCACCGTGAATCCCCGCTACGACGTCATCGTTGTGAGCTACAACCAGCGCGACCGCCTGCTCGCCGGGCTCGCCTCGGTAGCGGATGCGGATGCGCGCCTGATCGTGGTCGACAACGACTCGGTCGACGACAGCGCCGCCGCCGTGCGGCAGCGCTTTCCCCGCGCCGATCTCGTCGAGCTCGAGCGCAACATCGGCTTCGGCGCGGCGGTCAACCGCGGTGCAGCGCTCGGCAACGCCCCCTACATCCTGCTGCTCAACAACGACGCGCGCCTGCGGGCGGGGGCCCTCGAAGCACTGACCACAGCGCTGCAGTCACCCGGGGTGGTCGCTGCCGGCCCGCTGATGCTCGGCGCGGAGGGCGAGTGCGAGCTGTCGATCGACCGCACGTTGAGCACGTGGAACGAGGCGCGCTTCAAGCTCATCGAGCTGCTGTACCGCGACGGCCGCGGGCCACTCGCAGCGAGCGTGCAACGGCGCATGGCGCGCTCCC
>JASFRZ010000183.1:0-9151 GCA_050114655.1 Acidobacteriota bacterium
CCGCCACGGTGACCGCCGAGATGGAGCTGCAGGTCGGCGAGCAGCTCGCCGCGATGTTCGGCTTCGCCGTCGACGAGAGCGCCGAGCCGTGCGCCTGGGGGCACCTGACCTCGGGCGGCACGGTGGCCAACTACGAGTCGCTGTGGAACCTGCGCGCGGTGAAGTTCTACCCCATCGCGCTGCAGGAGGCGGCGCTCGCCTGCGGCATCGCGCAGGAGCCGGTCGGGCCGGCGGCCAAGCCGCTGCTCGAGTACAGCAAGTGGGAGCTGCTCAACCTGTCGATCGCCGAGACCATCGAGCTGCGCCGCCAGGTCGCCGCCGAGGTGCGCGCCACCGGCGATAGCGAGAGGTTCGACCTGTTGGTGCGCTGCGTCCGCGGCGAGCGCATCGAGGGGCTCGGTACCGCCGGCTTCTTCCTCAAGCACCAGGATCTGAAGCCGCCGCGCGTGCTGGTGGCACGGCCGGCGCACTACTCCTGGGAGAAGGCGATGAAGGTGCTCGGCCTAGGCACCTCGGAGCTGTACTACGTGCAGGTAGACGACCACATGCGCATGGACGTAGGCCACCTCGCCGAGCGCCTCGAGGAGGCGTTCGCGCAGCAGGCGCCGGTGCTGGCGGTGGTCGGCATTCTCGGCAACACCGAATTCGGCACCGTCGATCCGATCCACGAGATCGTGGCCGAGCGGCAGCGCTGGCGCGATCGCGGCTGCTACTTCGGCATCCACGTCGACGGCGCCTGGGGAGGCTACCTGACCTCGGTGTTCCGCCGCGCCGACGGCAGCTTCGCCGCCCGCGAGGAGGTTGCCGAGGGCTTCGAGTACTTCCCCGGCGAGACCGTCTACAACGCCTTCCGCGCCCTTTCCGAGGTCGACTCGATCACCGTCGATCCGCACAAGCTCGGCGCCATTCCCTACACCGCCGGCGCCTTCGTGGCGCGCAACCGCGAGATCGTCGACTTCGTGGCACAGAAGGCAGCGTACGTTTTCGACCTCGGCGACGTGCAGCACGAGGAACCGCGCCGCGAGAAGTTGCACAACCTCGGCCAGTACATCCTCGAGGGCTCCAAGTCGGGCGCCTCGGCGGCGGCGGTGCACCTGACCCACCGGGTGCTGCCGCTCAACGAGGAGGGCTTCGGCCGCCTGCTCGCCGAGACGGTGCGCAACACCGAGTACTTCTGGGACACCGCGCGCGCGGTGCGCGACCGGCTCGCCGGTAAGGTCAGCCTGAGCGTGCCGTTCGAACCCGACAGCAACCTGGTCTGTCTGCTGATGAACCCGCACGGCAACGACGCGCTGGCGGTGATGAACCGCTTCGGCCGCCAGGTCTTCGAGGCCATGAAGGTCGATCCCGAGCAGCCGCTGCAGATCAAGGAGTTCATCGGCTCGCGTACCGCGATCGGCAAGGAGAGTCTGCCGGCGCGCATGAGCGACCGGATCCTGGAGGAGGTCGGCATCGACCCCGATACCTTCCGCCGCGTGCCGCGCGACACGGCGCGCGAGGCGAGCTCGATCTTCCTGCTGCGCCACACGCTGATGAGCCCGTGGCTGCGCGCGCCGATCGTGACGCTCGACGACGGCACAACCCAGAACTACATCGACCTGTACTGGGAGTACCTCGAGCAGCTCATCTTCGCCGCCCTCGAGCAGCGCTGAGGGGATCGCCTGGCGCGCGCGTCGCCCCCGCGATCAGCTACCCTGGCGTCGTTCGCTGTTCCGGCGGCGCCGCCCGCCGGCGATCTCGTTCCGTGCGCTGCGGCCGGCGGTCGTGCGAAGATCATCTGCGCGCGCATTCGCGATGGGACCGGACCCTATTTCCATGAAACTGCAAAGACAAGCGCGACGGGTTGCCTTCGCCGGCACCCTCCTGCTCGCTGCGGCGGCGACGGCCGCGGCTTCCGCCCCGCAGGCACGGCCGCGCGCCTTCGACCCCGAGCTGCTGCGCACCGGCGACATCATCCGCTACCGGGATTTGCGCCGCACCGACTTCCGCGCCGCCCTGCCACCGCCCGAGGCCGCCGGCCTGCACGGCGGCGAGCTCGGTGCCGCGAGCTGCGTGTTCCTCGCCACCGACCCCGACACCACCATCCGCGCCAGCGCGCAGGGCGACGATCAGTACCGCGGGCTGGTGCGCGCCGAGGTCGAGAACCTCGCCTTCCTGTCGTTCATGGACCGGCAGTGCTCGTGGTGGAACCCGGCGCCGCTGTCGCTGCCCGCCGACTACATCCTGCAGCACGAGCAGATCCACTTCGCCCTGTTCGAGATCGCCGCGCGCCGTCTCAACAGCCGCGTCGCGGAGCTCACCCGACAGATGCGCGTCGTCACCAACAGCCAGCAGCGCGCCATCGAAGAGCTCAACCGGCGCATCGATGCCGAGATGCAGCGCGCGCTCGACGAGGTGCTGGCGCGCAGCAACGAGCTCGACAACGACACCTCGCGCACCTACCGCCAGGATCGGCAGAACTGGTGGTGGGACACCGTCAACCGCGAGCTCGACCGCCTCGCCGACGCGGACCACCCGTGACCACGGCGCCTCCGGAGGCCGAGCCGCAACCGAGCACCGCGCCGGGACCGGCCGCCGCCACCGTCGCGGCGCCCGCCGGGCTCGGCCGCTTCCTGGCGCGCGGCGCCGCGCGCCGTTGCCCACGCTGCGGCAGAGGCCCGCTGTTCACGCGCGGCACCCGCATGCGCGAGCGCTGCCCCGACTGCGATCTCGTCTACCTCGAGGACCGCGGCGATCCGTGGGCCTTCCTGATGATCATCGACCGCGTGGCGTTCATCTTCCCGCTGGTGATGGCGCTGTACTTCGGCCTGCACCGCGCCAGCCTGGCCGGCTTCATCGTCTTCGGCGTGGCGCTCGGCGTCGCCTTCCTGGCCACCACCCCCAACCGCTACGGCATCAGCGTCGCGCTGGTGCACTGGGCGCGCTGGCGCTTCGGGGGCGAGCCGTGAGCCACGCCCCCAAGGTGGTCATGTACAGCAAGTGGGGCTGTGGCTTCTGCAGTCTGGCGCAGCGGCTGCTCGAGAAGAAGGGCGTCGCGATCGAGCACATCAACGTGACCTTCCATCCGGAGGCCTACCGCGACATGCTGCAGCGCACCCACGGCCGCACCGCCGCGCCGCAGATCTTCATCGGCGACTATCACATCGGCGGCTACCGCGAGCTTGTCGATCTCGACGCGTCGGGTAAGCTCGACGCCTTGCTCCAGGAGGTTGCATGACACGCGAGGAATACAACTACGCGGTGTTCGATCTCGACCGCGAGCAGCCGGTCATCGACGCCATGGCGCACGGCCCGCTGCACGCCGGCATGCGCGCACCGAGCTTCCCGCTCGAGAACCTCGCCGACGGCGAGACCGTGCAGATGCAGGACCTATGGCGCGACGGTCTCGCGCTGATCGAGTTCGGCTCCTTCACCTGACCGTATTGCACGCTGGCGGCCGCGGCCATGGAGGACATGGCGCGCCGCTACGCCGACCGGGCGGTCCGCTCGGTTTTCCTGTACACGCGCGAGGCGCACCCCGGCGAGGCGTACCGCCACCATGGCTCGATGGACGACAAGCGCCACCACGCACGCGCCTTCCGCGAGCACAACGGCATCGAGCGCCGGATCCTGCTCGACGACGTCGACGGCACCGCGCACCGCGCCTACGGCATGCTGCCCAACATGACCTGGATCATCGGCCCCGGCGGCATGATCTACTACAAGGCCGCCTGGACCGACGCCGCCGATCTCGAGGACGCGCTGATCACCACCCTCGACGGCCGCGCCGCCCGCACGGCCGAGCCGCCGCGCGCTCCTTTCTACTCGGAGCGCCTCGCCTGGCGCGTGCGCGACATGGAGACCTTCCGCCGCCAGCTCGCCATGGCCGGCCCGCAGGCGGTGACCGACTTTTTCGGCGACGACTGAAACTCTCCTGTGCCGAAGTTCGTTATATCGAACATTGACACAGTTGTTCGATTCGGGCAGGATGCGCCGCATGAGTGAAAACGAGCAGTCGATCCAGCAGCAGTTGCCCCTCAACCCGCCGGTCTTCCATATCCTGCTGGCGCTGGCAGAGGGCGAGAGCCACGGCTACGCCATCATGCAGGAGGTGCGCGAGCGCTCCGGCGGCTCGATCAATCTGGGGCCCGGGACGCTGTACTACTCGATCAAGCGCATGGTGGCCAACGGGCTGATCGAGGAGACCGAGGAGCGCCCGGCGGTGGAATCCGATGACGAGCGCCGGCGCTACTACCGCGTGACTGACTTCGGCCGCGCGGTGGCCGAGGCGGAATCACAGCGCCTCGCCGAACTCGTCGAGCTGGCGCGCGCCAAGCACTACCTCAAGGTGCGCTGATGCGGCTCCAGGACGGACGCTCAGGTGCCGCGCGCACTCCGGCCGGAAGCACCCCTGACAACGCCAAAGCCTCGCGCGGGCTCTCCGAGCGGTTCTTCGGAATGATGCTGAGCCTCTATCCGCGCGAGCTGCGCACCGAGTACGGCGTGGACATGGCGCGCGCCTTCCACGACCAGATGGCGCACGCCCGCCGGCGCGACGGCGCGTTCGCTGCCGGCCGCTTGTGGCTCAAGACACTCGGGGATGTCGCGCGCACGCGCTGGACGGCGCGCCGCGATCGGCGGGCCGGCGCCGCGCGCTCGCGCGGCCCGGCGGGCGCCGGCTCCCCTCATCCCGCTCCCCCGGGAAACTTCATGGACACGATCATCAACGACCTGCGCTTCGGCCTGCGCAACTTCATCCGCAACCCGCTGTTCGCCGCCGTCGCCACCGTGACCCTCGCCATCGGCGTGGGCGCCGCGGTGACGATGTTCTCCGGCCTGAGCAACTTCGTCCTCGATCCGTTGCCGTTCGCCGAGCAGCAGCAGCTCTACTCGCTGTACTCGGTGGCGGTGGGGCAGGGGGACGCGGACATCGCGCTGTCCTACCGCGACTACCTCGATCTGCGCGACACCAGCGTGTTCGCCGAATCCGCCGCCTACTACGGCACGGGCTACAACCTCGGCGGCGTCGACGCGCCGGTGCGGCTCGACGCGCTGCGCGCCGACGCGGGCCTGTTTGCCACGCTCGGCCTCGACGCCGAGATCGGCCGCGTGTTCAGCGCCGCCGAGCAGCAGTCGGGTGCCGCGGTGATGGTGATCAGCGACGCGCTGTGGCAGCGGCAGTTCGGCGGCGACCCGGGCATCGTCGGCACCGCGGTGCGCCTCGACGGTGAGCCCTACACGATCGTCGGCGTGATGCCCGCCGACTTCTGGTTTCCGACGCCGCAGTACGACGCCTGGCTGCCGCTCGACGTGCGCCCCACCACTTACGGCCGCGACGCCCGCTTCCTCGGCGCCGTCGGCCGCCTGCGCGCCGACATCGCGCCGTCCGAGGCGCGCGCGCGCCTGAGCGCCGTCGCCGAGCGTCTCGAGGAGGCCGAGCCCGACACCAACACCGGCATCCGCGCCGCGCGCCTGGTGCCGCTCGCCTCCGAGGTGATCTGGGACGAGATGCGCATGGCGCTGTGGATGTGCGCCATCGTTGGCGTGCTGGTGCTGCTGATCGCCTGCGTGAATATCGCCAACCTGCTGGTTGCGCGGGGCATGGCGCGCCGCCGTGAGCTCGCCGTGCGCGCCGCGCTCGGCGCCGGCCGCGGGCGCCTGGTGCGCCAGTACCTGGCCGAGAACCTGGTGCTCGCCGTTGCCGGCGGCGCCGTCGGGCTGCTCATCGCGCGCTTCGGCATCGCCGGCATCGGCGCGGCGCTGGCCGCCAACGAGCCGGGACGGGTGCCGCGCCTGCAGGAGTATCTGACCGCCGGGCTCGACGCGCGGGTGATGCTGTTCGCGCTCGCCGCGTCGATCGGCGCGGTGCTGTTCTTCTCCCTGCTGCCGGCGCTACACACCACCCGCGGCGTGCTGCAGGAAGGGCTGCAGGAGAACACCCGCCGCGGCGGCGCCGGGCGACGCGGCCGCAAGCTGCAGAAGTCGCTGGTGGTGCTGGAGGTGGCGCTGACGCTGGCGCTGCTGATCGGCGCCGGCCTCGCGCTGCGCAGCCACGCCGTGGTCATGCAGACCGATCCCGGCATGGAGCCGCGCGGCTTGCTCACCATGGCGGTGGCGCTCAGCGGCGAGCGCTACCGCGACGACAACGCGGCGCTGTCGTTCTTCGATCGCGTCACCGAGGAGTTCGGTGCGCTGCCCGGCGCCGGCGGTGCCGCCGCCACCTCGTCGCTGCCGCACGCCCGGCAGGGCAACTTCCGCGGTGTCGCGATCGAGGGCCAGCCGACCGACGACGAGAGCGTGCCGAGCGTCAACTATGTGACGATCACGCCCGACTACTTCGACGTTCTCGGCGCCACGCTGGCACGCGGCCGCGCGCTGAGCGCGCGCGATACCGCCGACACCCAGCCGGTGGCGGTGATCAACGAAACCGCGGCACGCTACTACTGGGCCGGCGTGGATCCGGTGGGCAGCCGCGTGCGCCTGCTCGCCGGTGGTGAGGACGCGCCCTGGATCGAGATCGTCGGCGTGGTCGCCGACATCAAGAACAACGGCCTGCACCGCAGCACCTGGCCGGCGATGTACGTACCGCTGCAGCAGGCGCCGGCGCGCCGCATGACGCTGCTGCTGCGCGCCGCCGGCGATCCGCTGGCGATGGTGCCGGCGGCGCGCGCCGCGCTCGGCGACATCGACCCCGACCTGCCGCTGTTCCGCCTGATGAGCATGCAGCAGGTGCTCGACAACCGCTTCTGGGGCGAGACCCTCACCATGAATCTGCTCGCCTGGTGTGCCCTCGGCGCGCTGCTGCTCGCCGTGGTCGGCATCTACGGCGTGATCTCCTACGCCGTCAACCAGCGCACCCACGAGATGGGCGTGCGCATCGCGCTCGGCGCGCGCGCCGGCGACGTGGTGCGGCTGGTGGTGCGCCAGGGCATGGCGCTGGCAGCGGTCGGCATCGTGATCGGCCTGCTGCTGGGCTTCGGTCTCAGCCGCGGCCTGCGCTTCATGCTGTTCGGCGTCTCCGGCAACGACCCGATGACCTGGCTGTCGGTGGTCGCGCTGCTTGCCACGGTCGCCCTGCTGGCGAGCTGGATCCCGGCGCGCCGCGCCACCCGCGTGGATCCGATCGTGGCACTGCGCGATGAGTAACCGCCAGGGATCTCGGTACCCGCGATGACGTAGAGGGTGAGGACCACACAGCGGCCCGATAGCAAAAAGTCGCGCGGCACTGTCAACCGAATCGACCTCCTCGTTGTATACCCGGTAGCTAACCAAAGGGGGTGCAACGATGCGGTTTACGGTTTTGAGCTTGATGCTGGGCAGCCTCGTCCTGATTCTTATCGTCTTCGGGATCGTCGCCGTCATGGTCTGGCGGTCGTTCTCGGGCCAGGCGCGCAGGCTGGGCTATCGTTCGATAGGCGAGTACCTCGCCGCCGCGCCGCGCTCCGACCAGGAGAAGCGCGAGGCGGTGAACCTGACGCTCAAAGGGGTGGTGCTGTGCCTGCTCGGGTTCTTCTTTCCTCCATTCCTGCTCGTCGGGCTGTTCCCGCTGTTCTACGGCGGGCGCAAGCTCGCCTGGGCCTCGATGGGCCTCGGTCTCGTGGATGACGCCGAGTAACCGCGGCGGTGGACTGTTCGCGACCGGTCGATGATGAGGACGCGCGGGTGCGCGCGGCAGTGGCCGCCGTGCGCGCCGGTGATCGCGACGCGTTCTCCCGGGTGGTCGAGCTGTTCCAGCGCCGTCTGTTCGGTCTGACCCTGATGATGGTGCGCGATCCCGCCACTGCCGAGGAGGTCACCCAGGACGCCCTGGTGCGCGCCTTCACCCATCTCGACCGCTACGACGAGCGGCGGCCTTTCTATCCCTGGCTGTCGACCATCGCCGTGCGGCTGGCGCAGAACCGACTGCGTCGGCGCCGCCGCATCGACCGCCGCGCGGGCGCCCCGATCGAGGAGGAACTGGACGGCAGCCCGGCGGACGGTCCGCTCGAGGAGCTGATTGCCGACGAGCGCGACCGCCGCCTGTGGCGCGCCGTCGCCGCGCTGTCGTCGGGCGAGCGTACCGCCGTGGTGCTGCACTACCGCCAGGGCATGACGGTGCGCGAGGCGGCGCGCGCCCTCGGCGTGACCGCCGGGACGGTCAAGACGCTGCTGTATCGCGCCCGCCACAAGCTGCGCGACACGCTGCACGACCTCGCTCCCGTGGGGCGCGACGGAGAAGAGACGACATGAACGGACTGCGATCGCAGTTGCAGCGCCTCCCCGAGCCCGAGCCGCCGGCCCACCTGGCCGCCGACGTGGCGGCGCGCATCGCTCGCCTCGACAACGAGCGCGTCACGACCGGCGCGCAGCGCGGGCGCCCGGAGCCGGTGCGACCGGCGCGCGAGCAGCTGGCCTGGGCGGCGGTGATCGGCGGCACGGCCATCGGCTTTGCCGCGCAGACGTACCGCCTGGCGACCGGCGAGGTCGCACCCTCCTGGCTCGGCATTCCTGCCGGCCGCGTGATCGAGGGTTTCCTTCCGGCGCTCTCGCTCAGCCCCGCCACCGCGGTGCTGGCGGTCGGCCTGGCGCTGTATGTCGCCGGCCTGTTCGCGCCGCTGCGCGGCGGACGCGACGCCGGCTGACGGAGGGCGCGGCCGGCCACTGCCTCCAGCGGTTACCATGCCGGTATGGTGGAGGTCCCCTTCCTGCTGCGGCGCCCGTACCGGCTGACGCGCGACGCGGCCTTCTCGTCGACCTTAGCTGGCAGGCCACACCAGGCGATAGCGAACAACCTCCTCCGCGCCGGCCGCATTCGTCCTCACCGCATAGACATAGTCGCCTTGAGCGTAGCTCCAAGAGCTGCCGATGAGACCTGCCATCAACTGCTCGCCCTCTGACGAATAGACGTCGACGGGATTGAGTGGGGGCTTGCCTGAGATGCCAGCGTCTGCAGCTTCGCCAGGCGTCGGAAAGACGTACAGTCGACCTTGTCCATCGACTTGAATCGCGCGCAGCGCGGCAACGTGGTCGGGCCAATCAACGCTCTCTACAGTGAGATCCGGGATTCGCGCGACGAACGAATCGACCATCGCCTTCTTTTGAGCATCAGGAAACGGAGGTCGCGGCCAAGCGACCTTGAGTGCCCAGAGCCACTCCCCCTCCGGACTCTTGGCAAAGACCTGATATTCCGCCA
>JASFRZ010000184.1:0-9117 GCA_050114655.1 Acidobacteriota bacterium
CGGTGAGCAGGCCGACCGCCGCCGGCCGCAACCCGTCGGACATGACCATGCGCACGATACTGCGGGTGCTGGCGCCGAGCGCGACGCGCACGCCGATCTCGCGGGTGCGGTGCGACGCCAGGTAGGCGACCACGCCGTACAACCCGACGGTGGCGAGCAGGGTAGCCACGGCGGCGAACACCGCCACCCCGGCGAGGAAGAAGCGCGTCGGTGCCACCGCGCGCTCGACCACGTCGCCGATGGTCTCGATGCGCTGCAGCGGCAGGTCGGGATCGACGGCGTGCACCCGGGCGCGCAGGGCGTCGATCAGGCCGTCGACGTCGCCCCGGCCGCGCACGTTGATGGTCAGATAGTTGGAGCCGAACAGGCCGTGCGGCACATAGACCTCGGCGCGTGGCGCCCGCGTCAGCCCGCTCGAATGCACATCGCCGACCACGCCGACGATGGTCCAGAACGGGCTGCCGAAGCCCATGTCCACGGTGATGCGCACGCGGGCGCCGAGCGGTTCGCGGTCGGGGAAGTTCTCGCGCACGAATGCCTCGTTGACCACCGCGACGTAACGACCGCCGGTGTCGTCGGCGGGCTCGAGCAGCCGGCCGGCACGCAGCGGGATGCGCATGGTCTCCAGATAGCCGGGCCCCATGGGCCGTATGGCAGCGCCGTTCTCGCGCCCCGGCGGCGGCGGCTCGGCGCCCTCGATGATCACGTCGCCGGCGGTGGAGGCCCAGTCCATCGGCGCCCCGTACACCGAGCCGACCGCCTCGACCGCGGAGAGGGCGGCGATCTCGCCCTCGATCTGGCGGAACGTGGTGCGCTGCTGCTCGAGCTCGCCGTAACGAGCGTCGGGCAGCGACAGCGAGAAACGCACGATGTTGCGCGTCTCGAAGCCGGGGTCGACGGCGTACAGCTGTGCGAAGGTGCGCAGCAGGAGTCCCGCGCCGACCAGCAGCACAACCGACACGCATATCTCCACCGCGGTGAGCGTGCTGCGCAGCCTGCGGCTTCCGGACGCCAGGTCGGAGCCTCGTCCACCGCTGCCGAGGGCAGCCGACAACGACAGCCGGCCGAGCTGGCGCGCCGGACTGGCGCCGAAAACCAGTGCAACGACCCCCGCCAGTCCGAAGTTGAACCACAGCACCGTGCCGTCGATGCGGATCATCTCCAGACGCGGCACGGCGCCCGCCGCCAGGCGCTGCAGCAGACCGACACCGTCGTACGCCAGGACCAGGCCCGCGGCGGCGCCGAGCAGGGCGAGCATCAAGCTCTCCAGCAGCAGCACGCCGACGAGCTGGCGCGGGGTGGCGCCGAGCGCGGCGCGCAGCGCGATCTCGACACGCCGCGATGCGGCGCGTGCCAGCATCAGGTTGGCGACGTTGGCGCAGGCGATCAGCAGCACCGCGCCCACGGCGCCGAGCAACAGCCACAGGCCGGTGCGCACATTACCGACCATCTCGTCGCGCAGCGTGCGGATGAGGAAGGTCTTGTCGAGGTTCGAGGACGGGTAGGCCTGCGACAGGTTGGCGGCAATGCCGTTGGCCTCGGATTGCGCCGCTGCGAGCGTCGCCCCGGGCGCCAGGCGGCCGATGGCGTGCCAGGTGTGGCAGCCGCGCGCGCAACTGTCAGGCAGGTTGCGAGGGATCCACACCTCCGCGGCTTCGGGATAGTCGAACCCCTCCGGCGCGACGCCGACGATCACGTAGCTGCGCCCGTTGAGCGTCAGGCTGCGGCCCAGCAGGTTCTCGTCGCCGCCGAAGTGCTGCTGCCAGAAGGCGTGGCTGATCACCACCACTGCGGCGGCATCGGCGCCGTACTCGTCTGCGCGCAGGTCGCGGCCCAGCGCGGGCGCGAGTCCGAATGTCTCCAGCAGGCCGTCGGAAACGCGCGCCACGGTCAGCAAGGTGGGATCCCCCATCCCGGTCAGAGTGATGGTGCTGGCGGAGACGCCGACCAGCCGATCGATCGACGGGGATCCCTCCCGGAGGTCGGTGATGTCCGGATACGACATGAAGCCGGGGACGTCGCCGGGCCCGTCGGGCGCCACCCACGCCATGACCAGCGAGTCGGCGTCGGGGTACGGCAGCGGCTGCAGCAGCACGCCGTTGACGACCGAGAAGATCGCCGTATTGGCGCCGATACCCAGGGCCAGGGTGATGACTACCAGTGCGGTGAACGCGGGGCGGCGCCGCAACGAGCGCGCCGCGGTGAGCAGCATGTAGACAAGCGAATCCATGGTACCTCCGCGGTGGGGAGCGCGGCGCCGCCGCGCGCGGGCGCGCTCGGCGGCGAAGTACAGGAGTTGCGGTGACAGCTCGGCCCACAGTGCCCACACGGCGAGACGTCGGCGTAGCGCGCCGCGGATCCGGCGGCGGGCGATGTACTCGATCTCGATCTCGGTCGCCAGGGCGGCGCCATGGCGGTCCCCCAGCAGGCGGTGGATCCAGCGCGCCGGCCGGCAGCGGTAGCGCATCAGATTTCCACCCCCGACCACATCTTGTCGGCCGCGGCGCGGGTGGCCTTGAGTGCCGCGCGGCCGCTGCGGGTGATCTCGAAGCAACGGCGCGGTCGTCCGCCGGTGGCGGGCACCGTGCCGTCCTGTGAGGCCACCAGCCCCTGCTCCTCCATGCGCACCAGCGTCACGTAGATGGCGCTGATCGAGAGCTTGCGGCCGGCGACCGCACGTAGCTCGCGGCGGATCGCGGCGCCGTATGCCTCGTCGCCGAGACGCAGCAGAGCGAGCAACAGGAGCTGCTGGAGCTCGCCCAGCGGCTTGGGTTCGTTCATCGAGCGCCTCCGATGTTTACATTGTCAAATCCGATGGCGAACAAGCCCGTCGCGATTGAGATGCGGGGAGGCGCCAAAGGGTTGTCATAACGACTTGACAATACTCATCACATTTTGTGACTATAGGCCTTCCACCCGGGCCCCCTCCCCGCCGCTCTGTTTTGGAGGTTCTGTGGACCGCGGAGCGGAGGACACACCACGGAGCAATCACGATGTCCGAGCCCGCCGCGGCCGACCTGCTGCCGCTCAAGCCGATCGAATTCCACATCCTCCTGGTCCTGCTCGAGCGCGACGTGCACGGCTACGCGCTGGTCAAGCAGATCGAGCAGCGCCTGCCGACGACGGGCAAGGTGCTGCCCGGTGCTCTCTATCGCACCCTCAACCGGCTGGAGGAGCTCGGCCTCATCGAGGAGTCGGACTGGCGCCCCGATCCCACGCTCGACGACGAGCGCCGGCGCTACTTCCGCCTCACTGGCTTCGGTCGTCGTGTGGCCGCCGCCGAGGCCGAGCGTCTCGAAGCTCTGGTGACGGAATCGCGCGCCAAGAATCTCCTCGCCCCGCGGAGCTCTTGAGATGAGCACGACCGAGGGCGGACATTCCCCGGGATCGGAACCGGCCGAGGGGCGACGGCGGGGGGGATCGAGCCGGCGCTGGTACCGTCTGCTGGCGCACGCCTTTCCCGCCGGGCTGCGCGAGCGGCACGGCGAGGACATGGCGCAGCTTTTCTCCGACCGCTGTCGCGAGGCGCGCGCCGGCGTGTCGACAACGCGCGGTGTGCTGCGCGTCGCCCTCTTGTGGCTCGCTGCACTGCGCGACGCCGCAGTGCACGGCCTGCTGGCGCGCCGGGCGCCGGCCGATCGGCGTCGCGAATCGGCGCTCGCGGCGCTGCTCTTCGACCTGCGCCACGCGGTGCAGGGCTTGCTGGCGGCGCGTGCCTTTACCGCGGTCGCGCTGATCACACTGGCGCTCGGCATCGGCGCCACCACCACCATCTTCACGCTGGTCAACGCGATCATCCTGCGGCCGCTGCCGGTGGTGCATGCGCCCGAGCGGCTGGTGCGGATCTCGTTCGACGGCATCGGATTGACCACTCGATCGCTCACCAATCCGCAATGGGAGGCGCTGCGCGACCGTCAGCAGAGCTTCGACTCCATGTTCGCCGAAGCGACGGTGTTCTGGGAGGTCGGCTCTGGCGAGGAGGCCGAACGCGTGCGCGGCGCCTGGGTCAGCGGCCGGTACTTCACGACGCTCGGGCTGCACCCGACGGCAGGACGGTTGTTCGTCGACGCCGATGATGCGCGGGGCTGTGCCCCCGCGGCGGCGCTCGGATACGGCTTCTGGCGACGGCGCTACGGTGCCGATCCGGACATCGTCGGCCGGACGATCCTGCTCAATGGCGAGGCGGTACCCGTCGTCGGCGTGGGGCCGCCGGGCTTCGGCGGCATGACCCTCGACGCGGTCACCGACGTGTACGTGCCGCTGTGCGCCCAGGAGGCGCTACGGGGCGAGCGCTCGATTCTCGACGCACGTCGCACCTGGGCGCTGCGGGTGATCGGCCGTCGCCCCGATGGCGTGTCCTTCGAAGAGCTGCGCGCCGCTCTCGCTGCGGTGACGCCGGCGGTGCTTGCCGACTCGGTGCCGCTGAACTTCAGCGCCGAGCGGCAGGCCGATTATCTCGACGGCACCGTTGCGCTGAGCGCGGCGGGCAACGGTTTCTCGCAGGTGCGCGAGCAGTACGCGTGGTCGCTGCTGGTGTTGCTCGCCGCCGTCGGTGTCGTGCAACTCACCGTGTGTGGCAACCTCGCCAACCTGTTTCTCGCGCGTGCCGCCGGCAAGCGGTGGGACATCGCGATGCGCATCGTGGTGGGCGCAGGGCGCGCCCGGCTGCTGGCGCAGAGCCTGGCGGAGAGCCTGCTGCTCGCCGGCGTTGGCGCGGCCGCCGGGGCGTTGCTGGCGTACGGAGCCAGTCCCGCGCTGGTCGCCATGATCACACCGCCCGGAGAAACGCTGGCACTCGACCTGACCCCCGACGCCCGGGTGCTGTTGTTCACCATCGCGGTCACCGTGCTCACCGGCGCGCTGTTCGGTCTCGCGCCCGCAGCTCACGCGTTGCGCGTCGACCCGCAGGCGGCCCTGCGCGGCGGGCCCGGCGGTGGAGGCGGCGCGCCGTCCTTGCTCCGCGGCGGTGCGCTGGTCGCCGCGCAGGTGACCCTGTCGCTCATACTTCTGACCGGCGCGGCACTGCTCGGCGCCACCTTCTGGCGCCTCGCCACGCTCGACCCGGGCTTCGACCGAGACCACGTGATGCTGGTCGACGTCGACCTGAGCCACTCCGGCTTCGATGCGGAACAGGACCGGCAGACATTCCTCGACCTACTCGAGCGGCTGCGCCTGCTCCCCGGCGTACGGGCGGCGAGCGTTGCCGAAGTGACGCCGGTGAGCGGGAGCTGGATCACCGAGTTCGTCGTGCCCGACGGGTTCGAATCCCTTCTCGAAGAGGACGCCGAGGTGTTCGTGCACCGCGTCGGCGACGACTACTTTGCCAGCATGGGCGCCTCGGTGTTGCGCGGGCGCGACTTTACCGCCGCCGACGGTCCCGGCAGCGAACCAGTCGCGGTGATCAGCGAGTCGATGGCGCGGTTGGTATTCGACGACCTCGACCCGGTGGGCAAGCTCTTCTACCGGCGGCTCAACGACACCGAGGTAGACGGGCCCATCCGGGTCATCGGTGTGGTGGCCGACGCCAAGTACCGCTCGCTGCGCGACGAGGATCTACCCACCGTGTACTTCGCGCTGCGGCAGCAGCCGACGGCGTGGTGGGACGATTTCATGACCTTTCAGGTTCTGTCCGAGCCCGCTGCTCCGTCGCTGGACGCCGCGGTGCGCGCCGCAGTTGCGGGGGTCGCGCCGGGCGCGCGTGCGGAGACCAGCGCGCTGGCTGCCCGACTGTCCGCATCACTGGCACGCGAGCGGCTACTGGCGATCCTCTCCGCCTTCTTCGGCGGCCTCACGCTCCTTCTGGCGGTCATCGGTCTGTACGGCGTGATGTCGTTTCACGTCGCGCGCCGCTTTTCGGAGATCGGCGTGCGGCTGGCGCTCGGCTCCACCGGACCGAAGGTATTCGCGCTCGTGCTTCGGCAGTCGGTCCGCCCGGTGGCGATCGGCCTGGTGCTCGGCACGCTCGGCAGCCTGGCGGTGACGCGCACCGTGGCCTCATTGCTCTACGGCATCGGACCGCGCGACCCGCGCGCGCTGCTGGTGTCGGCGGCTGTGCTGGCCGTGGCCGCGCTCGGTTCGGCGGCGCTGCCGGCGCGCCGCGCCGCCCGCCTCGACCCGGTCGAGGTGCTGCGCCCCGATGCCTGACGGATGGCCTGCGCCGGAGCGCGCAGAACTCGCGCGGAGCGGACCGATGGCGACCCGCAGCATCCTCCGACTGCTTGCGGCGTGAGAATCAGCGCCTGGTGTACACCGTCCGGGTACTCGTCGGCGGGCCGCCGAGCACGCCGCCGAAGGTGGTTTCGATCAGCAGCGAGGGCATCCCGGTCAGTCCCGCGGGCGGACGCAGCGTCAACCGACGCTGGACCTCGCTCACGGCCGGTGTGTCGCCGCCGACGTCGGGGATCGTCGCGCTGCTGGTGACCACCAACGTGTCGCCGTCCCATGCCGCGGTGCTGGTGGTCTCCTGCTTGCCGCGCCCCATCATCACCGTGTTCGTGGTCGGGGTGCCGTCGAGGGCATAGCGGAACTTCAGTGCCGGCTGCAGGTCGCCGCGCTCGAAGAAGACCCGTTCGACGGTCAGCACGCCGTTTTTCTGGACAATGGTGATGTCATCGCCCCAGCCGCTGCCCATCGACGCGGGGGGCGCGCCGCCGCGACCGCCGCGTGCGCCGCCGCCCGGGCTCGTTGACCAGGCACCGGTGAAGTCCACCGGCTGCTGCGCGCCGGCGCTGCCCGCGATGGTGATCAGGACGGCGATCGCCAGAAGCCGCCTCATTGCCGACCTCCGCGGCCACCACCCGCCGGGGTGTACGGATCTTCGGCGTCGGCAGGCACGTTGGGGTACGCCTGCACCGTCGCCTCGAACTCGCCGACGATGCCGTCGACGACGCTCTTGACCCACGGGTTGAAGTCCTTGATGTCGGTCTCCTCCTTGGGGTCGGAGCGCAGGTTGAAGAGGCGCATCCGATCGTCCGGGTGTGGATCGCCCGGCTCGGGGGGGAAGGCGTACCAGAACTTCCAGTCGCGCCATTTCACCGCCATCAGCCGGCCGCCCTGGGCCATGAACAGCGCGCTGTCGCGGTTGGAGTGCTCCTGCCGGCCCTCGAGGAAGGCGAGCTGGTCGACGCCGTCGATGGCACGGTCGGAAGGCACGATCTCGGGCGCCCCGACGGCGCTGGCCAGGGTCGGCAACAGATCGACCTGGTGGACGATCTCGTTGGACACTTGCCCGGCGGGGATGTGCCCCGGCCAGCGAATGACGCAGGGCGTGCGTATGCCGCCCTCCATGGCGGTGTTGTAGAAACCGTTCCACGGGCCGGCGGAGCCACGCCACGGTCGGCGCCGCTCGGCGCCGTTGTCGGTGCACCACAGCACGATGGTGTCGTCACGGATGCCGAGGCGGTCGATGGCGTCGAGCACCAGGCCGACGTTGTAGTCGAGGGCGGCCATCGAATCGCCGATGTCGCCGGCGCCGGTGGTGCCGGCAAAATCCGGGTGCGGAAGCGTCGGGAAGTGGATCTGGGTGATCGGGTAGTAGAAGAAAAAGGGTCTCTCGGCGGCGACGTTGCGCTCCATGAAGGCGATGCCGTGCTCCGCGGCGTCGCGATCGATGGTGCGCCGTGTCTCCAGGTCGTACGGCTTGACCCGGTGCGACGGCTCGCCGGCGACCCCCTCCCAGATGTAGGGCTCGTCCATGGTGGCCGGGTCCCAGTTCTCGAAGCTGGTGAACTGCGCCACGTGGCTGGTGCCGGGGATGCCGTACCACTCGTCGAAGCCCTGGTCGGTGGGCTCACGCCGGCCCTCCCAGTCGTCACCGCCGAGGTGCCACTTGCCGAACAGGGCGGTGGCGTAGCCGAGCGACCGCAGCGCCTCGGCGATGGTGACCTCCCACAGCGTGATGCCGGTCGCCTGGGTGGCACCGGCGCGCACCGCGTAACGCCCGGTGAGCAATGCGGCGCGCGATACCGTGCAGGAGTACTCGACGTTGAAGTTATCGAGCCGGATGCCCTGCGCGGCGATGGCGTCGATGTTGGGCGTGGGCACGCCGCGCACCCCGCCGTAGGCGCCGACCTCACCCCAGCCGAGGTTGTCGGGGAACATCAGCACGATGTTGGGTCTCTGCTGCGGAGGCGGGGGCGCCGGCCCGGTGCGTAGCGCGGTGGAGTGCGCGGCGCCGGGCAGCAGCAAGCAGCAAAGCAGCAGGCAGGCGAGAAGCGGCAGGCGACGGAGGCGGTTCATGGTCCCTCTCGTGCGTTCGGATCGTCGGGGCGCGCCGATCCTAACCCGAAATCGACCGGTGGCTCCAAGGGGCCATTCGCTCTACGCGTTCAGAATCGATGAAAGGGCTGGCCCCCTGATAGTACGTGGGTTAGCGGACCACGGGGGTGCGCCAGAGCCACAAGCAGTTCAGAGACTGCTACAAGTCCAGGAGGGCCAGCCCGATGTCTATCTTGTTCTGCGGAATGGATGTGCACAAGGACACGATCGTGGTGGCGGTGTTGCCGGAGGCAGCGGCGGAGCCGGTGAAGGTGGTGCGGCTGATCAACGACGAGCGCAAGCTGAAGAGGTTCTTCAACCGGCTGGCGAAGGACGGCGAGATCCGGGCCTGCTATGAGGCCTCGGGTTCCGGCTTCGTGCTGCAGCGTCAGATGAGCGAGTGGGGCTACGCGTGCGAGATCATCGCGCCGTCGCTGATTCCGCAGTTGCCCGGCGACCATCGCAAGCACGACCGGAAGGATGCGGCGAAGCTGGCGCGGATGTACCGAGCCGACGAGCTGACGACGATCCGCGTGCCGGACGAAGCCCAGGAGCGGGTGCGCGACCTGGTGCGCTGCCGGCAGACGTACCAGCGAGAGATCCTCAAGTCTCGGCAGTATCTGAGCTGGTTTCTGAAGCGACGGGCTTTGGTGTATCGCGATGGCACGCCGTGGCGCACACGCAAGCACCAGCGCTGGCTGCGAAGCTTGCTGAGCGACGGCGTCCTCGAGGGCGAAGACGCCGTCGTGTTCTCCAGCTACCTGGCGCTGCTGGACTTCAAGGTCACCCAGCGCGACGAGCTGGACCGTCAGATCGAGGATGTCGCTCTGTCGGCACCGTACGCCGAGGCGGTCGGCAGAC
>JASFRZ010000185.1:0-9096 GCA_050114655.1 Acidobacteriota bacterium
GACCACCCCTGCGGCGCCACGCACTCCGCAACCTCCCGGCTCCCCGCCCCGGAGATTCCCGATGAGCTCACTTCTCGACGACTGCCGCCGCGCCGCCCGCCGCCTGCGGCGCGCCCCGCTGTTCACCGTTTCCGTGGTGCTGACCGTCGCCGTCGGCGTCGGCGCCTTCGTCTCGGTGTACAGCATGCTCGACAACGTCCTGTGGGAGTCGATGCCCTACAAGGACCCTGAGCGCCTGGCGTACATCTGGCGCGATTACACCTGGGCCGACTTCCCGCGCGGCTGGGCCGGCGGAGTGGACGTGGTGGCAATGCGCGAGCACGCCGACGCTTTCGAGGGCGTCGCCACGCTGCGCGCCGGGTCGATGAACCTGTCGTCGCGCGATGGCGGCGAGCCGCAGGAGATCCCGGTCTTGTTGACCTCCGTGAACTTCTTCGACCTGCTCGGCGTCCAACCGACTCCGGGCCACGGCTTCACCGCCGGACAGGACGCCGAGGGGGCCGATCTCGTCGTGGTGCTGTCCCACGACCTGTGGCAGCAGCGCTACGCGGGTGATGCGGCAGTCATCGGGCGCACGATCTACGTCGACGACGAACCCGCGGAGGTCATCGGTGTGATGCCGGAGTCCTTTCACTTCGCCATGCACTCCAGCCTCGGGACACCGTCCACCGCCGATGCCTACCTCAACTTACGCTGGGACCTGTCGGATCACACCGGCGGCGAGCTCGCCGCACTCGCGCGAGTGCGACCCGGCGTCTCCGCCGAGGTCGTGCGGGCACAGCTCGACGCCGTCGTCGAGCCCATCGACCGGGAGATCTTCAACGGCCTGGGCCTGCGCCTGTGGCCCGCCTACATGCACGAGGACCTGGTCAAGGACGTGCGTCCGGCGCTGCTCGCCATCGCCGCCGCCGCGACCTTCATGCTGCTGATCCTGTGCGTCAACCTGGCGACGCTGCTGCTTGGACGGGCGGCACGACGTTCGCACGAGATGGCGGTGAGCGCCGCCCTCGGTGCCGGTCGCTCGGCGCTACTGCGCGATACGCTGGCCGAGAGCCTGTTGCTGACGCTGGTCGGCGGCACGCTCGGCCTGCTCGTGGCCCGCGCGGGCACCGCTCTGATCGCCGACGTCGCCGTCGACCTGCCGCGTCGCTACGCGGTCACCATAGACTTCAGCGTCGCCGCAGCAGCCGTGGTCGCCGCCACGCTGCTGGGGCTGTTGGCCGGTAGCGCCCCGGCGCTGCGCGCCGCGCGCACCGACGTCGCGGGCGCACTGCGGCGCGCAGGCAGCCGCGTCACGGCGGCGCGAACGCCGGCCGCCATGGTGGCCGTCCAGGTCGCCATCTCGATGACCTTGCTGGTCGGCGCCGGCGTGCTGGCGCGCAGCTTCAGCTACCTGGTGCGCTCGGACCCCGGCTTCGACCCACGAGGCGTCCTCACCTTCCGCATGCCGCTGACCACGGATCGCTACCCCGAACCGTCCGACGTGCTCGGGTTGGTGCAGCGCGTGAAGGGGGAGATCGCCGGCCTCCTGGGGGTGACCGCGGTCGGCATCGTCAACGCGCTGCCGCTGACCCGCGACACGAGCCAGTCCGCTGTCACTTTCGCCGACTCGCCGACCAACGACGGCAGCGAGTCCGACAGCCTTCTGGTCGACTGGTTCTCCGCCACGCCGGGGTACTTCGAGGCAATGGGCATCCCGATGCTTGCCGGGCGCGATTTCCGCTCCGCCGACGCCGCCGATGCTCCCGCCGTGGCGATCATCGACGACACCCTCGCGCGGCATTTCTTCCCGGGCGAGGACGCCCTCGGCCGCACGATGGTGTTCTTCGGCATCGAGCGCACCGTGGTTGCGGTGGTCGATCAGGGACGCCTCTACGACATCGCTACCGACGACCGCCCGCAGCTCTTCCTGCCGCTCGCGCAACGGCCCCGCTACGGTCTGTCGTTCGCCGTTCGCAGCGAGCGCGATCCGGCATCGCTGGCCGGAGAGATCGCCGGGCGGGTGCGCGCGATCGACGCCGACCAGCCGCTTGCCGACGTCCGGCCGATGCAGCAAGTAGTCGCCGAATCGCTCAACGGCGAGCGCCTCAGCCTCGGTCTGATCGCCGGCTTCGCCCTCGCCGCGCTGGCGCTCGCCACGCTCGGTCTGTACGGCGTGGTGTCCAACACCGTAACCGGGCGCATCCGCGAGATCGGCGTACGCATGGCGCTGGGCGCGAGCTCCGCTCGGGTGCGCGCGGAGGTGATCGGCCGCGGCATGCGCCTGGTGCTGATCGGCAGCGTGTTCGGGATCGCCGGCTCGCTCGCCACCGCGCGCTTCCTGGAGAGCCTGGTGGTCGGCGTCGAGCCCACCGATGCCTGGGCGGTGGGAGCGGCTTGCGCCGGCATGGCGCTGACCACCTTGGTGGCCTGCTACCTGCCGGCGCGGCGCGCCTCGTCGGTCGATCCCCAGGTGGCGCTGCGCGGCGACTGACGGAAGAGCTCCCTCGTCGCCCCCGCGTGTCAGAAGATGAACCCGCCACTCAGCGCCAGGGTATCGAGCTTCACGTCATCGGTCTCGGCGAGCCGGCGCAGGCCGAAGGTGTAGCGCACGTCGATGGTGAACACGCCCCAGTCCTGCAGGAAATCGACGCCGGCGCCGAGGGTCAGACCGACGTCGGTGCCGGTGAGCTCGTCCTCGATGTCCTCGACCTCGGTCTCTTCGCCCACCGTCAGCGTCTGCTCGGCGTTGACCAGAAACGACACCGTGGCGCCCGCCATGGCGAACGGCCGCGCGCCGCGCGTGCGCTCGCCGTGGAACTTGGCGAGCAGCGGGATCTCGAACCAATCGCTGTGGATCTTGCCATTGCCGATGATGTCGCCGGAGCGCACGTCGGCAGTGACCTCCTTTTCCGAGTAGATGAACTCGGGCTGGATGGTGACGTGCGGGCCGGCGGCGAAGCTGAGCACGCCGCCGAGGGAGTATCCACTGCCGCTGCCGAAGTTGATCGGCAGGCCTCCGTCGGCCTCGGCATCGCCGCGAACGCGGTTGCTGTTCCAGGCGATCTTGCCGCCCACGCCCACCGGCCGGCCGCTGCTCTGGCTCTGCGCCAGCGCGGTCGCCGGCACCAGCAGCACGACCAGCGCCAGCGAGGCGATTGTCAGTACCACCCACGAAGCTCGCTTGCTTGACATCACGACCTGTACCTCCGGAGCGCGCGCGCCGCGGGCGCGCCACTCCCGTTACTGGAGAGCTGTTTCGCGGGGATCTCGTCGCTCGAGATCACTGTACGCATGCCGATATCTCCGGGTCTCGGCGGAAGCCGTGATGAAACCGTGATTTTCCGCTCCGCACCCGTTATCGTGGGATTAGCGCTCAACGAGCGTCGGGTCCCTGGCAGAATCGTTGTTCGCGCAGGCGCGTCCTGCAGAGCGGTACCCGTTCACTCGCTCCCGTCGTCCCCATTTGAGCAGAGACCAGCAGACGTTCCTCCTCGGCGACTGGGCGGTAGACCCTGCGAGCGGTGAGCTGCGGCGTGACGACGAGACCCGTCGCCTCGAGCCGCGCGTGGTCGAGGTGTTGCTTTGTCTCGTCGACGCCGGCGGGCGCGTGGTCTCGAAGGACGAGATCTTCGCGACCGTGTGGGGCGACGTTGCGGTCACCGACGACGTGCTGCGGCGCTGCATCTACAACCTGCGTAGCACGCTGGACGACGACCCCCACGCCCCACGCTTCATCCGCACCCTGCCGCGGCGCGGCTACCAGCTGGTGGCAACGGTGTCGTACCCGCCGAAACCACTCGCCTTCCCATCGTCAACGCTCGAGCCGGCGGCACAACCAGCCACGCCGACCAGACCGGCACGGCCAACCCGCCGCTGGCACATCGGGCTCGCCGCGGCCGCGGCGGTGGCGCTTGCCCTGGGCGGCGTGCTGTTCAGCAAGGCAGCGACGCCGAACGCACCCGGATGGCGGCCGGGAGATCGCGCCGCCGCCGCGCTGGCTGATACGGCGTTCTCTCCCGCCACCGCCGAGGACTACTTCGATCTCGCCATCCGCTTCGCCGGCCAGCGTGGTGGCGACGACCTGGAGCGCGCCATCGAGCTGTTCAGCAAGTCCCTCGAGCTCGATGCCGACAACGCGCGCACGCACGCCGAGCTCGCCAATGCCTATGCCTTGTCGGTGCACGGCTTCTATCGCGATCTGAGTCGCTTCGACCTCGCCATCGAGCACGCAACCATTGCCCTCGGTCTCGATCCGACCGTGGTCGAGGCCAACAAGGCTCTCGGCCTGGCGTTCGTCGGCAAGGGCTGGCGCAGCAGCGCAGCGCGCGAGTACGAGCGCGCCCTCGAGCTGCGCCCCGACTACCAGGCGGTGATCAACAACCTGGCGATCATCGAGATCAGTCGCGGCAACCTGGTGCGCGCCCTGGAGCTGCAGCGCAAGCTCGACGACACACCGTCGCTCCGCGCGCTTCACCTCAACAACCTGGGCCACACCCATCGGCTGCTCGGCGATCTCACCACCGCCCGCCGGCTGTTCGATGCCTCGCTCGACGTGATGCCGAACAACGCCTTGGCGACCGCCAACCTGGCGATCATCGAGGTGACCGAAGGCGACGCTGCGGCGGCGCGCGTGCGCGTCGAGGACGTCGTGCCCCTGTACCCCAACGACGCGCCGTTTCTCGCCACCGCCGGCCTGGTAGAGCTCCGTGCGGGGAATCCGCTGCGCGCCGAGGAGCTATTCCACACCTCGGCCGACCTTTCGGCCCACGGCACCAACCCGCGTGCCTGGCTGGGCATCGCATACCTGGCGCTGCGGCGCGGCGACACCGAAGCCGCGGAGCAGATCTTCAGCGGATTCTACGACTTCGCCGAGGAATCACGTCGCCTGCGGCGCGAGTACTGGGCACCGTACTACAACCTGACGGCGATTCACGCCATGAGCGGGCGTGGCGACGAAGCGATCGACCAGCTGCGTGGAGCGATCGACCACGGCTTCGTCGACGTCGCCGCGCTGGAGAGCTGGCCGTTCTTCCGCACGTTGCACGATGATCCCCGCTATCAAGCAATCGTCGCGGATCTGCGAGCGCGGATCGCCAGGATGCGCAACGAGGTGCGCGACAGCGACGCACCATGACCCGGCACGGGGCCACCGTGGCAGACCTGCGCGGGTTGCTCAGGCGCTATTCTGCGCCCGGGTCGGCAGGCGAGCGTGACCTGCGATAGGTTTTCTCCATGTCCCAACCGAGCAGAGGCAACGTGCACCGTCACGGCGGCCTTACGACGACCACCGGCCGGCTGGCCGCGATGGGGTTCCGCTTCTGGTTCATCCCGCTGCTCGCCGTGCTCATCGGTGGCGTGGGCTGGTGGACGCGCACGGAGATCGAGGCCACGCTCAAGGAGCGCATCGAGCAGAACCTGGTCACCATTCTCGACACCGACGTGGAGGCGCTGGAGTTCTGGCTCGAGTCCAAGCGCGATGCCGCGCTGGTACTCGCTGATCGCACGACGGTGCGTGGGTTGGTGACCGAGTTGGTCACGGCGGTGCAGGAGCGTGGCGAGAGTCCCGAGGCGCTGCGTACGATCGCCGCGACGGCGCCCCTGCGCGAGTACCTGTCGAGCGCGATGGAGCACTACAGCTTCGGCGGCTTTGGCGTCATCAGCCGCAGCGGCTTGCTGCTGGCGACCGCGAACGATGCGTACACCGGCCTGCGCTTCGACGTCGACCAGCTGGCGCTGATCGAGGCAGCCTATCGCGGCGAGGCCGGCGTCAGTCGCCCCTTCCACGCCTCCTTCGAGGTCAACGACAACGCCGCGTTGCCCGCCGGTGTGCCGATGATGTTCGTCATCGCGCCGGTGCGTGACCCCAGCGGCGAGATCATCAGCACGCTCGGTTTCGTCATCGACGTCAACGAGTTCTCGTCGGTGCTGGAGATCGCCCGTCCCGGCGAGAGCGGCGAGACCTATGCCTTCGATCGCGACGGCGTGCTGCTGTCGAACAGCCGCTTCGAGGACGAGCTGCGGGACATCGGCCTGCTGCCGGAAGACGATGCCGTGCACTCGGTGCTCAACATCGCGATCCGCAATCCGGGCGGGGATCTGACGCGCGACTTCGTCCCCACCGTCGACCGGCGCGCCCAGCCCCTCACGCTGGCGGCGGCCGCGGCGGTATCGGGTGAGGACGGCTTCAACGTCGACGGCTACCGGGACTACCGCGGCGTGCACGTGGTGGGCGCCTGGCGCTGGCTCGACCGCTACGGCTTCGGCGTCGCCACGGAGGAAGATCACACCGAGGCCTACGCGGCGTTGAACCGGCTGCGCAGCATCCAGCTCGGCCTGGTCGCCCTGGTGGTGCTTGCCGCGGTGGCCATGGTGTTGGAGTCGGTGGTCATATCGCGCCTCGGTCGCAAGGTCAGCGAGGCGGTAGAGGAGGCGCGCCAGCTCGGCCAGTACACGCTCGAAAAGAAGATTGGCGAGGGCGGCATGGGTGCGGTCTATCGCGCCCGGCATGCCATGTTGCGGCGTCCCACCGCGATCAAGCTGCTGCGCCCGGATCGCGCCGGCGAAACCGACATCGCCCGCTTCGAGCGTGAGGTGCAGCTCACCGCCAAGCTCACCCACCCCAACACCATCGCCATCTACGACTTCGGCCGCACACCCGACAACGTCTTCTACTACGCCATGGAGTATCTGCACGGCATCAACCTGCAGGATCTCGGCGAGAAGACGGGCCCGCAGCCGCCGGGGCGCGTCATCAACGTGCTGCAACAGGCCTGCGGCTCGCTCGCTGAAGCGCACGGCATCGGTCTCATCCATCGCGACATCAAGCCGGCCAACATCATCCTGTGCGAGCGCGGCGGCAGCTACGACGTCGTCAAGGTGGTCGATTTCGGCATCGTCAAGGATGTCGGCGCGCACGCCGAAGCGCAGCTCACCCAGGCCGGCGCGTTCTCCGGCACGCCGCTGTACATCGCGCCGGAGACCATCCGCGCGTCCGAGGACGTGGACGCGCGTGTCGACGTATACGCGCTCGGCGCGGTGGGCTACTACATGCTCACCGGGCGGCCGATTTTCGACGACACGCTGTCGGCGGTCGACATCCTGACGCGGCAGATGACCGAGATCCCGCCGCCGCCGTCGCGCGTCGTCGAGGTGACGATCCCCGCCGAGCTCGAGCAGATCATCATGCGCTGCCTGGCGAAGGACCCCGATGCCCGGCCGGCTGGCGCCGCCGCCCTGCTTGACGAGCTCGACGCCCTCGAGGACGCCGGCACGTGGGGCGCGCGCGAGGCGCGCAAGTGGTGGGCTATCCACGCCGACCTGGTCGGTTTCTCCACCACCGGCGGTACCACCGCCGAGCACAGCGAGCGCGGCCAGACGATCGCCATCGACATGCAGGAGCGCGACCAGACGACGGCCATCGACACGGAGTAGCGGTACTGAGGGGGCCCCCGCGTGCCATCGCCTCGGGGACGACCCGCTGCGTCACCGCCTGCGTTGCCGCCAACATTCCGGCGCCGCCTACCTTTGATCGGCGGGCCGCTTTGTGGTTACCGTTAACGGCACCTGTCCTCCACCCTCTCGCAACGGAGCCATCGACATGACACTCCCGCAATCTCGTAGTACCGCTGTCCTCCTCGGCGCCATCGCCCTGGTGGCGGTCGCCAGCCTGGCTATCGCCCAGCAGAACGCCCTCGACAGCCCCGGGCGGACGCCGGACGAGCACGCCCGCGACGCCGGCACCAAGCCGCTCGAGCTGTACGCTTTCTTCGGCGTCGAGCCGGGCATGACCGTCGCCGACATGATGCCGGGCGGCGGCTACAACACCGTCATCCTGTCGGGCGTGGTGGGGGACTCCGGCAAGGTGTACTCCGGGCCCGATCCGCGCGGCCGCGTCTCCGAGCGCCTGCAGGAGAACCCGCTCGCCAACGTCGAGGTGTTCACCGACTACGCCGCGGTCCCCGACGCCAGCCTCGATGTGATCATCACCGTGCGCAACGTCCATGACCTGATCAACCGCGGCAACGTGGGCGAGGTGCTGGCCGATTGGATGAGCGAGCTCAAGCCCGGCGGCGTGCTCGGTGTCGTCGACGCGCGTACGACGATGGACGGCTTCGACTCCAGCACCCACCGCATCAACCAGCAGACGGTTATCGACGCGGTCACCGCGGCAGGATTCGAGCTGGTCGAGGTCTCCGACCTGCTCGCCAATCCCGACGACGATGTCTCGACGCGTGCCGAGACCGGTAACCGCTACGACATCGACCGCATGACGCTGAAGTTCCGCAAGCCCGCCATGTAGGAGGTAGGGAGGGCGTGACGACGGCATCTGCTGCGTTGCGCGGCGCTCGGGTGAACTCCGACGTACTTGACAGTACGCCTCCGTCCAACCTCGCTTGCGCGCCTTGCATTTGCCGCCGTCACGCCCTCCTGCCACGTCGTCGCACGCTCGGGTGAACTTCGACGTACTTGACAGTACGCCTCCGTCCAACCTCGCTTGCGCGCCTTGCATTTGCCGCGTCACGCCCTCCTGCTACCTCGTTGCATTTGCCGCGTCACGCCCTCCTGCTACGTCGTACTCGTACCCGCGATTCCTTTGAGTCGAGGTGTGTTCCCGGATAAACTTGGACAAAATATGTATTACTAGTTGTACAGAACATAGATATTGTGTATGTTTTGTCCAAGAAATCGACAGAAACCGCAGCGCCCACCGGGAACGCAGCCATGAACTACCGCCCTCGACTCACCTCGATCCGCAACGTTGCCGACCGCGAGGTACCCGCACGCCGGGACGCCGACGGCAACATCGAAACCGACCTGGACGCCTGCCGCGAGCTGCTGTTCGCCGTGCTCGAGACCGCCATCCGCGACTACGAGTTCATCGTCCACGCCGATGCCCAGTCGCGTCTGTCGTCGTCGCAGAAGAAGCGGCGCGCGGCGATCCTGGAGGACGGCAACCCGTACGAGTTCTTCGACAGCTCCTGGTTCGCCGACATCTGCTACTTCCTCGGCCTCGATCCCGCCTCGGTGAAGGAACTGCTCGAAAGGCGCTCGCCGACCAGCGAGCTGGCGCACGCCAGCTAAGCAGCCGGCCATTCCCTCATTTCGGGCCGCCAC
>JASFRZ010000186.1:0-9067 GCA_050114655.1 Acidobacteriota bacterium
ATCGCCGATGACCGCCACATGGGCTACGCGGAGAGCGTCGCCGCCAGGCTGGAGGAAGGCGGCCTGCGGGTGCAGATCGACCGCCACAGCGATAAGCTCGGCGCCAAGATCCGCAACGCGCAGATGCAGAAGATCCCCTTCATGCTCATCGTCGGCGATCGCGACGTCGAGCAGGGAGTCGTTTCAGTGCGCCATCGCACCGCCGGCGACCTCGGCAGCGAGACCGTCGACGACTTTCTTGCGCAGGCACAGCAAGACATTGACGACCGTGCTGTGCGAGAATGGCCGCTACGCGAAGGTTCGGCGACGCCGGCCTGATGACGTGTCCGGCGGCGCCACGGCGTGCCGGACCCAGACAGGAGTCATAGTATTACCGAACAGAAGAAACACCGGATCAACGACATGATCAGGGTGCCGCAGGTCCGGCTGATCGACGCCGAGGGCGAACAGCTCGGCGTCGTTCCCACGGACGCTGCGCGAGCGCGGGCGCAGGAACTCGGGCTCGACTTGGTGGAAGTCGCGCCGAATGCCGACCCGCCGGTCTGCCGGCTGATGGATTACGGCAAGTACGCCTATCGCATCGCCAAGGAGCAGAAGCAGCGGCAGCACCACACCCAGCTGAAGGAAGTCAAGTTTCGTCCCAAGATCGACGAACACGATTACGACTTCAAGATGAAGCACATTCAGCGCTTCCTGAAGCAGGGACATATGGTCAAGGCGACCATCATGTTTCGTGGACGCGAGGTCGTGCATCCGGAATACGGCAGGAAGATTCTGGATCGTGTCGTCGAGGAGCTCGGCGATGCCGTTCGCGTCGACAAGGCG
Organism: Acidobacteriota bacterium; assembly: GCA_050114655.1. Taxonomy (GTDB): domain Bacteria; phylum Acidobacteriota; class UBA890; order UBA890; family UBA890; genus JASFRZ01. Next base: position 826 of record JASFRZ010000186.1, read on the forward strand.
CCGCGCATGGAAGGCCGACTGATGCACATGATCATCACGCCGAAGCGCGACTGAGCGGCGCCTTCCCTGTCAATGAACGAGTGCAGTAAAGAAACGAGGGTACCGAAATGCCGAAAATGAAAACGCATCGTGGCGCCGCCAAGCGCGTCAAGCGCACCGGCTCGGGCAAGTTCTCCCGCCACCACGCCTACGCCAGCCACCTGATGGGACACAAGTCGCAGAAGCGCAAGCGCAACCTGCGCAAGTCGGCGATTGTGGACGCTACCGACCAGAAGCGCCTCGAGCGTTTGCTGCCGGAGCGCTACAGCTGACGCCTTACGAACGGAGAAACGGTCATGCCCCGAGTAAAGCGCGGCAACGTCCACAAGAACCGACGCCGCCGCATCCTCAAGCAAGCCAAGGGCTACTACGGATCTGACAGCCGGCTGTATGCCTCGGCGCGCGACGCCGTCGATCGCGCCATGCAGTATGCATACACCGGGCGCAAGCTGCGCAAACGCGACTTCCGCCGCCTGTGGATCACCCGCATCAACGCCGGCTGCCGCCAGAACGACATCTCCTACAGTCGCTTCATGGCTGGCCTCAAGGCAGCCGGCGTCGGTCTCGACCGCAAGGTCCTGGCCGAGATCGCCGTCGAGGACCCCGAGACGTTTGCGCAGCTGACCACCGCTGCCAAAGACTCCCTCGCAGCCTGAACCGTCCGGAGACCGGATAGCCGTGGTCGAGGACAGCGGACAAGCCGACCCCGCAGGCGACCCTCTCGCAGATATCGAAGTGCTGCAACGCGACTTCGAGCGCGACGCGGGAGAGGTGCGCGATCAGATCGCGCTCGACGAGTTGCGCGCGGTGTACCTGGGACGCAAGCGCGGCCGACTGACCGCGGTCTTCGATTCCATGCGCGATGTCGCGCCGGAGCAGCGCGGCGCTGTCGGCCGCGCGGCCAACAGCGCGCGCCAGACGATCGAGGCGCGGCTCGCCGAGATCGAGGCGCGGCTCCTTGCCGACAAGGCCGATGGCGCCGGCGATCAGGTGGACGTCACCCTGCCCGGGCGCGCGGTCGAAACCGGCTCGCTGCACCCCATCACGCTGGCTCTCGAGGAGATCGTCGGCGCGTTCACACGCATGGGCTACCAGGTCGTCGGCGGGCCGGAAGCGGAACACGATTTCTACAATTTCGAGGCGCTCAACATTCCGCGCGATCATCCTGCGCGCGATATCCAAGACACGCTCTACCTGGGCGGCGACTGGCTGCTGCGCACCCACACCTCGCCGATGCAGATCCGTCACATGCAGGCCCACGAACCTCCGCTGGCGATCATCGTCCCCGGCCGCGTGTACCGCCGCGATACGCCCGACGCCACCCACACGCCGTCGTTCGTGCAATGCGAGGGGCTGGTGATCGACCGCGACATCACCATGGCCGATCTCAAGGGCACGCTCGATCACTTCGCCAAGGAGCTGTTCGGCCCGCAGACCGAGACGCGGTTGCGCCCCGGCTACTTCCCCTTCACCGAACCCTCCGCCGAGCTCGACGCCAACGCCGGCCACGGCTGGATCGAGATGCTCGGCTGCGGAATGGTGCACCCCAACGTACTCGAGGCAGTCGGCTACGACCCCCAACAGTGGCAGGGCTTCGCCTTCGGGATGGGCATCGACCGCATCGCCGCGCTGCGCTTCGGCATCACCGACATCCGCGTCTTCTACGAGAACGACATGCGCTTCCTGCGCCAGTTCGCGGTCTGACCCGCCATGTACTTCTCCGCCCACTGGCTCGCCCGTTACGTCGAGCTGCCTGATTCGATCGACGAGCTCGCCGACCTGCTGACGCGCTGCGGCATGGTGGTCGACGATCGCCGTCCGCACGGCGCCGACACGGTGTTCGACCTCGACATCCCGACCAACCGCGTCGACGCGATGAACCACGTCGGCGTGGCGCGGGAGATCGCCACCGCGCGGCGCGTCGACCTCGCCCTTCCGGAGGCGGCGGCCGCGGAGTCCGGCCCGCCGATCGAGGAGCTCACCTCGGTTCGGGTCGACGACTACGAGGGCTGCCCGCGTTACTGCGCGCGCCTGATCCGCGGCGTCAAGGTGGCCCCTTCCCCGCCCTGGATGGTGGCCCTTCTGGAGGCCATCGGCCTGCGGCCGCTCAACAACGTCGCCGACATCACCAACTTTGTTCTATGGGAGCTCGGCCACCCGCTGCACGCCTTCGACTTCGACAAGCTCGGCGAGCAGCGCATCGTCGTGCGCCGGGCACACGACGGCGAGCATCTGGTGACCCTCGACGACGTCGGCCGCACACTGGGCGCAACCGACGTCGTCATCGCCGACGCCGACAGGCCCGTGGCTCTTGCCGGCATCATGGGCGGCGCAGAGAGCGCGATCAGCGACGGCTCCACCAACGTGCTGCTCGAGGGCGCCTGGTTCGACCCCGCAGCGGTACGCGCGACCGCCCAGCGGCTCAACATGCACACCGACGCTTCACACCGTTTCGAGCGCTCACCGGCGTGCGACGGCATGCTCGCCGCGCTCGACCGCGCGGCCGCGCTGATCGTGGAGATGGCCGGCGGCGAGCTCGCTCCCGGAACTCTCGACGTTCGCGGCGAATTGCCCGCCCCCACCCAGACGGTGCTGCGACGCGATCGTCTCGCAGGGTTGCTGGGTATCGACGTCGCATCCGAAGACATCGAGGACATCCTGACGCGCCTCGGCTTCGCGGTTCAGGCCGACGGCGACGCGTACCGCGTCGGCGTGCCCAGCTTCCGCCCCGACGTGACGCGCGAGGAGGACCTCATCGAGGAGGTGGGCCGGCACATCGGTTACGATCGCCTTCCCGCCACCCTGCCGGTGATCCGCGCCGTCCAGGAACGGGCAACCCCCGAAGTGCTCGGCGAGCGCCGTCTGAAACGTTGCATGTCAGCTTTCGGCTGCCACGAGGCGATGTCCAGCTCGCTCAGCTCCACAGCGGAGCAGGCGCCTTTCCTGCCCGACGGTGCCGAGGCGGTGGCCATCGCCAACCCCATCTCCGAGTCGCTCGGCGTGCTGCGCGCCCATATCGCCCCCGGCCTGCTTGCCGCCGTAGCGCACAACGTCAACCACGGCCAGACAGCGCTGCGGCTGTTCGAGGTCGGGCGCTGTTTCAACGGTCCGCTCACCGACGACGGCCTGAGCGAGCGCTGGGGACTGGGCATCGTCCTGTGCGGCGAGCGCCGCCCGTCGCACTGGGAAGAGAGCGGCGGCGTGGTGGACTTCTTCGATCTCAAAGGCATCGTCGACGGCGTCACGCGCCAGATGGCCTGGCCGGCATGGCAGTGGAGCGTCGGCGAGGCACCCGCACTGGCCGCCGACGCCACCGCTCTGCTGCAGTGCAGCGATGACGACATCGCGGCGCACGGCTGGGCGGGCAAGGTGGCCGCCGACACGGCGGCGCGCTTCGGCATCGACATGGACGTGTGGATCGCCGAGCTCGATGTCGACGCGCTGCTCGATCGTCCCCACCCGACGGCGCAATACCAGCCGGTGTCACGCTACCCGGGCGGCGTGCGCGACGTAGCGCTGGTGGTGCCACACCAGGTGACCTGGTCGAACATTCACGACACCGCGCGACAGGCGGCCCAAAGCGCGCAACTGCCACTCGCCGGCATCTCGCTGGTGGAGATCTACGAGGGCGAGGAGATCCCGGCCGACAGTCGCGGCATGACGGTCCGATTCCTTTTCCGCGCCGACGACCACACCCTCACCGCCGACGAGATCGACGCCGGGCAGGGCCTGCTGATCGACGCTCTGGGCAAGAATTGCGGCGCCCGCCAGCGCTGAGCGGCCCTCCTTTGCAATCCGGCGGCCAGTCGCTAACATAGCCTGAGTAACTTCGATTGATGGACTCGCCGGCTTGCCGGCGATTGGAAAACTACGAACGCATTAGGCCCTCGATAAACGAGGCGACTCGACAGCTAAACCGGGTGCGGCAAAGGGACTCGGCCGCATCATCAAAAATGTACGCCGAGAGAACGTGAAGTCGGCACGGGAAATCGAACGGAAACAGGACGATCGCACGGGTATTGTATGGATTCGGTGAATTCGAGCCGCTTTTCAGCAACAGGGGGCCGCTAGGCTAGCAGTCAGCGTCTCCCCTTTTCCTGCGACGATTCTCGTCGCCATCGGCACCCGGTTGGGCGGCTGCACGGTCGCGCCTGCTGTCCCCTCGTGACGCGAGGCTGATAGGCGGTGACCATGTACGCCACCAGCGGTCCCAGCACCCTCGGCCTCCTCGCCCAAGCTCCCACGGTGTCACCGATGGGCACTGCCACGGCCGCTGCCGTGGGCGTGGTCATCGGCGGATCGATCCTCCTCGCCCTGTGGTTCTTCGCCCGCCGGCGCCTCGCCGGCCGCCTGCTCGACGACGCGCAACGCCGATCCGAGGAGCTGACAAAGGAAGCCGAAAAGCGCGCCGAAGCGCTGTTGAAGGAAGCTCAAATCGAGGCGCGCGAAGAGCATCTGAAGGCGCGCCAGGCATTCGAGGACGAAAGCCGCGATCGGCGGCGCGAGCTCAGCAAGCTCGAGCGACGCATCGCACGCCGCGAGGAGAAGCTCGAGCGGCGGACGTCGGCCTTCGAAGACCGGGAAAAGGAGCTCTCGCGCCTGGAGCGCGAGCTGCGCCGCAAGATCGATCGCGTCGACGCGGCCGAAAAGGAAGCCGAGCGCAAACGCGCCGAGGCACTCACCCGTCTCGAGCGCATCGCCGGGCAGACGTCGGAGCAGGCCAAGCAGGCACTGTCGCAGATGATGCAGCGCGAAGCGCGCGAGGATGCCGTCAGCCTGGTGCGGCGCATCGAAGAGGACGCCAAGGCGTCGGCGCGCAAGAAGGCGCAGCAGATCATCTCGATGGCCATCCAGCGCGCCGCAAGCAACCACGTTGCCGAGCACACCGTGTCGCTCGTCGAGCTGCCGTCCGACGACATGAAGGGTCGGGTAATCGGCCGCGAGGGACGAAACATCCGCGCCTTCGAGATGATCACCGGCGTCAACCTGATCGTCGACGACACCCCGGAAGCGGTGCTGATCTCCACCTTCGATCCGCTGCGGCGTGAGATTGCCCGCCTGGCGCTCGAGCAGCTGGTGACCGACGGCCGCATCCACCCGGCGCGCATCGAGGAGGTTGTCGAGCACGTGCGTGCGGACATCGAGGAGCAGATCCGCAACGACGGCACCGAGGCCGCCGCCGAGCTCGGGATCCACGAGCTCCACCCCGAGCTCATCCGCCTGCTCGGCACGCTCAAGTTCCGCACGTCGTATGGGCAGAACGTGCTCAAACACTCCATCGAGGTGGCGACCATCGCCGGCATTCTCGCCGGTGAGATCGGCGCCGATGCCCACGTCGCGCGCCGTGCCGGTCTGCTGCACGACATCGGCAAAGCGGTCGACCACGAAGTCGAGGGCACCCACTTGACCATCGGCATCGACCTGCTGCGCCGCTACGGCGAGGAGGACGCGGTGATCTGGGGCATGGAGGCGCATCACTTCGACGTCGAGCCCAAGACCGTAGAGGCGGTGCTCGTGCAGGCCGCCGACGCCCTCTCCGCCGCTCGCCCGGGCGCCCGCCGCGACATGTTGGAGACTTATGTCAAGCGGCTGCAGAAGCTCGAGGAGATCGCAGACGCCTTCAACGGCGTCAGCAAGGCCTACGCCATCCAGGCGGGGCGCGAGCTGCGCATCATCGTGGAGTCCGACCAGGTGTCGGACAACGAGGCGGTGTGGCTGTCAAAGGACATCGCCAAGCGCATCGAGAAGGAGGTCCAGTACCCGGGCGAGATCAAGGTCACGGTGATCCGGGAGACCCGCGCCGTAGGATACGCGCGGTGAGGCTGCTTTTTGTTGGTGACGTCGTCGGCAAGCCGGGACGACGCATCCTGGAAGCGCGCCTGCCCGACCTGCAGAGCCGGTATGACGTCGACTTCACCATCGTCAACGCGGAGAACGTCGCCGCCGGCCGTGGCGTCACCCCTACCCTGGCCGACGAACTGCTGGCGCTCGGGGTCGACGTGCTGACCAGCGGCAACCACATCTGGGCGCAGCGCGGCATCGAGGAGTACATAGACAAGGAGCCGCGCCTGCTGCGCCCGGCGAATTTCCCTCCCGGCACGCCCGGAACAGGGATCTTCCACGGCCGCTCGCGCACCGGTCACACGGTGATCGTGCTCAACCTGCAGGGGCGAGTGTTCATGCCGCCGATCGAGTGCCCGTTCCGCGCACTCGACGAGATCCTCGACGACATCGGCGATCCAACCGCCACTGTCCTCGTCGATTTCCACGCCGAGGCGACCTCGGAGAAGATCGGCATGGGGTGGCACGCCGACGGCCGCGTCGCGGCGGTGCTCGGCACCCACACCCATGTGCCCACCGCAGACGCGCGCCTGCTGCCCGCCGGCACCGCGTACTGCACCGACGTCGGCATGACCGGTCCTTACGATTCGGTCATCGGCACCCGCCCCGACCTGGCCCTGCACCGCTTCATCACTGCCCGCCCGGTGCGCTTCCAGGTCGCCTCCGCCAACCCGCGGGTCGCCGGCGCGGTCGTGGATGTCGATCCGCATACCGGCCGCGCCACCGGCATCGAGGCCTTTCTCGACCCTCCGGGCCCCTTGCACCGTTGCGACGGCGAGGACCACGAGATCGCCGGGCGCATCTTCGACAGTTGATGGCGACGAGCCGGACGCCCACCGCCGCCGAGCGCCAGGTCTGGTCGGTGTCGCAATTCGTCGGCCTCTCGCGCGACATCATCGAGGAGACGATGCCGTTCGTTTGGGTGCGCGGAGAGGTCAGCCGCCTGGTGTGCCACGCCAGCGGTCACTGGTACTTCACCCTCAAAGACGAGGCGGCGCGCGTACCGGTGGCCATGTTCGCTCGCGCCAACAGCCAGGTACCGTTCGACGTCGAGGATGGTATGGAGCTGATCGTCGGCGGGCAGGCGACGATCTACGTCGCCCAGGGCAAGTTCCAGATCATCGCGGAGGTGCTCGAGCCCGAGGGCTGGGGTGCTCTCCAGCTCGCCTACGAGCAGCTCAAGGCGCGCCTCGCCGAGGAGGGCCTGTTCGACGCCGCGCGCAAGCGCCGCCTGCCATTGCTGCCCCGCTGCGTCGGCGTCGTGACTTCGGCTTCCGGCGCCGCCTGGCGCGACATGACGCGGGTGTGGCAGAAGAACGAGGTCCCGCTGCGTGTCATCCTGTCGCCGGCCCGCGTGCAGGGCGATGGCGCCGCCGCCGAGATCGTTGCCGCGCTCGCCCGCCTCGATCGCCACGGCGAAGCCGACGTGATCATCGTCGGCCGCGGCGGTGGCTCGCGCGAGGACCTGTGGGCGTTCAACGAAGAGCCCGTGGCGCGCGCCATCGCCGCCTGTTCGATTCCGGTCGTCTCCGCGGTGGGACACGAGATCGATCAGACGATCGCCGATCTGGTGGCCGACGCACGCGCCGCCACGCCGACCGCTGCCGCCGAGCTGGTGGCCGCGAGCCGCACGCGGCTCGTCGAGCGTCTCGACGGTATGGAGCGACGCGCGACGGCGACCCTGTCGCACGCGCTATTGCGCGCCCGTAACCACCTGCAGGCGTCCGGATTACAGCGCAGCCTGCGCCAACCTGCACGTCTGCTGCGCGGCTACAGGCAGCGACTCGACGAAGAATTCTCCCGCCTCACCACCTATCTCGAGCGACGCGTGACCGCCGACCGCCGTACATTGCACGACGCTGCCCGCCTGCTCAGCGCGCGCAACCCGACGGCGATGGCGCTGCGCAAGCGGGCCCGTGCCGAGCGCGCCGCCGGCGCCGCCGAGGCAGCCGCCGGCCGCATACTGCAAAGGCGCCGCGCCCGCCTGGCCGCCGTGGTCGCGCGCATCGAAGCCCTCAGCCCGCTGGCGGTGCTGGGACGGGGCTATTCGATCACCCGCCGCGCCGAGGACGGTGTGGTGGTGCGCTGCGCGGGCGATGTGGCATCCGGCGACCGTGTCACCGTGCGGCTCGCCGAGGACACCCTCGACTGCACCGTTGACGCAACGCACGAGCGTTCCTGAGGAGCGCTCGGAAAGCCCAATGTCGACAGCGCGCGCTCCTGCGGGCGGCGGCGATGCGTCTGTGAGACAATCCGCTTCCGAGCGACGCATTCACGGAGTCTGCACCCCCGATACAATCCATGGCCCAAGACAAACGCGACGACACGGAGCAGGTAACCCTGGCGTTCGGTGACGAGGACC
>JASFRZ010000187.1:0-9063 GCA_050114655.1 Acidobacteriota bacterium
GCAGGCGCCCAAGAACGGTTTCTTCTACGTGATCGATCGGGAGACCGGCGAGTTCCTATCCGGTGAAGCGTTCGCGAACGTTACCTGGGCGACCGGGCTCACGGCCGAGGGACGGCCCATCGAGAACCCCGCGGCCCGGGCACTCGAGGGCGGCGTGCACGTGGCGCCGGGTCCGAACGGCTCGCACAACTGGAACCCGATGTCCTTCAACCCCGACACCGGGCTCGTCTACTTTCCCGTGTACGAGCACTCCATGCTGTACGCCGTGGACGACGAGTGGAACTACGATCGCCGCCGAGACAACATCGGGGGAGACTTTCTCTACAGCGGCGAGACATCGGGGGAAGAAGTCCCGTTCACCGGTCACCTGGTGGCGTGGGATCCGGTCGCGCAACGCGAGGCGTGGCGCGTCGAGCATCCGCAGCCGCTGAGCGGCGGGACCCTGTCGACGGCGGCGGGACTCGTCTTTCAGGGCCGCGCCGACGGAAGCTTTCGCGCCTATCGAGCCGGCGACGGCGTGCTCCTTTGGGAGTTCAACCAGGAAACCGGAATCGGTGCCGCGCCGATCACCTACGCGGTCGACGGCACCCAGTACGTTGCGGTGCTCGCCGGCTGGGGCGGCCCCGAGGTTCTCGTCAACGCGGGGCTGGGAGAAGGAAGCATCGGCCCGGGCCGGCTGTTGGTGTTCGCGCTCGACGGCGACGCGACGCTTCCGGAGCCGCTGGCCCCGTTGCCACCGATCGAGCCACCCCGGTTCGAGCTGACCGTCACGGACAGCGACGTGGAGCAGGGCCGGAAACTCTTCTCCGACTACTGCGTGGCATGCCACGGCATCGACGTGCGCAGCGGTGGCATCACGCCCGACCTGCGACGCATGTCGGCCGGCGTGCACGAGCAATTCGCCGAGATCGTGTTGCGAGGCAGCCGGGAGCATCTGGGCATGCCGCGCTTCGACGACGTCTTCGACGAAGACGACGTGCGCATGATCCACGGCTACATCCTGCAACGGGCGCGCGAGTCGGTCGGGGAGCGCTAGCGGCCAGCCGGCACGCGCGCGTTCAGCTCCTCGAACCAGTTGAGTACCACCGTGATCGACGTCGTGGTGCCGCGCATGCGCTGCGGATCCCGCAGGACCAGGAAGCGGCCGTCGGCTGCGACGTCGTAGGGGCGGCTGCCGCTGACCAAGCGCTCGGTCACGTAGCCCTCCATCGAAAACAGCGCTTCCGGGCGGCTCACGCTGAGCCGATCGCCGGCCTGGACGGTCACCGCCATCATGTCGCCGTCGAGCGAGATGTAGTACAGCTCGTCACCCTCGGCGGACCACGCCGGCGCGCTGCCGCCGTTGGGGGAAACGGTGATGCGTTGATCGAGGCCGGGCCAGCGCATCACGTAGACGTTGTCCTGCCCGCCTTCGTCCGAGGCGTACGCGAGCCACCGGCCGTCGGGCGAGAAGGCCGGCGAGCGCTCGTTGAACTCGGTGTTCCGAATGACGCGCGCGCTCCACTGGTCGTCGCGTGACAGCACCGAGATGTCGCGGCTGCCGCCGTCGGCCGGGCGCGTGTAGATGGCGAGCTCGCCGTTGGGCGACCACGAGTAGGGCGTCTGGTTGAAATCGGCCTCCGGCAGCGCGGTCTCCTCGCCGGTGCCGTCGGCGGCGCGGATGAACAGACGCTCGACGCCCTGACGGTTGGACGCGAACGTGATGTCCTCGCCGTCCGGTGTCCAGATCGGATCGACATCGTCACCGGCGTTGGGCATGGGGATGAAGGTGCCGCGCTCGAGATCGTAGACACGCACCTGGCGCCGTCCTTCTTCGCTCACCTCGAGCACGACGCGACCGCCGTCGGGCGAGATACGCGGCCGCTGCACGGCCAATCCCGGAACCGAGAAGACCTCGGTCGCGCTGCCGTCGCGACCCACCCAGGTCAGCGTGCGCCCAGCGGACGCAGGCAACGCCCCGGCGAGATAAACGAGCGTTCCGGTGCGCGAGACGTCGAGTTGCGCGCCGAAGCCTTCAACCACCAGCGCGTCGGGGAGGATGGGCACCGGAGGGCCCAGCAGTGCCGGCCCGGCGGGGTCGAAGGGCACCGCTTCGACGGTGGCATCGCGTAGATAGATGACGTGACCGGACTCCGCGTAGAACCCCTCGGCGCCGTTGGGCGTGACGACAGCGTCGATGGCGCCGGTCTCCAACGACACCGCCACGACGCGGGTCGGGCCGTCCACGCCGATGCCTTCCAGCTCGGTCAAGAGAGCATGGCGCCCGCCGGGTAGCAGGCGCGGAATGATATAGACCAGCCCTTCGACCCCCTGCACGTCGCACAGCTTCTGCGCCTCACCCCCGGCGGCAGCGACGCGAAACAAGGTGGTGCCATCCGAGTAGACCAGGGTGTCGTTGTCGAGCCAGTCGGCACCCAGGGCGCCCTGACCCACCACCCGCGGCGCCCCGCCGAGGCGGGACACGACCATCAGAGTGCCGGACTCACTGGTGCCGACAATCCACTCGCTGTCGGGCGATACGCGCGGGATACCCATCGGAGGCGCACCCGGCACAGGCTGCGCGAGCAATCCGTCCATCGGGCGATGCATGAGACCTGCTTCCGATCCCTCAGCGGCGGAGAAGTACACGTCGGTGCCTTGCGGGGAGATGGCGAGAAAGGGAACGCCGATCTGCACGAAGTTGTCGAAGCCCGGTGCGGGGATCGTGAAGCGATGCACCACCGTGTCGGTCTGCGGCGACGGGCGCAGCAGCCAGGAGCCGAGACCGACGACAACCGCGGTAACCGCGACCAGCGCCGCGGCGACGCTCATCGAGACTCCCCTACCCGCCCGCGCGCCGGCGCCCGCGGCCACGCCGCCGGCCGCGCCCTGCGGCATGGTGCTGGACACCGCGCTCAGCGGCAGGGCGGTGCCGCCCTCGATCTCCGCCGCCAGCGCCTTCAAATCGACGGCCAGGTCGCTCGCCGTCTGGTAACGCGCACTGCGCTCCTTGGCCAGACACTTGCGCAGGATGCGCTGCAGGTCGACGGGTAGCTGCTGGTCGAGCTCGATGAGCGGCTGCGGCTCGCTGTTGGCGATCTTGTGCAGCGTGTCGAGCACGTTCTTGCCGGCAAAAGCCTGCTTACCGGTGACGCTCTCGTAGAGCAGGCACCCGAAAGCGAAGATGTCGGCGCGATGGTCGACCTCCTCGCCTTCCACCTGCTCGGGAGCCATGTACCCGGCGGTGCCCATGACCTGCCCGGCGACGGTGCCGAGCATGGTGGGCGAGCGCGAATCCGACCCGCTGGCGGAACCGAGCATCACCGCCTCGGTGAGCTTGGCGAGGCCGAAGTCGAGCACCTTGGCGTGCCCCTTGGGGCTGACGAAGACGTTGGCCGGCTTGAGGTCGCGGTGCACGATGCCGGCCTCGTGCGCCGCCGTCAGCGCCTCGGCGATCTCGCCCGCCAGGTCGACCGCCTTCTTCACCGGCAGCGCGCCCCGGTCGAGCAGCGCGCGCAGGGTCTGGCCTTCGAGGTGCTCCTGCACCATGTAGTGGATACCGCCGGTGGCCGTCGCCTCGCCGCCATCGGCCGCCGCCGGCTCGAAGCCGATGTCGTGGATCACCGCGATGTGGGGGTGATTGAGCGCCGCCGCGGCGCGCGCCTCCTGCTCGAAGCGCGCCAGCCGCTCGGGCATGGAGGCGAACTCTTCCGGCAGGACCTTGACCGCCACCTTGCGGCCCAGGCGGGTGTCCTGCGCGAGGTACACCTCGCCCATGCCGCCGGCGCCGAGCGGCTCGAGGATCTCATAGGGGCCCAGCGTGGTTCCGATCATGGGGACATCGGCGCGGGCGCGGCCCGGCGAAGATCGCGCATGCTTGGCCCGCAGCCTTCTCGAGAACAGGAAAACCAACGATCGTGGCCGTCGAAGATTAGCGAATAGCGGTTACTGCCCACAACGCCCCCAAGGCCATGACGACGTGCGCGGTCCCGCGCATGCTCGCTGCAAGCCGCACCGATCCCCGAATGTTCATATGGCCTCGACCCAATAAGAATCATGTTGTATATCTCCAACATGCCCGTCACACCCGTGCAGATCTCGATCGACACCGAGCTGTTGCGCCGGATCGACGCGGATCCCGAGGTGCGCGAAAAGGGGCGCTCGGCGTTCATCCGTGCCGCCGTCCGCCTGTATCTCGCCGCCAAGGAGCGCCGCGAGCTGGAGGCGCGGCTGGTGAGCGCGTACGACGGCGAGGCGGACGCGATGCTCGCGGAGGTCGCTGACTTGATCGGGGCGCAGGAATGGCCCGAGAGCTGAGGCGCGGGGACCTCTGGCTGCTCGATCTACCGCGCCCCGACAAGCAGCGCCCGGTGCTCATCCTGAGCCGCTCGTCGCTGATCGGATTGCTGCACACCGTGACGGTCGCCGCAGTCACCTCGACGTTGCGCGGCTCGCCCACCGAGGTGGAGCTGGGCAAGGCGGAGGGTCTGAAGCGGGCGTCGTGCGTCAACCTGTGCAACCTGTTCACGGTCGAGCAGCACCGCTTGCGGTCGTTCGTGGGGACCGTGGGGCCGGAGAAGATGCGACAGGTCTGCGACGCTTTGCTCATCGCGAGCGGCTGCGACGGTCCGGGGTAGGCGCGTCGCGCTCGACCACTGATTTGCCGATCATGGCGAGCCGCCGGCGGGCAGGCGCTGCTCGATCTCGTGCAGCCAGTTGAGCGCCACGTGCACGCGAAACGTGTCCTCGATGTTTTCCTCCACCGTGACGTCGGGCGCGGCAAACGCCAGGAGGCGCTGTTGCTGCACGCTCCAGTCGAAAGTGCCATTCCCGATAGCCGCGGCGTCGCCTAGCTTCACCGGCGTGGAGGCGGAGAACTCGGGGTCGAACGTGATGTCCGACGCCACGTAACCATCGCTCGACAGGAACAGGATCTTTTCGCCGTCCGGCGACCAGCGCGGAAAGAAGCCCCAGGAGGGAGATACCGGCCAGCGGCGATTGCTGTCGAGCTCGACGACGAACACATGCACCTCGCCCGTTTCGTCCGTGGTGTACGCGACGAAGCGCCCGTCGGGAGAGATGTCTCCCTGACCCTCGTCGGCGGGCGTCGCCACGACGGGCGTCGGCTCGGCGTCGCCGTCGAGCTCCAGGCGGTAGAGGTCACGATCGCTGCCGGTGTCGGTGGAGAACAGCAGTAACCGGTCATCGCCCGAGATGCCCATCGGAACCTGCCGCGCCTCGATCTCGAGCACCGGCTCGGCCTCGCCGCTGAGGTCGGCGCGACGTCGCCAGATGTCGGCACCCTGCCCGACGCCTCCCTTGGCGAAGTACACCCACTCGCCGTCCGCGGACCAGACAGGATGGTCGGCGTCTCCGGTGGTGGTGAGGCGTTGAACGCGGCTCCCGGCGAGCTCGTAGATCCAGATATCGGTTGCACTACCGTCGTCGACCGATACAGCGACGCGGGCCTCGTCGGGGGACAGGCGTGGAGAGTCGAAAGCCGCGGCCTCCATCGACAGAGGCTCGCGGCTGCCGTCCGGGTTCACCCAGGTGAACAGAAACTTGTCCTGCGCCGCGCCGCCCGGCCGGTAGACGAGATCCCCGCGACGGGTGACGGCGAAGTCCGCGGACCCCGCGATGGTGCGCCGGACACCCGTCGCCGTCACCAGCGGGCTGCCGCTGACGGACGCGCTGCCGACATCGAAGCGCTGGGCGAGCAGGTCGCCGCCGCGGATGTAGACGAGGTAACCCGGCGGAACGTAGCGGCCGCCGACCGCGTCCTGCACCACCACCTTCTGCTCCCCCGTCGCGGTGGAGTAGGCCCGCACGCCTTCTTCGACGCTCGAAAAGAGCAGCCATTCGCCGCCGGGCAGAAGCTGCGGATCGAGGGGGAATGACTGGGCCTCGAAGACCATCTCGGGCGCGCCGCCGACGTCGGGCACCCGCCAGACCGCGCGGCTGTTGCGGTGCGAGTAGTAGAGGTAGCCGTCCGCCGCCCAGTCGATGCCGTGCGGCAGGTTCTCGGAGCGCACCAGCGATACGGGCAGGCCCCCCGCAATCGGCGCGGCGACAATCTCGCCGTTGACCCAGAACGCCAACCGCTGGCTGTCGGGGGAAAACACCGGGGCACGCGCCCACCCGGTGGATGTGCTCCCGTGCGCGCCGCGCACGACGGTCGCCTCGAAGTCGTCCATGCCCCGTATCCACAGATCTTCGCCGGACGAGAAGACCACCCACTTGCCGTCGGGCGATACGGTCACGCCACGCGAATAGGTGTTCTGGATGTCCTTGACCGGGTACTCGATGGCGAAGCGATGAACCATTGTGTCGGGAGGCTCGGACACCAGCCACCAGGTGGCGAGCGCGCCGATCGCGACGAGCGCGAGCGCGGCGACCGTTGCGAGCGCCATCGGGAACCTTGCACCAGCGGGCTGCGCATCGATGGACGAGGTGGCGGCGGCCGCGCCCGGGGCTGATAAGGCGCCCGAGTCGATGCCCGCCGCCACGCGACGCACGTCGACCGCCAGGTCGGCCGCCGACTGGTAGCGCTCGGCGGGATCCTTGGCGAGGCACTTTTCGACGATCCATTGCAACTGCGCCGGCAGCGCGCGATCGAGCTCGGCGATGCGGCGTGGCTGCTCGCTGACGATCTGGCTGAGCGTCTCGAAGACGTTCTTGCCGCTGAAGGCGCGCCGGCCGGTGAGCATCTCGTAGAGCACGCAGCCGAAGGCAAACAGGTCGGCGCGGTGGTCGATCTCACCGTCGCCCTGCACCTGCTCCGGCGCCATGTACCCGGCCGTACCCATGACCTGCCCGGCCACCGTGCCCAGCAGCGTGGGCGACTGGCTCGCCTGCGTGCCGGGCGACATCGCCGGCGCCAGCTCGGTGAGCTTGGCGAGACCGAAGTCGAGCACCTTGGCGTGGCCGTCCTTGGTGACGAAGATGTTCTCGGGCTTGAGGTCGCGGTGTACGATGCCGGCGGCGTGCGCGGCAGCGAGCGCCTCCGCCAACTCGGCCGCCAAGGCCAGCGCTCTCTTGCTGGCCAGCGCGCCCTTGTCGAGCGGGACACGCAGCGTTTCGCCCTCGAGGTACTCCTGCACCATGTAGTGCGTGACCTCGTCGCCCTCCCCTTGCGAGCCGACGTCGAACACCGCCGCGATGTGCGGGTGGTTGAGCGCCGCGGCGGCGCGCGCTTCCTGCTCGAAGCGCGCCAGGCGCTCGGGGTCAGCGGCGAACTCGGCCGGCAGCACCTTGACCGCCACCTTGCGGCCCAGGCGGGTGTCGTGGCCCAGGTACACCTCGCCCATGCCGCCGGCGCCGAGCGGCTCGCGGATCTCGTAGGGGCCGAGGGACTTGCCGATCATCGCGTCACCGTTCCCTCTCCAGCAGTCGCTGCCAATCTTCGATCAGCAGGATGTTGTTTTGCGCCGGCGGGCCTGCGACCGGCTGCAGGGTGACCACCTGGTCGTCCGGCAGCAGGCTGAAGTTGCGCGAGGCGGCCAGGATGTCGACCACCACTGCGGCGCGCGGTTCGCCGCTGAGCGCGCCGGTGTCGGGATCCAAGGGCACGGTAGTGATCGCCACACCGGCGCGATCTTCGGCAAGCCGGCTGAAGAACAGCGATCGGCCACCGGCGCCGAAGCGCGGTACGTAGCCCGTCCCGAGTGCGACGCGGCCGCCGCCGTCGGGGAAGCGCTCCACGAACACCGCGCCGTCGCCGGCCGGAGAGCCGATCTGGTACGCGATGTAGCGACCATCGGGCGAGATGGTGAGGCTGAACACGTCCTCCGCGTCGGAAGGAAAGGGTGATGCGTTGCGGCCGAATCGCTCGCCGACCCAGATGCGGCCATCGCGGATGAACGCCAGGTGCTCACCGTCCGGCGAGAACGCGCCGTCAAAGGCATCCTCGTGCGCATCACCGACGAAGCCACCGCCGCGCGCGTCGACGAACAGGATGGCATTCGAGTTGTCCTCGGCCATCACCGGGTAGCCGACCACCTCACCGTCCGGGTGCCAGAAGGGCGCCCGCCCGCTGTCGAAGCCCGCCAGCGGCGCGACGACCACCGCCGCGTTGCGCCCGAAGTCCTGCACGATGAAGTGGATGGTGGCTCCGTCACTCGCTGCGGCGCCGTCAGCGGGCGCACCGCCCGCGCCGCCGGCCAACTGCACGGCGGCTTCCTCGAGCCCGTAGATTGCCGCGATGTTGGGATGGTTGAGCGCCGCCAGCACCTGCGCCTCGCGCTGCAGCCGCGCCAGACGCTCGGGGTCGTCGGCCAGGTGCGCGGGCAGCACCTTGATCGCCACCTCGCGGTTGAGCTTGCTGTCGCGCGCGCGATACACCTCGCCCATGCCGCCTGCGCCGAGCGAATCGAGAATCTCGTAGTGGCCCAGCGACGCGCCGATCATGGCGCGTAGGTAAGTGCGGTGGTCCCCATGTAATCGCCCATTGTTCCGCCCTCGACGTCCGAGCCCGGAATGCCCCGTTTGGTGGCCGTCGAAGACTATATGGATGGAGACGATTGAAACAACGGCGGAATCACCATCCTGCGCATGTTCCGTTTTCTGGTCATTTCATCAAGTGCATGCATCGCCTACACTTAGTGCATGCAATACACCGTGCGCAACATTCCTCAGAAACTCGACAAGGAGCTTCGCCGCCGCGCCCGCGAGGAGGGTAAGAGCCTCAACGAGGTGGCGCTCGAGGCGATGGCGCGCGGCGTCGGCCAGGGTGCCGAGACCGTCCGCTACCGCGACCTGTCAGACATCGCCGGGAGCTGGAAGGACGACCCCGAGTTCGACGAAGCGATCGCCGAGCTGGACACCGTCGACCCCGAGCTGTGGGCCGAATGAGGGTCGCGCTCGACACCAACCGCTACACCGACCTGGCGCGCGGCGACGCCGACACCGTCGAAAAGGTCGAGACCGCGACCGCGGTGTTCCTGCCGCTGATCGTGCTCGGCGAGCTGCGCTGCGGCTTCGCGGTGGGGCGGCACGGCAACCACAACGAGGGCGTTCTGCGGCAGTTCCTGCTGCGCCCCGATGTCGAGGTACTACACCCCGACGAGCAGACCGCGCAGCACTACG
>JASFRZ010000188.1:0-9056 GCA_050114655.1 Acidobacteriota bacterium
CCTATCTGATTTCAATCGCTCAAGCACCCGCGCACCAGCAGAGGTCCGCAGGGAGGCCGTGACGGCGGCAGCTGCAAGGCGCGCGAACGCAGGGATGACGTACGCGTGCTCTCACGTACGCGGGAGTCGGCCCGAGGGAGCGCAACGCCGCAGATGCCGTCGTCGCGGCCTCCCTAGATCCCGGCGATGATTCGCCAGACCTGCGCAACCACAAAGCAGATCGCGAACCCCATCCCCACCGGGAGCAGCGACGCCAGCGCCGTCCACTTGGCGCTGCCGGTCTCCTTGTAGATGGTGTAGATGGTCGTCGAGCAAGGGTTGTGCACCAGCGAGAACAGCATCAGGTTGATCGCCATCAGCAGCGTGAAGCCGCCGGCGTGCAACAGTTGCGAGGTGGCCGCTTGGTTGTCGAGCTCGAACATCACGCCCGCCCCCGAGCCGAGGCCGCTGACCGGGTGCACCAACACGATCAGCATCAGGATGGTCGGGATGACGATCTCGTTGGCCGGGATCGCGACGATGTAGGCGAGCAGAATGATGCCGCTGAGGCCGACCAGCATCCCGAGGGGATCGAGCAGGTTGACGACGTGCTCGGCGACGCTCGTGCCGCCAATGGTGATGTTCGACACCAGCCAGATGACCGCGCCAGCCGGCAGCGCGAAGACGACGGCGCGCCACAGCACGTAGATGGTGCGGTCGATGAGCGAGGTGTAGATGGTACGCAGCACGCGCGGCGGGCGGTATGGCGGCAGCTCGAGGTGGAAGGCCGACACCTCGCCGCGAAGGATGGTGCGCGACAGGAACCACGAGGTGACGAACGAGAGCACGATCCCCAGAACCGCCACGCCGACCACCGCCAGCGCCGAGATCAGCCCGCCGAGGTAGGCGGGAGCGAGCGCGCCGACGAAGATCGAGGCAAGCAGGATCTGCGTCGGCCAGCGACCGTTGCACAGCGAGAAGTTGTTGGTGATGATCGCGATCAGCCGCTCGCGAGGGCTGTCGATGATGCGCGTGGCGATGACTCCGGCGGCATTGCAGCCGAATCCCATCACCGCGGTGAGCGCCTGCTTGCCGTGCGCGCCGACGCGGCCATACGCGCGATCGAGGTTGAATGCGACGCGCGGCAGATAGCCGAAGTCCTCCAGCAGGGTGAACAGCGGGAAGAAGATCGCCATCGGCGGCAGCATGACGCTGACCACCCAGGCGGTCGCTAGATACATTCCGTCGATCAACAGCCCCGAGATCCACCACGGAATGCCGAGGCTCGCCGCACCGTCGCGCAACCACACGTAGAGGTGATCGATCAGCAGGTCGGCGAGCCAGCCGGAGGGCACGTTGGCGCCGGCAATGGTGATCCAGAACACCACGGTCAACATCAACAGCATCAGCGGGATGCCGAATGTCCGGCTGGTAACCAGTCGGTCGATGGTGCGGTCGAGATCGAAGCGCGGCTGCTCGTCCGCGCGCGTCACCGCGCGATCGGCGACCCGCGCCGCCTCCGTGTAGATGCCCTCCATCAGCGCCTGGTGGAAGTCCGGCCCGACCTGCCAGCGCAGCTCCGAGGCGAGCTCGACGATCTCCGCCCCGGCGGGATCGATCGCATTGGCGGCGGAACGGTCTTCGTCGTTGCCGAGTGCGGGCTCCTCAGCGCCCGGCGGCTGCGCCAGCTCCTCCTGCAGCCGCCTGAGCTCACCGCGGCGCATCGCCTCGCGCACGCTCTGGTCGCCGTCGAGCAGGCGCAGCGCCACCCATTGTGGGTTGGGCAGCTCGGGAATGGCCACCTCGATCTTCTCCGCCAGTTGCACTACGACGCGTTGCAGCTCGGGCGACCGGCCGCCAACGCGCAGGGGCTTGCCGATAACCTGGCCCGAGGCGACCTCGACGATGGCCTGGAGGAGCTCGTCGAGGCCCTCGTTGTAACGCGCGGACGTCGGCACCACCGGCACGCCGAGGTCGCGCGCCAGGCGCCGGTGATCGACCTGCAGGCCGTGACGCCGAGCCTCGTCGATGAGGTTGAGGCAGATGACCACGCGGTCGGTGATCTCGAGTACCTGCAGCGCGAGGTTGAGGTTGCGTTCCAGGCGGGTAGCGTCAACGACCACCACGGTGACGTCGGGCTTGCCGAACAAAATGAAGTCGCGCGCGATCTCCTCGTCGAAGCTGGTCGCCAGCAGCGAGTAGGTGCCCGGCAGATCGACCAGCTTGAAGTCGGCATCGCCGGCGTGGAATCCGCCCTCTGCGCGCGAGACCGTCTTGCCAGGCCAGTTGCCAGTGTGCTGGCGCAATCCGGTGAGGGCGTTGAACACCGTGCTCTTGCCGGTATTGGGGTTGCCCGCCAGCGCCACGACATAGTCCCAGTCGGCCATGTCGACACCGAGCTTCTGCAAGTTTGCCAGGTTGTGCACCGGGCAGGTGGCGCACGCTTCGGGAGAAGGATGGCTCATGCGACGGCGCCCTCCGCCACGCGCGCTCCGGGCTCGATCTGGATGCGCTCGGCCTGCTGTCGGCGCAGAGCGATCACGGCGCCGCGGATGCGGTAGCCGATCGGATCGCCACCCGGCCCTTCGAGCTCGGCACGAATCACGGTACCGGGCACGATGCCGAGGTCCATCATGCGACGGCGCTCGACGCCGCGGCATGCTGCGGCGATGCCCACCACGGTGCCGCTCTCGCCCGGCTTCAGGGAAGCCAGAGTGCCGAAGGCGCGCGGCTCCTCGCGGCCGGCAGGTAGAGGGCCCACCGCGAGATTGTTGGCCACCACCGGCGACAACACGTGCTCGACGCCATCGGCCTCGAAGCGAATCCCGGCGGGATCAGTGGCGAGCACCTTGACCTGGGTGCCGACGTGCAGGTCGGCGGCCAGCAGCTCGCGGTACACGACATCGGGCTCGTCCTCGATGTGGGTCACCTGGCCGACCTCGCCGGCTACGAGGTCGCTCAGCGGACGACCGGCCGGAGCGCGCATCTCGCCGCTGGCCGTCGGGATGGGATCGCCGTGTGGGTCGAAGCGAGGGTAGCCGAGCCGTGCCGCCATCGCCTCTGCATCCTCCGGCGAGGTGCGATGCTCGAGGCGGTCCGCCTCACGGTGCCAGGCGGCCGCGTCCATGCCGGTGTCCTCGGAGAAATGGTGCTCCCACAGTCGGTGCACACGGATGATCTGCAGCGCCTGCGCGCGACCCTCGGCGGTGAGGCGGTACTCGGCCGCCTCGGAGGCCACCAGCTCGAGCTGCTGCAGGCGCGCCAGCAGTCCGGCGGCGCGGTCGTCGGAGATGCCCAGCGCCCCCGAGACTCCCTGCAGTGTGCCGGGAATCTCGCGATACTCGCAGTCGAACAGATGCTTGAGCGCGTCCTCGGACAGCACACGGTCCGAGGCCCGCAACACGTGCTCCCAGCGCCAGTACAGGCCACGTACCGGCCAAAAAAGCAGCGCGGCGGCGCCTCCGAACAGGCCGGCGATCAGCAAGGCGATGACGGGGTTGACCATGTCTCGATCCAGTGGGAGCGTGGACGATAATCGCATCGGTGCAACGACCGTCGCTCACCGGAGTGATTTTTAGGTAGCACGAATTACGTTTTTGATTATACTAAAAATCATGGACGATGCCACCCTTATCTCCGCGCTGGTCAACATCGTGGCCGAGTCGGCGCCCTTCCTGCTGTTCGGCTTCGCCGCCGCCGGATTGCTGCGCGCGCTCATCCCGGAGCGCAGGATCTACGAGTTGCTCGGCGAGGACAGCTTCCGTTCGGTGCTGCTGGCATCGCTCATCGGCGTCCCGCTGCCGCTGTGCTCGTGCTCGGTGATTCCGGTTGCCACCGGCCTGCGCGAGGGAGGCGCGGGCAAGGCGGCGACCACCTCGTTTCTGATCTCCACCCCCGAGACCGGCGTCGACTCGATCAGCATCACCTGGGCGCTGATGGACCCGCTGATGACCGTCGCCCGGCCGCTGGCGGCATTCATCACCGCGCTGGCGACCGGCAGCCTGGTGGGCCTGCTACCGGCTGATGCCGGGCCTGAGCAGACGCCCGCCGCCGTGCCGGAGAGCTGCTGCTGCGACGACCGCTGCGCTGCCGACGCCGACACTCGCGCCGACGCGCCGCGCGCCGGCGGATTGCGCAGGGCGCTGAGCGACGGGCTGCGCTACGCCTTCGGCCCGCTGGTCGATGACCTCGCCGTCTGGCTGGCGATCGG
The DNA here is from genome assembly GCA_050114655.1 of Acidobacteriota bacterium. GTDB lineage: Bacteria > Acidobacteriota > UBA890 > UBA890 > UBA890 > JASFRZ01. The sequence continues at coordinate 4,190 of JASFRZ010000188.1, forward strand.
ATTCCTCCTCGCCGCGGCCGTCACCGCGATGATCCCGGACGGCTTCTTCGCCGCTGTCCCGAGCGGCTGGGTATCGTCGCTGTTGATGATGCTGGTTGCCACGCCTGTCTACATCTGCGCATCCGCCGCCACGCCGATCGCCGCGGCGCTGATCCTCAAGGGGCTCGACCCCGGCGCCGCGCTGGTGCTGCTGCTGGTCGGCCCGGCGACCAACGTCGCCACGGTGCTGGTGGTCTATCGCTTCCTCGGGCGCTCGGTGCTGGCGGTGTACCTGCTCGGCGTCACCGTGTGCGCTCTCGCCTTCGGCGCGACGATCAACGCGCTGTATGCCGGCCTCGGGCTCAACCCGACCGCCGTCGCCGACGCGCTCGCCGGCGAAACCGTCGGCGCGCTGCAGGCAATCTGCGCCGTCGTGCTGGTCCTGCTGCTCGCCTGGCGTCTGCTGCGCAGGGCATCGCGAGCCGTGGGGCGCAGTGAACCGGATGCCGCCGGCGTGCTACGTTCGAGTGAATAGGCGTACGTGGATTTGGAGGAGATTTGATGATGTCGGACGACCGTCGGTCGTTGTCGTTGTTGGTGCTCTCGATCATGCTCGGGCTGCTCGCCGCGCCCGGATTGGCGCGCGCCCAGTTTCCGGCCGATCCGGCCGAGGCGATGCGCGCCTACGAGCAGGAGACCGAGGTCAGTAAGTGGGCCGAGGGGCCGGTGCAGTACCTGATGACCCGCGAGGAAGTCGACATCTGGAAGGGCCTGCGCGACGACGACCGGCGACGCGACTTCGTCGCCTGGTTCTGGGACCGACGCGACGACGACCTGCGCGATCGCAGCAACCCATTCAAAGAAGGCTTCTACACGCGTGTCGCCGGAGCCAACGAGCGCTTCGCCGGTTTCCCGCGCGGCTGGCGCTCGGATCGCGGACGCGTGTGGGTCATCCTCGGGCGCCCCGACAGCATCCGCCCCGGCGGCTTGAGCTCGGAGGTGTGGACGTACAACACCTACGGCGGAATCCTGAAATCGAGCAGCTATATGGGCGAAATGGAGGTAGGCTTCAACCGGGTCGATACGGCGAGGTGGGAGGTTGCCGGCGGCATCGGCCCCGGTGCGTGGCCCAACTACGTCCTGCGCGCCTTCGACATCGTCAACCAGGCGGTCATCGTCAATCCCGACCTGGAGTGGAAGTAGGCGCCGCTCCCTAACCCGAGGAACCTCATCATGAAGTCCACTTCTGTATCTGCCGTTATTGTGCTCGCGCTCGGCGTGGTCGCGTGCAATCAGGGCGGCGCCGCCGGTTCCGGCACCGCCGGCACCCCCGAGACGCTCGAGGAGCGCGCCAGCTACGCGCTCGGCTTCAGCGCCGGCCAGCAGCTCAGCGCGCAGGCCGCCGACCTCGACGTCGACCAGCTCGTCGCCGGCCTGCGCGACGCTTTCGCCGGGGCGGAGGGCCAGATGACCGCCGAGGAGATTCAGTCGGCGATGTCCGAGTACCAGCAGGCGATGCTGGCAGCGGAAGACGAGCGCCGCAGCAGTGAGGCCGCCGAGAACAAGGCCGCCGGCGACGCCTTCCTGGCCGAGAACGCCGACAAGCCCGGCGTCATGGTCACCGACAGCGGCTTGCAGTACGAGGTCCTCGAGGAGGGCAGCGGTCCCTCCCCGTCGGCCACCGACGAGGTCACGGTGCACTACGAAGGCCGGCTGATCGACGGCACAGTGTTCGACAGCTCGATCGAGAAAGGTAGTCCGGCAACTTTCCCGCTCAACCGGGTGATTCCCGGTTGGACGGAGGGCGTGCAACTGATGAAGGTGGGGTCGAAGTACCGCTTCTTCATCCCCGGCGAGCTGGGCTACGGCATGACCCCGCCGCCGGGCGAGATCGGCCCCAACGCGACGCTCATCTTCGAGGTCGAACTGCTGGCGATCAACGGCCAGTCCTGAGCCCACGGGGCGGCGCATGGACACGGCCCGTTACTACCTGGCGCTGATCCTGGTGGTTACATATCCACCCGCGTTCGCCTTCTGGTTCGTCGTTCACCCGTTCATCGATTTCTGGCGCCGGCGCGGCGCGTGGATCACCTACGGAGTGATGTTCCCGGCGATGATCGCCTCGTGCGTCGGCCTGTACGCTCTGCGCGAGCCGCTGTTACGCGTGCAGTTCGGCACCAGCTGGGTGCTGGTCGGGCTGGGGGCGGCGTTGTACGCCGCCGCCGCCGTGGTGGAGGTGCGGTGCCGCCGCTACCTCAAGCTGCGCACGCTGCTCGGCGTGCCCGAGATCAAGGCGCCTCAGGAGGGCCCGGGCACCCTGCTGTGCGAGGGCATCTACGCGCGCGTGCGACACCCACGCTACGTCGGCGTGATGCTCGGCGGCTTCGGCGTTGCGCTGGCGAGCAACTACCTGGCCGCGTACGTGACGATGCTGGCGCTGGTGCCGGTGGCCTACGCCCTCACCGCCATCGAAGAGACCGAGCTGCTGCAGCGATTCGGCGACGACTACCTGCACTACCGCGCGCGGGTGCCGCGCTTCGTGCCGCGCCCGCGCTGAACCGCGTTTGACATTTGGCGGCGGCGGAATCACCGTTTGGTCATGGCGAATACAGACCCCATCATTTTTGTCGTTGACGATGACGACGCGGTGCGCCGGTCCACCGAGATGCTCATCCGTTCGATGGGCCTGCGGGTGGAGTCGTTCGCTTCCGCGGCGGAGTTCCTGGAGGACTTCGACCCCCAGCAGCCCGGTTGCGTCATCCTCGATATCCGTATGCCCGGGATGAGCGGTCTGGAGCTACAGGAGCACCTGAACGGACTCGGCGCGAGCATCCCTGTGATCTTCGTCACCGGCCATGGCGACGTACCGATGGCCGTCAAGGCGATGAAGGAAGGCGCGGTCGACTTCATCCAGAAGCCGTTCCGCGACCAGGAGCTCATCGACCGGGTGCACGCCGCCGTCGACCGCGACACGAAGCACCGCAACGCCGCGCGTCTCAAGCAGGGAATCCAGGAGCGCATCGACCTGCTGACGAGCCGCGAGATGGAAGTCATGCAGCTCGTCGTGGAGGGCCGCGCCAACAAGGAGATCGCCTTCGACCTGGGCCTCAGCCCGCGCACCGTGGAAATCCATCGGGCACGGGTGATGGCCAAGATGAACGCCGACTCGCTGCCCGACCTGGTGCGCCAGTTCCTTACCTGGAAGCGATAGCACGAGGCTCCTCGTCGAGGGATCCGCGGGCTCTTCCCGGACTCCTCGTGAACCCTCCCCGCTCCGGATCGAAGTCCCTTACTTGCCTAGGTAGTTGCGCGTATTTCACGCGCTGCCCACCGGTGCGACGATAACGACTTGCGCGTCGCTCCCACCAAATCCCGACGCCAATCGCCGTGTTCTACCCCGGAGGGCGATCCGGAGGTGCTGATTTGTATCGCACAAGGTTAGTGTCCACCCGCATTCCCGAGCGCGAGAAACGGCAACTCGCCGAGCTCGCCAAGTCCCGCCCCAACCACGAGTGGGATCCCGACGCCTGTCGCGCCATGCTGTTCGCGGTGCTCGAGACAGCAATCCGGGACTACGAGTATCTCGAGAACCTGCGCGGCCGCGAGCGCCGCAGTTCGGCGCAGAGCAAGCGTGCCCGTAGCATGGTCGAAGACAGCGATCCGCGGGAGTTCTTCGCCAGCATGTGGTTCGAGGAGATCTGCCACCTGCTCGGCCTCGACCACCAGGCGGTGCGCTCGACTGTTGAAGATCGCGTTCAGGGTCAGCTGCCGACGGTGTCGCGCAGCGACGCCGAGGCGCTATTCGTTTGAGCCTTCGCCGGACTCCTGCGCCGGCAGGCTGAAGTGGAAGGTCATCCCGCGATCCGGATTGCGGGAGTACCAGACCTTTCCGCCGTGTGCATGCACGATGGTGCGCGAGATCGACAGGCCCATGCCCATGCCTGACTCCTTGGTGGTGTAGAAGGGCGTGAACAGCCCGGCCTCTTGCTCCTCGTCGACGCCGACACCGTTGTCGGTCACCGAGCACACGACGGCCTGGTCATCGACCATCGCCGTTCGTACCAGCACGATGCAATCGCCCGGGCACCCCTCCATGGACTCGAGGCCGTTACGGATCAGGTTGAGAATGACCTGCTGGATCTGCACCGGGTCGGCGACCACGGTGGGGAGCGCGTCGGCAAGCGCCAGGCGAAGGCTCAGTCCCTTGTGGTGTGCATCGACGGATGCGAGGCCGGCGACATCGCGCACCAGGTTGTTGATCTCGCACTCCACCTGACCGCTTTCGCGCCTTCGCACCAGATCCTTGAGCTTGTTGATGATCGCGCCGGCGCGCAGCGCCTCGCGACTGATGCGGTCGAGCGTCTCGAGCAACTCGACATCGTCTGCGGTGCGCGCGCGGATCATGCGGCTGCACGCCTGCGCATAGGTCGCCACCGCGGCGAGCGGCTGGTTGATCTCGTGCGCGATGCCGGTCGCCATCTCGCCGAGCGTGCTCAGCCGGGCGACGTGCGCCAGCCGCTCACGCGTCTCGCGCGCCTCCTTCTGCGTGCGGCGCAGGCGCTCTTCCGCCTCTGCGCCGGCTCCATAGGTCGCCTCCAGGTCGGAAATACGCTCGCGCAGCGCACGCACCGTCGCGCGTAAGTCCGCAAGCTCCTCGACCGTCTGGCGCGGCGCCTCGTCAGCTACTTCTGCCGGCTTCGTGGACATAGGGTGAAGATGGTTCTACACCGCCCCAAGAATCACAATGAGCACCGAATGTAGCAGGGCACAGTAACCGCGGCAGCCCCAAACCACGCACCCGCCAACCACCCAACCAGCAGGGGGGCCTGACGGCCGCAGATGCAAGGCGCGCAAGCGCGGCCGGCCGTAGGCGTACTTGTCGCGTACG
>JASFRZ010000189.1:0-8991 GCA_050114655.1 Acidobacteriota bacterium
ATGTCGGCATCTTGCGCAAAGTAGCGATCGAAGATGAAGCGCAGGTACTTGGCGCCAGCGTGGATATTGTTGTCCGGGTCGTCGATATCCGGGATGCCGACGCTGGGGTCGGCCGCGGTCGACGGCAGCAGCTGCATCACGCCGATGGCGCCGGCGGGCGACACCAGGCTCTGGTCGAGGCGTGATTCCTGATAGCCCTGCGCGGCCAACAGCAGCCACGGCACGTCGTATTGCCCGCCGTAGCGCTCGAATGTGTCCGCCAGGTTCCGCAGGCGCACGTGCCCTTCCTCGTCGAGCGCCCTGCGAGCGTACTTCGTGTCCTGCAGATAGCGGTGCTCCAGGACATTGCCCAACAGCGTTCCGAGCTTGTGGGTGGCGACGAACTCGTTGACCGCCGCGGCGAGCTGCGGGCTGTTCTTGCGGAACGCCCAACCGATCTTCTGGTCGGTGGCGACGGCGACGTCGTCGTGTACCACCAGGTCGGTGAAGATCTGCGCCCAGAAGTCGGCCTTCGGGCTATCGACCACGACCAGCGGCAGGAGGCCGGCGTTGACCATCTCCATCAGATCCTCGTCCTCGAGCGATTCCGACACGGGCGTCAACGTGACCTCGGCCTTGCCCTCGGCTACGAAACGCTCGTTGAGACGGGTAAGGCTATCGAAGTAGCTGCTCGAGGGGCGCACGTGCACTTCCTGTCCGCTGAGATCCTCGACCGAGGCGATCGCCGGCGAATCCGGACCGCTGACAACGACTTCCTTGACGCCCTCCGCAAGCGGGTCCGAGAAGGCCGCCATCTCCTCACGCTCGGGCGTAACCGTCAGGTTGCCGATCGCCAGGTCACCGTGACCGGCCACCAGGCCGGCGATGAGCTGGTCGCGGTCCACCGGGATCATCGCCAGGTGCACGTGCAGCTCGTCGGCCCCGCGATTCTCGTTGAGCTGTTGCTCGAACATGACCGCCGCTTCATAGGAGAGGCCACGCTGCTGACCGGCGTCAACGAAGTATTCCGTCTTGCTCAGCGGAACCAGCACCCGCAGCAAACGGCGCTCGACGATGCCATCGAGGTCACCGGTCCACGGCTGATAGAGCACATCGAGGTTGTCGAGGTCGTGCTCCGAGACCGTACTCGCCAGGCCGTGTAGGGGCCCCGCGGCACGATCGACCGTCTGCCCGCCGTCAGGCGCCGGAGTCGCCGACGCGGCCGGGCCGCCGCCCAGGAGGGCCGCGACGAGCAACCAGGGTGAGATGAGAGGGGTCAACTTCATCGTCGACGTCCTTCGTCGAAACGTACCCGGAACCTCGTACGCATGCTACGCAGCACAAGAGCCGAATGCGAGCGGCCCGCCGACGAGCCACGGAGATCACCTCCTTCGCTTCGATCCCTGCGCCCGCCTGCCCGAGCACCGTCGAGGGCGTATGCTCCCTCTCCGAGGTGTTCCACGCCGCCGTGCTCGAAGCGATCGACGACTCCATCGCCGGCGTCGAGCCAACGTCGGAGGACCAGATGCCCGCCGTGCCGACCGGCAGGATCGTCGCCGAGGATCTGTACAAGCGCTACCGGGTGAAGACCCGCGATCCCGGACTGCGCGGCGCGCTGGTGGCGCTGCTGCGGCCGCGCTATCGCAACGTGGAGGCGGTGCGGGACGTCTCGTTCACCATCGACGCAGGCGAGATGGTCGCCTTCCTCGGGCCCAACGGCGCCGGCAAGACCACCACCATCAAGATGCTCTCCGGGTTGCTGCACCCGGACGGCGGCCGCGCAGAGGTCGCCGGTTTCGAGCCGTGGAGCGGTGGGCCGCGCTTCAAGCAGCGCATCGCGCTGGTGCTGGGAAACAAGCAGCAGCTCGTCTGGGACCTGCCGCCGGAGGAGACCTTCCTGCTCAACCGCGCCATCTACGCCATCCCGCAGCCGCAGTACCGCGAGCGGCTCGACGAGCTGGTTGAGTTGCTCGGCCTCGCCGACCTGCTCGACAAACCGGTGCGCCAGCTGTCGCAGGGCGAGCGCATGAAGTGCGAGCTGGCGGCGGCGCTATTGCACGGACCGGAGGTGCTGTTTCTCGACGAGCCGACGCTCGGCCTCGACGTCGCCGCGCAGGACGCCATCCGCCGCTTCCTTCGCGTTTATCGAGATCGATCCGGCGCGACGGTGTTGCTGACGTCGCACTACATGGGGGACGTGGCCGCCCTGGCGTCGCGGGTGCTGATCATCAACAAGGGGCTGCTGCTGTACGACGGCGCGCTACGCGATCTGGTGACGCGCGCCAACCGCCGCAAGCGTATCGACCTGGTGCTCGGCAAGGAGGTTGCCCGGAACGAGCTCGAGGGGTTCGGCGAACTGTGCCGCTTCGAGCCGCCGTACGCCACCCTCGAGGTGCCACGCGCAGAGGCCGCGCCGATCAGTGCAAGGCTGCTCGCGGCATTGCCCGTCGCCGACCTGTCGATCCACGAGCCGCCGATCGAGGACGTCATCCGCGCGGTGTTCGCCGAGCAGGAACGGGGCGCGGCCACCGGCGCCGATGCGGGAGAGCTGAAGGGAGCGAAGGAGGAAGACGAGGAGAGAGAGGGGAAATCTGGGGAGAAATGGGGAAGGGTCGGATGAGCGACGGCAACGTGGTTGTCGCGCCGCAGCGAGAGCGCGGCAGCTTCGCCGTCTGGGTGCGGCGCTACGCCGCGCTGATCCGCAACGCCTGGCTGATCGACCTGCAATACCGCGCCGCAATAGGCATATGGACGGTTTGGGGGCTCGTCGAACCGACACTGGCACTCGGCATCTGGTGGTCGATCGCCGGCGGCGGCGACCTGCAGGGCTATGGCCGCGCCGACTTCGCACGCTACTTCTTCGCCATCATGTTGATCAATCAGCTCACCGTCGCCTGGGACTCCTGGACGCTCGACCATTGGATCCGCGAGGGCCAGCTCAACCCGCGGCTGGCCCGACCGATGGCGCCGGTGCACGAGCTTGCCGCAGAGAACATCGCCTTCAAGGTGCGCGGCGCGCTGACCCTGGGCTTCGGCTGGGTGGTGCTGGCGATCGCCTGGCCGGCGGTACGGCTGCCGTTCGACCCCGAGCGCTGGGCGCTGGCATTGCTGGCGGTGATCCCGGCCGCGGCAATCCGCTTTCTGGCACAATACGTCACCGGGTTGGGCGCATTCTGGATCACCCGAGCAACTGCCATCGCCGACCTGCAGTACGGCCTGTCGCTCTTCCTCGCCGGGCGCATCGCGCCGCTCGAGCTGCTGCCCGAGGGGGTGCGATCGCTTGCCTACTGGACCTGGTTTCCCTACATGATCGGCTTTCCCGCCGAGGTGCTCACCGGACGGATCTCGACACCGGGTGGGTTCTGGGGCGGCTTTGCCCTGTCGCTCGGCTGGCTCGTGGCCTGGTGCATCGCCTACCGACTGGTGTGGACCTTCGGGGTGCGGCGCTACGCGGCGGTCGGCGGATGATCAGCGTCGGGGGCTCGCCGCCGTGCGCCGCGCGCAGGCGGTAACGATGAGTGACGCAGCGGCTCCGCGCGCCTGGCGGCCGGCTTCACGGCTGGCGGTGCTGCGCGCCCTGTGGAGCACCAACCTGGCCGAGGAGATGCAATACCGCGGCAACTTCGTCGTCGCCATGGCCGGAACGGTCTTCTGGCTGGCGATGGCGCTGCTGACGCTGGCGGTGTTCTTCCGCCAGACCGACGCGCTCGGCGGCTGGAGCTTCTGGGAGGTGGTGGTACTGCTGGGCGTTTTCAACACCCTCGGCGGCGTGGTCGACGCCCTGCTGCGCCCCGGGCTCGGCAACCTCGCCGAGCAGATCCGCAACGGCCACCTCGACCTGGTGCTGTCGCGCCCGGTGGAGACGCAGTTCTTCGTCTCTTTCCGCCGCTTGTCGATCTGGCGCGTCGCGGACATCGTCACCGGCCTGGGCCTGGTTGCCTACGCGTTGATTCGCCTCGACACCCGGCCCACCGCCCTGCAGGTCGCCGCTTTCGCCGTCGCCATGCTGTCGGCCGTGGCTGTGGTGTATTCGCTGTGGGTGTCGCTGATGAGCCTGGCGTTCTGGTTCGTGCGCGTCGAGAACCTGTCGGTGCTGTTCGACGCAGTGTTCGCCGCGGCCCGCTACCCGGTTACCGCCTACCCGGGCATGCTGCGCTTCGTGCTGGTGTACCTCCTGCCGATTGCCTGGACCACGACGATCCCGGCGTCGGCGCTCACCGGCCGGCTGAGCGGCACCGGCCTGGCGATCTCGCTGCTCGTCGGCATCGTCTCGCTGGTTCTGTCGCGCCTCATCTGGCGCACGGCGATCCGCCGCTACACCAGCGCCGGCGGCTGACAGGCCACCACCGCAGCCGATCCGCCCGTTGGGCCCGATATACCGGATACCGTCGGCGAGGGGCAGGGCCCGGGCCACGAAGTGAACTCGGGCCGCCCCCGGGAAACCGTTCAGCCGGCGATGTATCATCCGCGCCGTGAAGATCGCTCCTGTCCCGATCATCGCAACCCTCATCGTCGCCGTAGGTCTCGCCTCATCGTGCGGCACCGGCGGCAACGACACCGGTGCGTCCGCCGAGGCCGCCGCAGCGAACGCGGCAACCGAAGCCACCGGCGAGGCCGCCCAGGCGCCGGTGCTTGTCCAGCCGGGAGCCCCCGGCGAGCCCAGCCGCACGATCAGCCGCGAGGAGGCCACCGACCTGTCCGGAGTGCAGGCCACCCCGGCGGACGTGCAGTTCATGCAGGGCATGATCCACCACCACGCGCAGGCGCTCGACATGACCGCGCTGGTGCCCGAGCGCACCGGGCGCGAGGACCTGAAGCTGCTGGCTCTGCGCATCGACCTGTCGCAGCAGGACGAGATCCGCATGATGCAGGAATGGCTCGCAGCGCGTGGTGAAGATGCGCCCGCGGTGCACGACCACGACATGCCCGGCATGCCGCTGATGCCCGGCATGCTGACTCCCGAGCAGATGGACGAGCTCGCCGCCGCGCGGGGGGAAGAGTTCGACCGGCTGTTCCTCGAGGGGATGATCCGCCACCACGAGGGCGCGCTGGTGATGGTCGACGAGCTGTACGCTACCCCCGGCGCGGGTCAGGAATCGGTCATTTCGGCCTTCACGGCGGAGGTCGTTGCCGACCAGCGCGCCGAGATCGGCCGCATGAACGCGATGCGCAACGCGATGATCAAGGAGCCTCGACAATGAATACCGCCACCGTCCGTCTTCTGCTTCTCGCTGTCGTGATCCTGGCGCTCGCCGTGCCCGCCACCGGCCAGCAGTCGAGCGACTCCTCCGATCCGCGCGTCGGCCTCCGGGCGGGCTTCCGCGACGCCGGCGAAGCCGCCTGGAACATGGAGCTGGTCAAGAACCTGCCCAAGCCGGACGGCTTCTTCGATCCCGAGGCGCCCGCCGGACGGCCGCGACAGCAGGGCCCGCCGGCGGGCGGTCGCGGCGGTGCGCAGGGCGCTGCGGGCGCGGACCAGACGCCTGCCGAGCAGCCCGAGACCCCGCAACCACCGCAGCTCAGCTACACCAACTCCGATCTCGCCTTCTCCGGCGAGCACCTGTTCCAGGGCAACTACCACGGCTTCAACACCTACAACATCGAGGATCCCGCCCAGACCGAGCTGCTTGCCTCGGTGGTATGCCCCGGAGGCCAGGGCGATGTGTCGGTCTATGGCGACCTGCTGTTCATGTCGGTGCAGGAGACTCGCGCGCGCCTCGACTGCGGCGTGCAGGGCGTCGCCGAGCCGGTGAGCGCCGAGCGCTTCCGCGGCGTGCGCATCTTCGACATCAGCGACCTGCGCGCGCCGCGCCAGATCGCCGCGGTGCAGACCTGCCGCGGCTCGCACACCCACACGCTGGTGGTCGATCCCGACGATCAGGACAACGTATACATCTACAACTCCGGCACCAGTGGGGTGCGGCCGGGCGAGGAGCTCGCGGGTTGTAACGAGAACGAGGACACCCCCGACACCTCGCTGTTCAGCATCGACATCATCCAGGTGCCGCTCGCGGCCCCTGAAACGGCGCGCATCGTCAACAGCCCGCGCATCTTCTCCGACCCCGAGACCGGTGACGTTTCCGGCCTGTGGCAGGGCGGCGACCACGGCCCCGGCACGCAGAGCTCGCGCGAGACCCGCCAATGCCACGACATCACCGTCTACCCGGAGATCGGCCTGGCAGCCGGGGCCTGCTCGGGCAACGGCATCCTGCTGGACATCTCCGATCCGGTGCACCCGAGCCGACTCGACCAGGTTGTCGACCCGAACTTCGCCTTCTGGCACTCCGCCACCTTCAACAACGACGGCACCAAGGTGCTGTTCTCCGACGAGTGGGGCGGCGGCTCGCGGCCGCGCTGCCGCGCCATCGACCCGCCCACCTGGGGCGGGGACGCCATCTTCGACATCGTCGACGGCGAGATGCGCTTCCGCGGCTACTTCAAGATCCCTGCCGCGCAGACCGAGGAGGAAAACTGCGTCGCCCACAACGGATCCCTGGTGCCGGTGCCGGGGCGCGACATCATGGTGCAGGCTTGGTACCAGGGCGGCGTGTCGGTGTTCGATTTCACCGACTCGGCGCGCCCGGTGGAGATCGCCTACTTCGATCGCGGCCCGGTCAATGGTGAGGCGCTGATCTCGGGCGGCTACTGGTCGGCGTACTGGTACAACGGCTTCATCTACGGCGCCGAGATCGCCCGCGGCCTCGACGTCTTCCGCCTGACGCCGAGCGAGTACCTGTCGCAGAACGAGATCGACGCCGCCGCGCTGGCGGTATCTCCCGAGACCAACGTGCAGCACCAGCAGCGCATCGTGTGGCCGGCGGACCCGGTGGTGGCACGTGCCTACCTCGACCAGCTCGGCCGCACGCAGGGCATCGGCGCAGAGCGCGCCGCTGCGGTCAACGAGCTGCTCGAGCGTGCCGACCGCATCGCGTCGGGCGACAGCGGTGCGAGGATCCTGGCCGACGATCTCGACGCCATGGCCGACGCCCTGGATGCCGACGCCGAGGACGCCGTCTACCTCGACGTCCAGCGCCTGCGCTCGCTGGCGGAAACCTTGCGTGGCATCGCCGACATGAGGCTCTAACCCGGTCTTTTCAACGGTCCACGGCTGCGCGGGCTTCGTGCCGCGGGCGCTGCGTGGGGATTCGTGTCAGTGGCTGCGAAACGCCGCTGCGGGGTCCATGCGTACGGCTCGCCAGGTCGGGAGCACACAGGCCACCACTGCCACGCCCCCGACGAACAGCGCCACTCCTGCGAGCGTCGGAATGTCGGTGGGGGCAGTGTGGAACAGCAGGTGCCTGATCAACCGGGCCGAGCCGACCGCCGCCGGGAAGCCGAGCAGGAGACCCGCCCCGATTAAGCGCGCTCCACGCCACAGGATCATGCGCCCGATCGCGGCGCCGCCGGCTCCAAGGGCCATCCGAATCCCGAGCTCCTTCAGGCGGTGGTTGACGTAGTGAGCCAGGACTGCGTAGAGGCCGAAAGCCGCCAACAGCAACGGGAGGGCCGCGAAGAGCGTCAAGGAAAGAGCAATGGTCCGGCGTTCGGACACGGAGTCCGAAAGAACCTCCTCCATGGTGAGGATGTCGGCCACCGGCAGGTTCGGATCCAGCCGCCTCACCACATCTCTGAGGGCTGGGACCACCTCGGCCGGCTCGCCGACGACGCGCAGCGCGATTTGCATGGTCGTATTGGGCAGCTGCGCATAAGGAAGATAGAGGGCCGCGGCGGGCTCGGCCTCGAGCCCCTCCATGCGCACGTCCCCCACCACACCGACGACTTCGGCCTCCACGAGATTGCCGAAGATGTCGATCCGCAAACGCCGTCCGAGGGGATCTTCGTCCGCGAAGAAAGTCCTCGCCGCCGTCCTGCTCACAATTACGATACGAGGCCCTTCGGGGGAAACGCTCTCTCCCAGCCCGCGCCCCCTGAGCAGCGGGATGCGCAGGGCGTCGAAGTAGCCCGGCAGGGCCGACCGGAGGAGGACGCCGACGAACTGGTCCGGGTTCTCGGACGAGGAAGCCCCGAACCCGCTGGGTGTCCCCCGGATGGGGAGGCTGTTGATCGCCGCCGCGGAAACCACACCCGGGATCCGCTCGAGCCCTTGGAGAAGCGCAGACCAGAATTGCGCGCGAAGCGCGGGATCGGCGTACTCCGCGGAGGGCAGCTCGATCTCGGCGGTGAGGAGCCGCTCCGCGTCGAAGCCGGGATCCGTTGCCCTGACGGAGGCGAAGCTCCGAAGCAGGAGCCCCGAGCCGACCAGCAATACGACGGAGATCGCCACCTGACCGACTACCAGGCGCCCCCGAAAGCGTGTTCCTCCCCCGACGCTCGTCCAGGCCCCCTCCTTCAGACCCTCCGCTCCCGTTCCCCTGGCCGCGGCGAGTGCGGGGTAGACTCCGGCGGCTAGGCCGGCAACCAAAGAAAAGATCAGCGTCAGCCCCAGCATCGGCCAGGAGAGGTGGCCGCCATTGACGCCGGGAAGGTCCACCTGCAGGTAATTCAGGATTGTCTGCTGCATCCAGACCGCGGTGGCAATGCCCACCGCCCCGCCAGCCCCCGCCAACACGACTGCCTCGCACAACATCTGCCCGACGAGACGAGCCCGGGACGCTCCCAGAGCGGCGCGCACCGCGAGCTCCGTGCGGCGCTCCGGTGCCCGGGCCAGCAGCATCCCGGTGAGGTTTCCGCAGGCAATCAGGAGAACGACACCGACGGCCGCCGAGAGCAGGAAGAGACGGTTTCGATAATCGGCTACCAGCTCCGACTGCAGGCTGGCGATGACCATGCCCTTGCCGCTGTTCGTATCGGGGTATTCGTCCGCGAGTTGGGCGGAGACGGTGTCTATCTCGGCTTGTGCGTTGCGCACGGCGACGCCGGATCGCAGGCGCCCGATGGCGAACCAGTTGTGGCGGTCTCGGCGTCCCGCCGCATCACGATCCGGGCGCATGGGGCGCCAGAAGTCAGCGCCCGTCAGGAAGCGGAATCCGGCGGGCATCGCCCCGATGACGG
>JASFRZ010000190.1:0-8982 GCA_050114655.1 Acidobacteriota bacterium
GCCCTCCATCGCCGGCGATCGCGCCGCCGCGGAGCGCGCCGCCGCGGTGGTCGCCGAGATGTGCGCCGCGGCGGGCTGCGAGACCGAGCTGCTGTCGGCCGGCGGCGCCCCGGCCGTCCTGGCCCATTGCGAAGGGCCGCCGAACGCGCCTACCCTGCTGTTCTACGGCCACTACGACGTGCAGCCGATCGATCCGCTCGACGCCTGGGAATCGCCGCCGTTTGTCCCCACCGTGCGCAACGGCGCGCTGTTCGGGCGTGGTGCCGGCGACAACAAGGGGCAGTTCATCGCTCACATCTTCGCCCTGCGAGCGCTGCTTGCCACCACCGGCTGTCCGGTGGGAGTCAAGCTACTGATCGAGGGGGAGGAGGAAGTTGGCAGCCCCACCTTGCCGGCCCTCGTCGCCGCCCACCGTGAGCACTTGGCGTGCGATCTGGCGATCACCGCCGACGGTCCCTATCACGCCGCCGGCAACCCGCTGGTCATCCTCGGCGTTCGCGGGCTGCTGTACGTCGACATCGCCGTCAGCGGCGCCGCCCGGGACCTGCACTCGGGTGCCTGGGGGGGCGTCGCTCCGGCTCCGGCCCGCACGCTGACCCGGGCGCTCGCGCGCCTGTGGCAGCGCGACGGCCACGTCGCCGTCCCCGGCTTCTACGACGACGTCCGTGCGCCGAGCGCCGCGGAGATCGACCTCGCCGAGCGTCTGCCGCCCGGCTCTTCGGACGAAACGGTCGACTGGCAGGCGCTCATGTTCCACCCCAATCTGAACATCGCCGGGCTCAGCGCCGGATACGCCGGCGCCGGAATGAAGACGGTCATTCCCCACCGCGCCACCGCGAAGTTGGACTGCCGGCTCGTCGCCGACCAGGATCCGCAGCACATCTTCGCGCTGCTGCGCGATCACTTCGCCGGCCACGGCGTCAGTATCGACCTACGTGCCGCGGTGCCGCCGTCGCGTACCCCGGTGGACAGCCCCTTTGTCGCTCCGGTGCGCCGTGCGCTCGAGGAGACCTGGGGCCGTGAGTGCTACATCCAGCCGTCGCTCGGGGGCACCACGCCGGACTTCGTTTTTACCCGCGAGCTCGGCCTGCCCAGCCTGCTGGTACCGTACGCTCCTGCCGACATGCATCACCATGCCCCCAACGAGCGCATGGAGCTGGCGGCCCTGCTGCGCGGCGTGCGCACGTCCGCTGCGCTGTGCCTGCAGATCGGCGCACGGACCTGACGCGGGCCTTGCGCCACCGCGTTCGGCGAGAGTTTCCTCTAGCCCGGCCCGCAGAAGCCCGCCACATCGGGGCGGGGCCAGGAGGGCGGCACGCTGTCGGCAAGAAACTCCGCGGCCACCGAGGCAGAGGCGCAGGCAGCCACCGGCACCGACGACAGCGAGGTCGGGCCGCTACCGGGCAACTCCGACAGCCAGCGCAGCGCGCGGTGCATCGCCGGCAGGGAGGCGAGCAGGATGTCCAGATCGTCGAGGCTGCCGGACGCTGCCATGGAGACCCGGCCGTGCAGGGCCGACTGCCGGCCGGGCACCCAGCCGACGGTCTCGCCGTCGAAGACGCCCACGCTCCACCAGCCCGCCGTACCCTCACCGAACGACGGCGGTGCGATCACCCGGTAGCCGGCATCGAGGCCGATCCCGGCTTCGGCCCGCGCCGCTGCCGGCCAGGTTGCGGGCAGCTCGCCCGGCGTGCTGAATACACGCAGCCCCTCGCCGGTGCCGATGGCGCGCAGCGTGGCGTCGAACGCGGTCTCCGGCGCCCGGTCGGTGACCCGGTTGAGAACCTGGCTGAACACCGCCGATTGCAGCAGCCCGGACGCGGCACGCAGCGGCGCTACGGAGCTCCCTTCGGCGAGCACACCGACGGTTATCGGATCGCTCATCAGTACGTCGAAGGCGGCTTCACGATCGGCGTCGGGCGGGTGCCAGCGCACCGCCACCATGCGCAATCCCGGCCGAATGACCCGTCCCGCAGGGCTTGCCGCCGAGACCCGCTCGACGCCGCGCAGCAGCGCCCAGCCGAGGGCCTGCGGCGCCTCGACGGCGAACTCGTTCCACTCGCGTCGCGTCACCGCCGACAGCGTCTCGACCGCGTTCCAGTAATCGATCGGCGGCCGCATGTCGACCAGCGCCGCCTGTTCGACCACGGCCAGCCGGTCGAGGGCCCGATACATGGTGCGCGCGTGGCGCGCCAGCCGCTCGTCGGACACGGCACCGACGGTCACCACAATGCTCAGCCTGCCGGCATCGCCACCCCCCCACGGTACCTGCAACACGTGCGGCGCCGCCTGCGGGGCGACGATCGTAATCCGTATGCGCAGATCGTCCAGATCGACGCGCTCGAACGGCCCGGCGGAAAGGCTGCGCCCCGGCAGCTCGAGCCTCGCCTGCCAGGGACCGGCGTGAGGGTCGAGAAACAGGCGCTCGACCCGTGACGGGTGCGACAGGCGTGGCGGTACCCTGACCCGCGGACCCGTCGCCGCGGCGCCACCGCCGGAGACATCGCCGGCTGCGCCGCCTCGGCTCGTGACCGGCAGGACTCCGAGCTCCTCGGCTGCGCGCCGTAACCACGCGCCCTGCTGCGCGATCTCCTGCTCCGTCGCGCGCCACAGCGCGACCGCCTGCTCCGATTGGGCCACCACGCTCAGGCCCACCGTCTGCCCGATGACCTCCTCGGCCCGCAGCGTCTCGTCGGCGACCAGCAGGTCACCGCGCAGCAACTCGACCCGCGCAACCGTCTCGAGCTCCTCCGGCACGGAATCCTGCGGGCGCCCGTTGCGTCCCACCGCCTCGCCGGGCGCGACATCGGCGAACGAGGGGTCGAGATCGATCCATTCATCGTCGCGTAGCGCCTGCACCCACCAGTGATCGGCCGCTGCTTCGAGCCAGCGCGGCCAGGGGTCTTCCGGCTGAGGCGGAGCCGGGCTGACGCTGCCGGTAACCAACCTCGCGGCGTCAGCCCACTGTAGCTCCCCGCGCACAAGGCGCGTGGACAGGCCACGCGCCTCGAGCAACTCGCGCAGCAACAGGGCCTGATCGAGTGCATTGCCGCCGCCAGACTCCAGCGTGCCGGCAACGCCGCGCACGCTGCCGATGTACGGAACGTAGCGGATCGCAGCCTGCACGAAGGCGAAGGGCGCATCCCAGTCCGACGGCAGTGAGGTCAGCACCGCGCCGACGGCGAGCGAGCGCGGCGTGCGCGGCGCCGAAACGCCGTCGGCCACGCCGGCGACATCGACACGCTCGAAGAAAGAGCGCAGCGCACGCAGATCGTCGTACCGTACCGGCCGCTGCAGCTCGATGATCGCGCCCTCGTCCTGCGCGAAAGCGGCATCCCGGAGCCACGGGGCGCCCGGGACGCTGCCCGATAAGAAGGCGACGAACGTGATGACGAGCAGAAAATGCCAGGCGCGCACGCGGAGCATGGGGGACAAAGTAGTGACGCCGCGCGGGCCTGTCAATCGCCATCGGGCAGCGCGCCGAACCCGCCGCCTCACCCTGCTACACTGCGCCCATGGACACCCACCGGCGCGTCATCGCAATCACATTGCTGGCGGCCATCGGCACAGCGTGCGCCGGTCCGGCATCGGACGCACCCGAGCTCGTCCTGACCGGCGGTGCGATCTATCCCCTCGGTGCCGACGATCGTCCGGTAGCGGCGCTGGCGATCCGCGGAGACTCGATCCTGGCGCTGGGCAGCGACGCCGAGGTACTGCAGCTTGCCGACCGCTACACCCAGCAGATGCCGCTCGAGGACAGCGCGGTGCTGCCCGGATCCTATGATGCCTGGAACGACCTCGAGGCCCTCGGCCGCTGGCCCGACGGCGATCTGGACATGCGCCTGGCCTCGACCGTCGAAGAGGCACAGGCGATGGTACGCAACGCCGCCGGAGCAGCCGGCTCCGGCGGCTGGCTGCTCGGCTGGGGCTGGGACGAGAACGACTGGCCGGAAGCAGCGCTGCCGAATCGCAGCGATCTCGACGCCTTTGGCGTCGAACGGCCGATCGCGCTGCTACACCGCAACGGCGTCGCCGCGTGGCTCAACAGCGCCGCACTCGCGGCGCTTCCGGCGGGGGCTCTCGACGGCTACCGCGGAGTGGTGCACGACGACGCCGGCGAACCAACCGGGATTCTCTTCGGCGACGCGCTGGCAGTACTCGACGATGTCCTTGCAGGGACCGCCGAGCAGGAGCGCGAGTGGATCGCCGAGGGCGCCCGGCGGGCCGCCGCCGCCGGGGTGACCCGCGTTGCAACGGCCCCGGTTGAAGATGCCGTCGTCACGCGCCTGCTCGACCTCGAGCGCCGCGGCCTGCTGCCGTTGCGTGTTGACGTCCGACTGACGCCCGCAGCAGCCACCTCCTACCGGGGCAGCGACCTGCAGGAACGCGTCGAGGACAGCACCTTGGTACGCGTCACGGCGGTCGGCGCCCGCGTCGACGGCCCGCTCGCGTCGCACCTGGCCCTGCTGTCGGAGCCCTACGCCACCGCCGGCCCCGCCCTACCCGCAGTCGACGGCGCCATGCTCGAGGCCGCAGCCGCAGCCGCTCGTGACGTCGAGCTGCCTTTGCAGGTACAGGCATCCGGCGACGCCGCCGTCAGCGCGGCCCTCGCCGCAATTGCGGCCAGCGGGCAGCCCGGCGGGGCGATCATCGGCTTCGACCTGTTACCCGCCGATTTGCCGGCGGACCTGACCGGGTTGCGCGTCGCCATTACGCCGGCGCGGTTCGCCCGCGACGTCTACTGGCTCGATCGGGTGCTGGGTCCGCAGCGCGCCCTGCGCGCGGACGCATGGGCCGACCTGGCAGCCGCCGGTGTCTCGTTCGACATCGCCTCCGATGCGCCGGCCTACCGGCTGCGCCCGATCACCGACATCGCCACCGCCAGCACCCGCAGCAATAGCGAGGGGTACCCGGCCGGCGGATGGAACACGCAACAGGCGCTGGGGCGTGACATTCTGCTGCGTGCCCTGGTCGGCGACGGCGCCGACCTGGACGTCGGTGCCCCCGCTGATCTGGTGGTCTGGAGCGAAGATCCGGTGGCCGGCGACGATGGCGCGCTGCGCCGCGCCGAGGCATTGCTGACCATCGTCGCCGGCCGAGTCGCGTACAGTCGCGCGCTGGTTCATCCCCCGATGGAGACCGACCAGAAGCGCTGAAAGCCCTTATCCGGTCACGTGTTAGAATCAACGTGTCTCGACCTTCCCCGCCCACCGCTCGAACCATGACGATATCCGCTCGCACGAGCCTGCTCGTTCTCGCTCTGTGCATTGCTGCGGTCGGCGTCTCCTGCGGCCCGCCGGACGAGCCCGAAGTCGTCGCCCTCTCGTATGTCCGCGCCATCAACAGCGGCGATCCCGACACCGCTGTTCAGCTGGTCGACATCGACGGAGTCACCGAGAGGGTTGAGCAGGAGGTCGTCGTGGTAGACAGTAGCGGGAGAGAGAACTTCCTGGAGGACTCGATCGAGACGTTGCTATGGGGTCTGTTCCGTCAAATGCGGCCGGGCGACTACGTGTACAACACGACGCCTGCCGAGATCGACGGCGACACGGCGGAGGTGCCGGTGACTCGCACAGCGGCGGACGAGACCTCGGAGACGATCGTCGTCCATCTTCGCAAGACGAAGGACGGCTGGAGGGTCTCCGGCGAATCTCTCGATCCCCTGGTCAGCTACGTGCTGCAACGACTGCAGGAGAAACACTAGCCACGCACGTTCCCGCAGCGGTCCCCCGTCCACCGACTCCATCTGGAAGTAGCGCAAGGAGGAGCCCAGCATGCTGCGTCGCATTGCCCTGATCGTCACTTTGGCCACCCTCGCCGTCGCCTGCGGCGGCTCCGGGAGCGCGCTCGACGACCTCTTCGAGCAAGCGCGCCTGAACGACCCTCTGGTAACCCGCACCTACCAGGAAAACCGCGAAGTAATCGAGGTCCCGGCGTCGATCCCGACGCTCGCCGAGCATCTGCAGAACGACCCCTCGGCGCAGGTCCGGCAGTGGTGCGCCACCATCCTCGGCCGCATCGGCGAGCCCGACCCCCAGGCGCTCGCGGCCCTCACCGCGGCGCTCAGCGACGAGGACCAGGACACCCGCGAACGCGCGGTCGCCGCGCTCGGCCAGATCGGCGAGGAGCAGGCCGAGGCGGCATACATCGAGGCGCTGCGCAGCGGCTCGCGTGAGGCGAGGATCACCGTCCTGGTGGAGCTCGAGAAGGCAAAGAGCGTCGATGCCGTGCCGACCATCGTCGAGCTTGCCAAGGCCAACGACGGTATGGTGAGCAAGAATGCCATCGACACCCTCGGCGGCATCGGCGACGTGTCCGCGGTCGCGCCGCTGGTCGAGATCGCGCTCGATCCCAACATGCCGGAGAACCTGCGCCGCGCGGCCATCTTGAACCTCGGCCGCATCGACCTGCCCGAGGCCGATGCCGGCCTGCAAGAGGTCATCTCGGGGCTGGGTGAGCAACCCGGTACCGAAGCGCTGCTGGAGTTCGCTCGCTCGCAGGGCTGATCCCGCAAGCTCTCGCACGAAGAAAGGGCCGCGCGGGCCCACGCCCGCGCGGCCCTTTTGTCGATGTACCCGCGCCGCTCAGCTCGCTGGTGCGTCCTTGCCGGCGCGATGCTGGATCAGGTCGTCGACCACCGCCGGGTCGGCCAGCGTGGATGTGTCGCCCAGGCTGGTGACGTTGTTTTCCGCCACCTTGCGCAGGATCCGGCGCATGATCTTGCCGGAGCGCGTCTTGGGCAGGCCCGGGGCGAACTGGATGACGTCCGGCGAGGCGATCGGGCCGATCTCCTTGCGCACCCACTGCACCAGCTCGCGCTGCAGGTCGTCACTCGGGGTCTCGCCGGCGTTGAGCGTCACGTAGGCGTAGATCCCCTGCCCCTTGATGTCGTGCGGGAAGCCCACCACCGCCGCCTCGGCAACCTTCTCGTGCGCCACCAGCGCGCTCTCCACCTCGGCGGTGCCCATGCGGTGACCGGAGACGTTGATCACGTCGTCGACGCGGCCGGTGATCCAGTAATAGCCGTCGCCATCGCGGCGACAACCATCGCCGGTGAAGTATTTACCCGGGTAGGCCGAGAAATAGGTCGAGATGAACCGATCGTGAGCGCGGTACAGCGTGCGCATCATGCCGGGCCATGCGTCGAGGATGACCAGGTTGCCGGTCACCTCGCCCTCCTGCACCTCGCCCTCGGGATCGACGATCGCCGGCTCGATGCCGAAGAACGGTCGCGTCGCCGAGCCTGGCTTGAGATCCGTGGCGCCGGGCAATGGTGTGATCAGGATGCCGCCGGTTTCGGTCTGCCACCAGGTGTCGACGATCGGGCAGCGCCCCTCGCCGACCACCTCCCAGTACCACTTCCAGGCCTCCGGGTTGATGGGCTCGCCCACCGTGCCGAGCAGCTTGATCGAGCCGCGGTCGGTCTTGTTGACAAACTCCTCGCCCTCGCGCATCAGCGCGCGGATGGCGGTGGGCGCGGTGTAGAAGATGTTGACGCCGTGCTTGTCGCAGATCTGCCAGAAGCGCGACGCGTCGGGATACGTCGGTATGCCCTCGAACATCATCGAGATGGCGCCGTTGGCCAGCGGGCCGTAGACGATGTAGCTGTGGCCGGTGACCCAGCCGATATCGGCGGTGCACCAGTACACGTCGCCGTCGTGATAGTCGAAGACGTACTGGTGGGTCAGCGCGGTGTAGACCATGTAGCCGCCGGTGGTGTGCAGCACGCCCTTCGGCTTGCCGGTCGAGCCCGAGGTGTAGAGGATGAACAGCGGGTCTTCCGCGCCCATCTCTTCGGGCTCGCACTCCGCCGCGGCGTCCTCCATGAGCTCGTGGTACCAGTGGTCGATGTCGTTCCAGGCGACGTCGCCGCCGGTGCGACGCACGACGATGCAGTGCTCGATTGTCGGGCACTCCTTCAATGCTTCGTCAGCGTTGGCCTTGAGAGGTACCCGCTTGCCGCCGCGCAGCCCCTGATCGGCGGTGATGATCAGGTTGGAGTCGCAATCCTGGATGCGCCCGGCGAGCGAGTCGGGCGAGAATCCGCCGAACACCACCGAGTGAATCGCGCCGATGCGCGCGCAAGCGAGCATGGCGATGGGCAGCTCGAGGATCATCGGCAGGTAGATGGTGACGCGGTCACCCCGCTTGATGCCCAGGTCCTTGAGCACGTTGGCGAACCTGCACACCTGCTCGTACAACTCACGGTAGGTCAGCGCCTTGCTCTCCGCCGGGTCATCGCCCTCCCACAGCAAAGCCACCTGGTCGCCACGCGTCTCCAGGTGCCGGTCGAGGCAGTTGACCGAAGCGTTGAGCGTGCCGTCCTCGAACCACTTGATGTGCACGTCGGGGTTGGCGAAGCTGACGTCCTTAACCTTGGTGAAGGGCTTCATCCAGTCGATGCGCTCGGCCTGCTCGGCCCAGAAGCCTTCCGAGTCCTCGATCGAGCGCTGGTACATGCTCAGGTAGGTCTCGTTGTCGCACCACGACTTCTCGGCGAGGCCTTCGGGTACCGGAAACACCTGGTCAGACATGATGGGGCAGTCCTCCGCTGGAGTTGCGAGTCGTTGGGACGCCGCGGCGCAACGCGGGGGCCGCATCCCGGCCACGGGGGCCGTTCCGGCGATTGCGCAGCGAATTCGGGGAGCCGGTCATTCTCGTAAGCCGCCTTTTCGGGCTTGGAACGCGCATCACCCTGTCGTCCGCAAGAAAACCGTTGTACACGAAAATGCTAGCATCGCGCCCGTTTCATTGCGGACCAAAACGTCCGAATATATCCCGATACTGAAGGCCTCTTATTGACATACCTCGGAATTCAATGCATTATTGCCTCGGATTTCGATGCCTTCGGGATCGTCGCCGTGGCGAAGTCCCGAAGGGTCGAGGAGGCAGAGACGCGATGAACCTCAAGGGGACGCTGCCGGTCCTGATCCTGCAGGTGCTGTCGGAGGGCGAAAAGCACGGCTACGCCATCGCCCAGGA
>JASFRZ010000191.1:0-8965 GCA_050114655.1 Acidobacteriota bacterium
CATGCTGCTGGCGCGCCATACCGGCGTGTGCTGGGCGGCGGTCGAGCGCGTCGAATCGATTCTGGTGCCCGACGTGCACGCCTTTCCCGGGCACATCGCCTGCGACGCGCGCTCCAGCAGCGAGGTCGTGGTGCCGGTGCGCGACGCCGGCGGCGCGATTTGCGCGGTGCTCGACGTCGATTCGGAGAAGCCGAACGCGTTTTGCCGGGCGGACGTCGAGGGGCTCGAGCGCGTTGCCGCGCTGATCTACGCCTGAGGCGGTCGCGCCGCTCTCAATGGCGCACGTTGACCAGCCGCACCGGCTGGCTCGAAATGTTCTTCACCTTCAGCGTGTTGCTGTCCGCATCGATCAGCAGCTCGGCGCCGACCGCCATCACCCCCTCGCCCCGGCCGTCGGCATCGACGTCGAGCTGGATCAGGGTGATCTGGCTGTTGATGGTGCGCTGCGGCCGCGCCACCGCCTCGGCCCAGCCGATCGGGCGATCGGTGGCCAGGATGATGGTGCGTCCGGTGGCGTGCGGGAACTCACGTGCGTAGCGCAGCCGCACGCTGGGCTGGCGGCTAGCCGCCTGCGGGAAGCGGATGAAGCCGGTCTCCTCCTGCTCGGCGAGCGCGTCGGCGAGGGCGTTGGAGCCCTGATCGGCGAGCACCGTGGCGAGCTCGTTGCGCTCGGCGTCGGTGCTCCAGCGGCTGATCGAGATGATCACCGTGGTTTGACCGTTGAGGCCCGTGCCGATCGCCTGGGCGGTGGCGCGGAAAGTTTCCTTGTCCTGCGGGGCGCCGGCGGCAATCGTCGGCAGCGCGGCGCAGCAGAGCGCGACCAGGATCACGATTGAGCCGGGCAAGAAACGGGTTCGGCGCATGGCGTATTTTCTCCCTCGGTTCAGCGGCGGTAGCGTAGTGACATGCCGCGGATCAGGACGTCGGTGCGGATTCCGGTGGCTGCCGTCGGAGCCCCCGCCGACACGGCGACGACCGCGGCGTCGCGCGCGTCGAATACGATCACCGAGCTGTCACCCATGACCTCGAGCTCGCCGTCGCGCACGATGACCGCGGTGCGCTCATCGATGCCGACACCGATCAGCTGCGGGTGATCGATCACCGCTGACAGCAGGCGGTTGTTGCGTTGCCGCTTGAGAAAATGCTGGTCGATGAGCGCGTCCGGCCACAGCGCGAGACCCTCGGCGATGTCGGTCGATGCTGCGGTCACTCCTTCCAGGTCGTACTCGTCGCCGGTGATCATCGCCTCGGCGAGCACCGCCGCGCCGGCGCTCGTTCCGCCGATGACGATGCCTTCGCGGTGGCGTAGGCGGATGAGGTCGGTGAGGCCGGCGTCGTCGAGAGCGCGTTTCAGGCGCCCCTGTGCGCCGCCGGGAAACCAGACGAGATCGGCGTCTGCGATGGCCGCCGCGGTTTCCTCGACGCTGGGAAACGGCCCGGGGAGCCCTTCGGTGCCGGGTGAGCCGACAAAGCGCCAGTTCGCCACGTTGCGCGCGCCGGCCTCGCGGAACATGGCGACCGTCGATGCGCCCGCCGCTTCGGTGGCAGAAGCCTGCGGCAGCACTACGATCACGGCGTCAGGGCCGCCGGCAAGCTCGATGGCGCGCGCCACCACCTCGGGTGGTGTGCCGCCGCCGCCCACCACCACCAGCGCGCCGGTGGGCGACTGCGCCGCCACGGGCAACTCCGTCCCACCCGCGACACCGACGCCGACCAGTAGCGAGAACGCGGCGGCCAGCAAGAACTTCCCCGATCGATTCATGGACTCTCCGGGTCAGCGGATGTACCCGAGGGCGCGTAGCTGGCGTAATTGCTCGTCAGTGTAGCGTGGCGCCGTTCCAGGGGGCGGGGCCACCGGGCCGGTGGCGTCCATCACATCCTCGAGCGCCCAGCGCAACCGCTCGACGACATCGGGATGCGCGTCGGCGACGTTGACAGTCTCATTGGGGTCGGCGAGAACGTCGTAGAGCTCGTACTCGACGCCCTGCATGATGTCCCGGTAGCGCTGGCTGGGGACGTACACCAGCTTCCACTGGCCGTCCTGGATCGAGCGCAGGAACTGGTCGCGCCGCAGCCCACCCTCACCGGCCTCCTCGATTACGTATGGCGTGACGTACTGCTGCTCGCCGCGCATCACCGGCAGCACCGAGCCGCCGTGGAACACGTCGACCGGCACCGACCAGCCCATCATGTCGATCACCGTCGGCACCAGGTTGAGCAGGGAAGTGGGGTACGCGACGCGTTGCCCGGCGGCAGGATTGTCGGGCCAGTACACCAGCCAGGGAATCCAGCCGCAGGCGTGGTAGGGGAACCAGCCGTGCTCGAAGAAGTAATGGTGCTCGCCGAGGCTCTCGCCGTGGTCTGCGGTGAGCATCACCACGCTGTCGTCGAGCACGCCGAGCTGCTCCATCTCTGCCAACAGCTCGCCGATCATGTCGTCGGTGTAGGCGATCTCGCCATCGTACTGTGCCTTGTACCAGCCCCACTCCGCTTGTCCGCCGTTCTGGCGCCAGTACTTGCCGGCGACGCCACCGTCGAAGTTCTGATCGTCCTCGTTGAGCTTGAGGGGCGTGGGGTCGTAGTGCTCGTCGGCGAGGAAAGGCGCGGCGTACTCCTGCGGCGGGTCGTAGCGGGTGTGCGGATCGACGTAGTGGACCCACAGGAAGAACGGCCCCTCGGTGACCAGGCTGCGCAACAGGAAGCGGGCGTGCAGCGTGACACTGGCGGCGCGGTTGCGGTTCTCGTTGCCGTACGGCGAGTCGGATTCGTAGGTCTCGACGTAGCGATCGAAGCCTTTGTTGAAATTGGTGCTCGAGCTGAGCACCGCGTTGGATACCACCGCTGCGGTGGCCAGGCCGTGCTGCTTGGCGATCTCGGCGAGCATCAGCTGCTGATCGTCGACGTACAGCCCGCGCGAAGCGAACATCACCCCGGTGGCGTGCGGATAGCGGCCGGAGAACATCGACGTCATCGACGGAGCGGTCTTGGGCCACGGCGCGATGGCGCGGTCGAAGACGACGCCGCGGCGGGCGAACTCGGCGATGTTCGGCGTGGTGTTGCGCGGGTAGCCGTAGAGGCTCATGTGATCGGCACGCAGCGTATCCACGGAGATGATGATCAGGTTCTTCGGCCGTGGTTCGTCCCGGACGGCGCATGCCGGGGCCAACAGCCCGGCGACCAGGCCGCCGAGAATGAGGAGTGCGGACAGGGGGCGCGCTGCGCGCGCGCAACGGGGAACGATCTCGGCCGGTCCGGTCATGCTCGATGCCCGTGCGGCCGAAAGGCGACGATGCGCTGCGGATCGGTCATCAGCCGCGGCCCGCCGATTAGGTCGATGCAGTCGGGTACGGCAGCGAACACCGCTTCGAGGCACTCGCCGATGGCCTTGGGGCTGCCCGGCAGATTGATGATCAGCGTGCCGCCGCGCACCCCGGCGATTTGGCGCGACAGGATCGCGGTGGGCACGTGGCGCAGGGACACCGCCCGCATCTGCTCGCCGAAGCCGGGCAGCAGCTTGTCGCACACCGCCGTGGTGGCCTCGGGGGTGACGTCGCGCGGTGCAGGCCCGGTACCGCCGGTGGTGACCACCAGACAGCATCCGCTGTCGGCGAGCTCGATCAACGTTCGCTCGATGAGCTCGCGCTCGTCGGCGGTAACGCGCGCCAGCGGCTCCCACGGACTGGTGAGGACCTGATCGAGCCATGCGTGCACGGCGGGGCCGCCGCGGTCCTCGTACTCTCCGCGGCTGGCACGGTCGGAGACCGTGACGATGCCGATGCGCGCTGTCTCGCTGCCACCCATGGGGGCAAAGGCTATCATCGCCGTCATGGAGAAGCCCACGAGCGAGATGGCGCAGCAGCTCGACAAGATCGGCGTACCGCACATCCGCCGGCACATCTTCCTGTGCGCCGACCAGAGCGAGCCGAAGTGCTGCGACAAGGAACGTGGCCTGGCGGCGTGGGCCTTCCTCAAGAACCGCCTGCGCGAGCTCGGGCTGTCGGAGCACGGCGGCATCTTCCGCAGCAAGGTCAACTGCCTGCGGGTGTGCCGCAGTGGGCCGGTGGCCGTTGTCTACCCGGAGGGTGTTTGGTATCGCGACTGCGACCCGCCGGTGCTCGAGCGCATCATCCAGGAGCACCTGGTCGGCGGGTCGCCGGTGCGGGAGTACGTCATTCATCATGGGCTGTCAGGCGCGGATGATGCGGGGTGAGCGGCGACCTCAGTAGTCCGCGGGAAGCGCGAAGAACCCCTTCGTGCGCCCCTTGACACCCTGTTCGAAAGGCCCCTACTCTGAGACTTCTCAGCTGTCTTCTCAGAGGCTACTTCACATGACCATGCGGCGGCCTGAGCGTCTGGTGACGCTCTTGAGCGTGTTTCTCCTCTTCGCCTTGGCGGCAGGGGCCCTCAACCTGCACGCGCACACCGAAGGCCGCGGTAAGACCTGCACGCTGTGTCAGGCGCCCCACGTCCATGGCTCGCTGTCCAGCGTCGCCCACCTGTCAGGCCCGCGCGCCAGCGCCGAGCCGATGCTCGCGCGCGAGACTGCGGTCGTTTCGGATGCCTTCATCCCGTCGGCCAGCAGCAGGGCGCCGCCGAGCACACCGGCAGTCATCTGACCCGCGCCGGGTCCCTCCGGCGCGGCAGTTCCCCGTGAAACCCCGACGCGCGCGACGCGATCCGGCCGTCGACCCGCAGGCGGTACCTGCCAGTCGACCACGGGCACTCCGACCACAACAGCACAGAGGACCAAGACGATGCGATCTTCCCGCATGTGGACCGCCATCCTGGCGTCTGCATTTCTGGTGATCTGGTTCGCCGCCGGGACGGCCCACGCAGCACCGCAGCAATCGACGCAGATCGAACAGTTACAGCGCCGCGTCGCCGATCTCGAGGCGACGATCGCGACGATGCGAACCGACTACGACGCCCGCCTGGCGGCCATCGAGGCGCAGCTCGCCCAGCTCGCCGGCGCCCCGGCGGCCGAGGCGCAGCCGGAGGAGCCCGCCGCGGCCGGCGGTGAGGCGATGACCCCCGAGGAGCGCGCCGAGCTCGAGGCCGAGCTCGCCGGCATTCTCGGCGAGCAACAGCCCGAGCAGGCCGGCGCCGGCGAGCAGCTGCCGCCCGCGCAGGGGAGCGCGCCGGGCGGCACACAGCGCTTCTCCAGCCAGACGCGCATGCTCAACCGTTTGAATCCGGAGATCTCCGCGACCGGCGACCTGCTCGGCATTATCGCCGACAACCCCGACGACCCGGAGAGCAACCAGTTCCAGTTCGGCGAGTTCGAGCTGCTGCTGCAGTCGACGCTCGATCCCTACTCGACCTCCAAGTTCGCCATCGTGCAGGAGGACGGCGGCTTCTCGCTCGAAGAGGGCTACATGGAGTACACGTCGCTGCCCGGCCGTCTGGGCGTCAAGGCGGGTCAGATGCGCCTCGACTGGGGTAAGCTCAATCGGTATCACCAGCACGCTCTGCCGCAGTCGGACCGGCCGCTGGTGCATCAGGCGTTTTTCGGCGAGGACGGCCTGACCGGCCTCGGAGCGTCGACGTCATGGTTGCCGCCGGCGTTC
The DNA here is from genome assembly GCA_050114655.1 of Acidobacteriota bacterium. GTDB lineage: Bacteria > Acidobacteriota > UBA890 > UBA890 > UBA890 > JASFRZ01. The sequence continues at coordinate 5,568 of JASFRZ010000191.1, forward strand.
CTGGGCGATTACAACGAGGTCATCGTGCAGGTGGTCAACGACACCAACGACGTCGCGTTCGCCGGACGCGGCTTCGGCCAGCCGGTATACCTGCTGCACGAGACCAACTACTTTGATATCTCCGACGCGAGCTACTTCGAGCTCGGCTTCTCCGCAACCACCGGCGCCGGCGATCTTACCGAAGACTTCAACAACACGATCTATGGCACCGACTGGAACTACTCCTGGGTGCCGCCGGATCGGTCGTTGTACCGCGGCTTCGAGTTGCGCGGTGAGCTGATGTACGAGCGCCGCGGTGGTCCGGACGGCGTCACCGACTACTTCGGTACCTACACCTACGGGACATTCAAGTTCAGCCAGCGCTCGTTCGTCGGCATGCGCGGCGACTGGACCCAGCTGCCGCAGGAGCCCGGTGAGAGCATCTGGGGCGTGTCGCCCTACTTCGACTGGTGGCAGAGCGAGTGGGTCCGCTTCCGCGTGCAGTACTCCTACTGGTCGCGACAGTTCGATTTTCCCGAACCCGAAAGCAAGTTCTACTTCCAGCTAACGTGGGCCATGGGCCCGCACAAGCACGAGAACTACTGATGAGAACGACCGCTCCTGCAGGCAGCGCGCTCCGGCGCTCGCTGTCGGCATCTCTCGTATTGCTCGTCACGCTGGTCGCCGGCACCGGTAGCGCGGCTCCCCAGGGGCTACGCGCGGTCGCCTCGTTGACCGTGTATCGATCGATCGCCGAGGAGATCATCGGCGACAAGGGCACGGTCGAGTCGATCGCCGGCCCGCGGCAGGACGCCCATTTCGTTCAGGCGCGGCCGAGCTACTCGATCATGTTGAGCCGTGCCGATCTGTTGATCGATACCGGCCTGGACCTCGAGATGTGGATGCCCGCGGTGATTGACAAGTCGCGTAACCCGAACATTCGCGAGGGTGCCAAGGGCTACGTCTCGGTGGCCACCGACGTGCCGATGCTCCAGGTGCCGGATAACCCGAGCCGCGCCGCCGGCGACATCCATCTGTTCGGCAACCCGCACGTGCACACCGATCCGCTACGCGCGGTGATCGTCGCCAACAACATCAAGGTCGGCCTGCAGAACGTCGATCCCGACAACGCCGCCTACTACGAGCAGCGCTTCCAGGACTTCAAGGGCAAGATTCACGAGCGCCTGTTCGGCGCCGAGCTGGTGGGTATGGTGGGGGGTGACAAGCTCGCCGACCTGGCGATGAGCGGTGATCTACGGTCGTTCCTGGAGAACACCGTCATCGCCGGCGCGCCGCTGCTCGACAGCCAGGGCGGGTGGATGGCGGCGGCCGAGTGCCTGCGCGGTAAGCGCATCGTCGCCTACCACCTCAACTGGGTGTACTTCATGGATCGTTTCGGCATCGACGTGGCGGCGTACGTCGAGCGCCGCCCCGGCATCCCGCCGTCGGCGTCGCACGTCGCGACGCTGATCGACCTGATTCGACGCGAGCAGATCCCGGCGCTGTGGGTGGCCAACTATTTCGACGAGCAGACGCCCCGTCTGATCGCCGAGCGCACGGGGGCCAAGTTCCTCTACGTGCCCCTTTACACGGATCCGGACTCACCGGATCTCGACGAATACACGGAGCTCATCGACGCCTGGATCACCAATATGAGATCGGCCATACCCGCCTGCGAAGGAGCGACGCCGTGAACGTGCAGCTTGCTCTCGAAGTCCTGTTCTGGCCGTTCGTGGCGTGCCTGGTGCTGACCGGCATCCACACCTATCTCGGCTTGCACGTGGTCTCGCGCGGCGTCATCTTCGTCGACCTGGCGCTGGCGCAGATCGCCGCGCTCGGTGCCACCTACGCCTTCCTGCTCGGCTACGCGCCGGACAGCAACAAGGCGTACTTCTACTCGCTGCTGTTCGCCTCGCTGGGAGCGGCGATCTTCTCGATATCCAGGCTCAAGAAACAGAAGATCCCGCAGGAGGCGATCATCGGTATCACCTTCGCGGTGGCGTCGGCGACCGCCATCATGCTCGCCGACCGCTCGCCGCAGGGCGCCGAGTTCGTCGAGGCGATGCTCACCGGCGCGCTGCTGTGGACCCCGCGTTTCAAGATCCTCGAGACCGCGACAATCTACGCCTGCGTCGGCGCTTTCCACTGGTACTTCCGCCACCGCTTCCTGACCTTGTCGCTGGAGCCCGAGCTCGCCGAGGCGGAGGGCTGGAACGTGCGCTGGTGGGATTTCCTCTTCTATGCCTCGTTCGGCTTCGTCATCACCTCGAGCGTGTCGATCGCCGGCGTGCTGCTGGTGTTCTCGTTCCTGGTCATCCCGTCGGTCATCGCGATGATGTTCTCCACCAGCATTGGCGGCCGGCTGGCGATCGGCTGGACCGCCGGAACGCTGGTCAGCATGGTCGGTCTGTCGCTGTCGTACGGCTACGACTTCCCCAGCGGACCGGCGGTGGTATGCACCTTCGGCCTGGCGCTGATCCTGGCGGCGACGGTGCGCTACGTGGTGTTCGCGGAGAGCCGGCAGCTCGCTCTGGCGAAGGTGGCGGCGACGGTGGTGATCGTCGTCGGCGCGCTGTGGCTGTCCTTCTACACCGCCGCGCGCGACGTGGCAGCGGCTGAGGCGGCAGCCGACAGCGCAGCGGCGGCGGCCGACATCGCGCCACCGTCGGAGACGCCGCGCGAGGTCGTGCTCGACGCGCTGGCCGCGCTCGAGGCCACTCCGAACGCGCCGCCCGAGGACGCGGTCGACACCCTGCTGGCGCAGGGCGAGAACCTGCATCGCATGATGAGCAGTGGGGAGGTCGAGATCAGCGAGTCGGTGATCGCCGCGTTGGCGAACGTGCCTGATCGCGATGGGCTCGGCGACCTGCTCAACGAGGTCGCTTTCCACGCCGCGGATCCGTGGGTGCGGCTGCGCGCCGCCCAGCTCGTGGTGCAGCGCCGTGATCCGCTCGGCCTCGAGGCGATCCTCGACCTGATGGCGACGCAACCGCCGCTGCTGCTGCAGATCGAGGCCATGGACACGTTGCGCAGCGCGACCGGGCAGAACTTCGGCTTCGAGGCCGGCGGTGACGCCGCCGCCAACCAGGCGGCCATCGAGGAGTGGCGTGCCTGGTGGCGGCTGAACGCCGCCGATCCGTTCACGCAGAACGGCGGGTGATCACGAGGCCACGGCGTCCGCGCTCACGAGTCCTGATCAGAGCTAGTTGTCACGGTGGAGCCGTGCTTCCGAACGATCGCCGCGGATCACTGCGCCTCCGGCATTGCCGGGACGAAGGAGCTCGCCGGTTCGGCGTACGACGTCGAAGCTCGCCGGGAGGGTGCGGCAGCGAGGAACTCGCCGGTCATGCGGAAGCCGATGGTGTATCCGGCCCAGCGGGGGATCTCGCCGGTGCCGAAGAACCAGGCGGAGTGGTCGT
>JASFRZ010000192.1:0-8944 GCA_050114655.1 Acidobacteriota bacterium
CGCGGAAACCCTCGATTCCCTCGGCACGCAAGTACGAGTCTGGATCGTGTTCGCCCGGTAGACGCACGACGTTCACCTGAAATCCCTGCCCCAGGAAGACGCCGACGGTGCGCTCGGCGGCCGCCTGGCCGGCCGTGTCACCGTCGAATCCGACGACTGCTTTACGGGTGAAGCGTGCCAGCAACTTGGCATGGTCTTCCGTGAATGCCGTGCCGAGCGGCGCCACCGCGTTCCGCAAACCATATTGGGCGCAGGCGATAAGGTCAAAGTAACCCTCCACGAGCAGCGCGAAGCCGGTCTCGACCACCGCGTCCCGTGCCTCGTACATGCCGTACAGCGTGCGGCTCTTGTTGAACGTCGGCGTCTCGGGAGAGTTCAGGTACTTGGGCTCGCCCGCGTCGATGACGCGGCCGCCGAAGGCGATGGTCTGGCCGCGCATGTCGCGGATCGGAAACACCACGCGGTCGCGCAGCCGGTCGTAGGTGCCCTTGCCGGTCTCGCGCCGTTTGACCAGGCCGGCGACCTCGAGCTCCTCCTCGCTGAACTCCTCGCCGAGCAGGTGTTGCTGCGCCGCATCCCAGGAGTCGGGCGCGAAGCCGAGTCCGAAGCGCTCGACGACGTCGCTCTCGAAGCCGCGGTCAGCGAGAAACGCGCGCGCCCGCTCGCCTCCGTCGCCGCGCAACTGCTGGCGGTAAAAGGCATCGGCGGCGGCGAGCGCGGCGATCACCCGGCGGCGGTCGATGGCGCGCTGCCTCTCGGGCATGCGCGCGACGTCGGCGGGAATCGGCACGCCGGCGCGCTCGGCCAGCGAGCGCACCGCCTCCGAAAATCCGATGGCCTCCTGGTCCATCACGAAGCGAAAGATGTCGCCGCCCTCGCCACAACCGAAGCAGTGCCACAGTCCCTCTTCGTTGACGGTGAACGAAGGGGTCTTCTCGCTGTGGAAGGGGCACAGACCGACCCACCGGCTACCGCGGCGCTTGAGCGCGACGACCTCTCCGATGACCTGCAGCGCATCGACGCTGCGACGGACTTCATCAATGAAAGATCGCGGATAGGCCATAGCCTCCCTTGATACCCCGCCACGGGTCACCAGGCAAGGTCGGATTTCAGCGGTTGCGGCGATGCACCTGCCTTCGCTCGACGATCAGCCGCTTGCCCTGTACGTCGACCTCGACTTCGGAGTCGGCGTCGTCGCCGCCGGGCCAGTCGCGCGCCACTTTGCCGCGCAATCGCAGCGGCATGACCAGCACCGGCTCGCCGCGCTCGAGCGCCGAGTCGGGGTCATCGGCGGCAACCATTTCCTCTTCGGGCTCGTCGGCCACCGGGGACTCCGGCACATCCCGCGCCGCCCGCACCAGCTCGTCGTGCGCCTTCGTCGCCGCGCGCACGCGCCCGTCGATCTGGCGGCGCGCTTCCGCCTCCGCCGCGCCCACCTTGGCGGCCCAGGCGGCGCGTCGGTCCTGTGCGGCGCGCGACTTGCGCGTCTCGCCGAGCTCGCGGGCAAGCTCCTCGAGGAGCTCCTCCCCTGCCCGCCGCACCGTGGCGAGCGCGTCGTCAACCGCCTCGCGCCCCTCACCGGCAAGCTCGTCGCGCAGATCGACGAGGCGACGGTTGAGGGCCTCGTAGCGGCGGTGCGCGTCGGCCAGCCGATCCTGCTCCTGCTGCACCCCTTCACGATCGGTGGCCAGCGCCTCGGCCTCGCCCTCGACGCTGCGGATGAGCGAATCGAGCTGGGCGGTGTCGCCACCGAGCAGGTCGCGCGCCCGGCCCACCAGGGACTCGTCGAGCCCTAGTCGCGCGGCAATGTCGAAGGCGTTGCTGCGCCCGGGCAAGCCCATGCGCAGGCGGAACGTCGGCTGCAGCGTCTCGCTGTTGAACTCCATCGCCGCGTTGACCGCCGCCTCGGCGCCGTGGGCGTAGGCCTTGAGGGCGTCGTGATGGGTAGTGGCGATGGTCGCCACGCCTCGCGACGCGAGGTGCTCGAGCACCGCGATGCCAAGCGCCGCGCCCTCGGCCGGGTCGGTGCCGGTGCCGAGCTCGTCGAGGAGCACCAGCGCGCCCGGTGGGGAGTCGTCGAGGAACCGTTTGATGCGCGTCAGATGAGCCGAGAACGTGCTCAGGTTGGCGATGATGCTCTGCTCATCGCCGATATCGGCGTGCACCCGCGGGCGACACGGCAGGCGCGCCTCGGCCGCCGGCACCGGCACACCGCATTGCGCCAGCAGCGAGGCGAGGCCGACCACTTTGAGCACCACTGTCTTGCCGCCGGTGTTGGGGCCGGTGACGACCACCGTGCGCACGTCGGTGTCGATCTCGAGATCCAGCGGCACCGGCTCGACAGATTCCTCGTCGTCGAGGGCGTCGACGTCGTCGCTCATGCGCAGCAACTCCGGGATCATCAGCGGGTGGCGCGCGCGGCGCAGCAGCAGGCCCTCATCGACCAGCCGTGGGCGCACTCCACCGGTGAGGTCGGCAAAGCGAGCGGTCGCCTGGCGCGCGTCGAGCTCGCCGATGACCTGCTCGGCGGTCGCCAGCGCGCCGGCGACGGCGCGCACGTGGCCGGTGAGATCGGCGAGCAGGCGCTGCACCTCGTGCTGCTCGGCGCGCTCCACCTCGATCATGTCGTTCTGCTGCTCGAGCGACTCGAGCGGCTCGACGTAGATGGTCCGCCCCGACGACGAGGTGTCATGCACGACACCCGGGAGGGAGCCGCGCTTGCCGGCCCGCACCGGCACCACGTAGCGCCCGGCCCGCTGGGTCACCAGGCGATCGCGCAGCACGCTGTCGAAACGATCCTCCTTGACCATCTTTTCGAGGGACTCGAGCACCCCCGCCCGCAGTCGCCGCTTCTTGCGGCGCAGCGCAGCGAGCTCCGGCGAGGCGGAATCGCGGACCTCGCCGTCCTTGTCGAATACGGTCTCGATCTGCGCCACCAGCGCGTGCAGGTCGGGCAGCCGCGCAGCCGCCGCCGCCAGCAGCGGCAGATCATCGATTCTGGCGAGCCGCCGGCGCACCTGCTCGCTGACCTGCGCGGTGCGATACACCGCCACCATGTCGTCGTAATCGAGCACCGTGCCCTTCACACGGGCAGCGCGCAGGGCGCCTTCGAGCGGCTGCGCGGCCCCCAGCGACAGCGCCGCCCCCGACGCCATGAAGTCACGGAGCTCGGCCACCCGCGCCTGCAGCTCATCGATGTGCCGGGGATCGTCGGACGGGCGGAGCGCCGCCAGCCGGGCGCGCCCCATCGGCGTCTGCGCCTGCCCCGCCAGCGCCTCCAGCACCCGTGCAAAATCGAGCGCCGCCAGCGTGGCGCTCTCCGCGACGGCGCTCACGTCCCTTCCGCGCCGTCGGGTTTCGCCCCGCCCACTGAGGTGCCGTCCGGCACCCGGCCATCGCCCGGCGCTCCGTCGTTGATCAGGTGGGCCAGGTAGCCGGCGCCGAAGCCGTTGTCGATATTGACCACCGAGACTCCCGGGGCGCAGCTGTTGAGCATGCCGAGCAGTGCCGCCAGGCCGCCGTAGGAAGCACCGTAGCCGATCGAAGTGGGCACGGCGATGACCGGTGCATGCACCAGGCCGCCAACCACGCTCGGCAGCGCCCCCTCCATGCCGGCCACCACCACCACCACCCGCGCCGGGCCGATCTGGTCATGCACCGACAGTACGCGCTGCAGGCCGGCGACGCCGACGTCCCAGTGGCGCTGCACGCGCGAGCCCAGCGTCTCGGCGGTGAGCGCCGCCTCGGCGGCCACCGGGATGTCCGAGGTGCCGGCGCACAGCACTGCCACATTGCCACGCGGGCACGGCGGCTCGCCGAGCACCATCGCCTTGGCCTCGGCATCGAAGCGGGCCTCGGGAAAGCGAACCCGGAGCAGCTCCCTGGCGCCTGTCGCCAGCCGCGTCACCAGCACCGGATGGCCGTCGGCGGCGAGCGCGCCGACGATCCCGGCGAGCTGCTCGGGCTCCTTTCCGGCGCCGAAGACCACCTCGGGGTGACCGGTGCGCAGCGGCCGGTGAGTGTCGAGCTTGGCGTACCCGATGTCGCGAAACGGCAGGCCGCGCAACTCGTCGAGAGCCTCGTCAACGGAAACGTCGCCGCCGGCGACGCCGGCCAGCAACGCCGCGAGTCGATCCCTGTCCATGTCAGCGCTCGAGGTTGGTGGCGGCACCGAAGGCCAGCAGCGCGCCGATCAGGCCGGCCGCCACGCCGGAGCCGATGATGCCGGCGAACAACACCGGATTGAAGAAGTGCAACGGGATCATGGACAGCAGCGGCCCGCCCCCCGCGCTGATGTAGGCGACGCCGATCTTGTACACGCCGAACAAGGCGAGCAACGCCAGGATACTGCCGAGCAACCCCTGGATGGCGCCCTCGGCGAGAAAGCGGCCGCGAACCACGCTCTCGGTGGCGCCCACCAGCCGCAGCACGATGATCTCGCGCCGCCGCGCCATCACCAGCACGCGGATGACGTTGGCGGTGGTGATGATGGCGGCGATCAGCACCGCGCCGCCGAGCACCGCGCCGGCGAAGCGCAGCGCGTTCACGCCGAGCTCCAGGCGACGGATGATCTGCAGGTCGTACTGGGCCGCGTCAACCCCCGGCATCTCGCCCCACTGCCGGGTCAGCGCGACGAGCGATTCCTCGTCGCGCGAGCCCTCGTCGAGGTTGATCACGAACGACGCGGGCAGCGGGTTGCTCTCCAGAAACGACAGCAGATCACCGAGCTCCTGGAAGTCCTGGCGAAACTGCGCCGCGGCGTCCTCGGCACTCATGTAACGCATGCTCTCGACCGCGTTGGAGGAGCGGATGGCATCCTCCACCGCCTGGCGCTGCGCCGCGCTGATCTCCGGGTTGAGGAAGACCTGCACGTGGCCGCGCTCGCGCCAGCGCGCGAGCAGGCCGTTGAGGTTGTCCGACACCAGCATGAAGCCACCCAGCACGACCAGCGAAACGGCGATGATCAGGATCGCCGGCGCCACCGTGCGGCGATGGCCGAACAGCCCGCGCATCGCCTCGCCGACGCACAGCCGGAAAAACCGGTCGGCGCGCATGGTCAAGAGACCTTGCGCTCCGCCGTCAGCGTGCGCAGCAGCCCTGCCTCGAGGATGAGCGTGCGCCGCCTCATGGCAGCGATCAGGTCGGGGTCGTGCGTCGCCACCAGCACGGTGGTGCCGCGGCGGTTGATGGCGCGGAAGATGCGCATGATCTCGATGGCGCGGTCGGGGTCGAGGTTGCCGGTGGGCTCGTCGGCCAGCAGCAGGCGCGGCGCGGTCATCAGGGCGCGCGCGATGGCGACGCGCTGCTGCTCGCCGCCGGAGATCTGCGGCGGCCGCAGCTGGGAGCGGCTATCGACACCGACCAGGCGCAGCAGCTCGTTGGCACGCCGCTGGCTCTCGGTGTACGAAAGGCCGACCACCCGCCCGACCAGCGCCACGTTCTCGTACACCGAGCGGTCCTCGATCAACTTGAAGTCCTGAAACACCAGCCCGAGGCGACGACGAAACCCCGGCACCTGGCGCTTGGGCATGGTCGCGAGGTTGCGGCCGGCGACGATGAGCTGGCCGCTGGTGGGCAGCTCGGCGCGATACAGCAGGCGCATCAGGGTGGTCTTACCGGCGCCGCTCTGTCCGGTGAGAAAAACGAACTCACCCTCGTCGATCTGCAACGTGATGTCGCGCAGCGCGGTGATCTCAGCGTAGCGCTTGGTGACATGAAAACAACGGATCATTCGCCCAGCCGTTCGCGCAGCAGTCGCCGCACGGTGTCGGGACTCGCCTTGCCCTGCGTCGCCCGCATGACCTGCCCCATCAGAAAGCCGAAGACCTGCTCGCGGCCGCCGCGAAAGGCGGCGACCTCGTCGGGATGCTCCGTCAGTATCCCATCCACGACCGGCGCGATGTCGTCGTCGGCTGAAATCTGCTCGAGCCCCTCCCTGGCGATGATATCGGCTGCGGCGTGCCCGGTCTCGGCCATCAGATCCAGTACCCGTCCCGCCACCGCCGCCGGGATCACGCCCTCGCGCAGCGCGGCGAGCAGCTCGGCGGCCGCCGCCGGGGCGACCGGGAAGTCGACAATGTGGGCGCCGTGGTCGTTGAGCCAGCGTGCGACGTCGTTGCGCAGCCAGTTGTTCGCATCCCCCGCAGGCACCCCGGCGCCCACCAGCGCCTCGAAGTACTCCGCCCGCGGCCGCTCCTCGACCAGGTGCGCGGCATCGGCGGGCGCCAGACCATGCTCACGCACCAGGCGATCGGCGCGCGCCAGCGGGAGCTCCGGGATGCGCCCGGCGCAGGCGGCAACCTCGGCCTCGTCGAGTTGCACCGGTACCAGGTCGGGCTCCGGAAAATAGCGGTAGTCGTGCGCCTCTTCCTTGGCGCGCATCGGCCGGGTGACGCCCGCCTGCTCGTCGAACAGGCGGGTGCCCTGGGGGAGCGGCTCGCCGGCGTCGAGCAACTCGCTCTGGCGCTCGATCTCGTAGCGAAGCGCGTGGCGCAGGAAGCGGAAGGAGTTGAGATTCTTGAGCTCGGTCTTGGGGTTGAGCGTTTCCTGTCCCGGCAGCCGCAGCGAGATGTTGGCGTCGCAGCGCAGGCTACCCTCGTCCATGTTGGCGTCGGTCACGCCGACGTACAGCAGCGTGTTGCGCAGCGCCGCGAGAAAGGCATCGGCCTCCTCGGGCGAGCGCATGTCGGGCTCGGTGACGATCTCGATCAGCGGCACGCCGCAGCGGTTCAGATCGAGGTAGGTGTCGGTGGCCGAGCGCGGCATGCCGTCGTGGATCGACTTGCCCGCATCCTCCTCGAGGTGCAGGCGCTCGAGCCGCACCTCGCGGCGTGTGCCATCGTGATCGAAGGCGAATGTCCCGGCGCCGGCCAGCGGCTGGTCGAACTGCGAGATCTGATAGCCCTTGGGCAGATCGGGATAGAAGTAGTTCTTGCGTGCGAAACGGCTGCGCGGGTTGATCTCGCATCCGAGCGCGAGCGCGGCACGCACGGCGTAGTCCACCGCCGAGGCGTTGAGCACCGGAAGGGCACCGGGCAGGCCGAGGCACACCGGGCAGGTGCGCATGTTGGCCGCGCCGCCGAACTCGTTGGCGCAGCCACAGAACAGCTTCGTGCGGGTCTGTAGCTGGACGTGGATCTCCAGGCCGATGATGGTCTCGTAGCGCGCAGCGTCGGGCATGGAGCAGACCCTAGCAGCCGGCGGTGAACGTCCGATAGATCGGCCGCGGGCGGGCGGGTTGCCGCCGCCTCACAGGTCGGTCAGGTAGGGATTCACCCGTGCCTTGGAGTCCTCGGGCGGCTGCTTGCTCTCCTGCGGCGCCTCGGCCTTCTTCTGCGACGGCTGCTGTTGCTGCTGTTGCTGCTGTTGCTGCTGCTTGTCGCTCGACGAGGCGCGCCGCGAGCCGTTTTCGCCGCCCGACTTGCCGGAGCGCGAGCGCCGACGGCCCCCGGAGTCGTCGTCGGACTTCTTGGAACGGCGCTGGCGCTGCTTGCCGCTGTCGTCCTTGGCCTCGGCCTGCTTGCTGTCACCGGACGACTTGCCGCGCCCGCGCCCGCCGCGCCGGCCGCGCCGGCGCCGGCCGCCGGAGTCCTTCTTGTCGTCTTTCTTGTCGTCCTTGGCCTCGGCCGCGGCGGCCTGCTCCGACTTCCCCTTGCCCTTGTCGGTCTTCTTGCCCTTGGCTGCCTTCTTGCCCTTGTCGGCCTTCTTGCCCTTATCGGACGGCTCGCCCTTGTCGGCCTGCTCGGCCTTGCGACCGTCGTCGGCCGCTTGCTCGGAGGAGCCCTTGCCCCGGCCGCGCCGGCGACGCCGACGCCGCCGTCGTCCGTCGGACTCGGATTGCTGCTCCTCGTCGCTCTTTTCGAGCGGCTTGATACCGCTCTCCAGCGGGCCCTCTTCGAGAGCGAAGTCGAGGCGACGACGCTCCTTGTCGACCTTCGCGAGCTGCACCCGCACCTTGTTGCCAAGGGTGAAGGTGCGCCCTTTGCGCTCGCCGCGCAGCGTGTGCTTACGCTCATCGTACTGGTAGTAATCGTCGGTGAGCGACGAGACGTGCACCAGGCCCTCGACGAAGAACTCATCGAGCTCGACGAAGAAGCCGTAGGCGTGCACGCCGGTGATGAAGGCCTCGAAGGACTCGCCCTGCTTGTCCTCCATGAACTGCACCGTCTTCCAGTCGACGTAACGACGCTCGGCGTCCTCGGCGTTACGCTCGCGCTCGGAGCTCTCGGTGCACAGGTGTGGCAGCGAGCCGGCAAAGGCCTGCACGTCGAACTCCTGCTGCGTCTCCGCGCCGCGATCGACCTTGAGCATGCGGTGAACCAGCAGGTCGGGGTAGCGACGGATCGGCGAGGTGAAGTGCGTGTAGCGCGGCGACGCCAGGCCGAAGTGGCCGATGTTGTCGACCTGGTAGCGCGCCTGCTTCATGGTGCGCAGCATCAGGTAGATGATGGTGCGCTCGCCGGGCTGCCCCTCGAGGTGATCGACGAGCTTCTGGAAGTCCTTCGGCTTGGGGTGCTTGCCGCCGCCGAGATGCAGGCCGAGGCCGCCGATGAACTCGCGGAACTGCTCGACCTTCTCGGCGTCCGGGCCCTCGTGCACGCGGTAGGGCGACGGCACGTCCTCCCACGCCATGTGCGAGGCGACCACCTCGTTGGCGCGGATCATGAACTCCTCGATCAGCCGGTGCGCCTGGTTGCGCTCGGAGCGGAAGATGTCCTCGACCTTGCCCTGCAGGTTGATCATGATCTCCGGCTCGGGCAGGTCGAAGTCGATGCTGCCGCGCTTGGCGCGGTAGCGGCGCAGCACGTCGCACAGCTCCGACATCAGCTTGAAGTTGTCGATGTGGTCGGCGTAGCGCTCGTTGAGCTGCTCGTCGTTGCCCTCGAGCAACGTCGCGACCTGCTTGTACGTCATGCGCTCGGCCGAGCGGATGACGCCGTCGTAG
>JASFRZ010000193.1:0-8937 GCA_050114655.1 Acidobacteriota bacterium
GGTTGCAGCGCCGCCGAAAGATCCTGCCCACGCAGTCGGCTCAGACGACACGCCGCCATGGCGCGGTCGCGCGGCGCCGCAGCCGACAGCCCGGCGATCAAAGCAGCAACATCCTGGTCCTGTCCGCCCTCCACCGAGACCGAAACGACCGGCGGCGACAAAACCTCGGCCAGGGGGGCCAGAGCGGTGCCCACCACTACCAGCGTGCCGATCGTCGTTCGTACCGCCCGCGCCGAAGTGCTCAGCAACGAGATGACCATGGCCCAACCTCCTGTGCAGATCGCGATACAAAGCAGTCGCGTGTTCACTCAGAACGCATCGTCAATGAGGGATCGACCCTGCTCGCCCTCACCGCCGGCGCGACGGAGGCGAGCAGGGAAATACCGAGCAGCAGCCCGCCGACGAGCCCGAAGGTGGCCGGGTCGAGCGCCGGCACTCCGTACAGCAGGCCCGCCATCAGGCGCATGGTCAGGGCGGCACCGGACAGACCCAGTGCAACCCCGAGGCCGGCGAGCGCCAGCGAGCCACGCACCACCCCGCGCAGGACCTGTGCCGGCCGCGCACCGAGGGCGATGCGGATGCCGATCTCACGGCGCCGCCGGCCGACGCTGTACGAGATGACGCCGTACACACCCACCGCGGCGAGAATCAGCGCCAGCCCCGCAAACAGGCTGAGCAACGCCATGGCGAAGCGCGGCTGCGCCACCGACGCGCCGACCACGGTGTCCATCGTGGCAATGTCCTCGATCGGCTGGTCGGGGCGCAGCTCCCAGATGGCGCGCTGGATGGCGCCGATCAGGCTTGCGGGACCCGCCGCAGAGCGCACCACGAAGGTCATGCCGGTGCGCGACACCTGGCGGTGCGAAACGTAGATGACCGGCGCCGGCTCCTCCGCCAGCGACATCTGACGGACGTCGCCCACCATTCCGATCACCGGCACCTCCTCGTCTCCGACGGCGATGCGGGAGCCCACCGGGTTGTCACCGTCCCAGTAGCGCTCCGCGGCGGCACGGCTGACGATGACCACCAGCGGCGATTCACGGTCGTCCCCGGCACGGAAGTCGCGCCCGGCAAGCAGCGGGATGCCGATCGCCTCGAAGTACCCCGGCCCGGCGAAGCGCATGTACGCCTCCGGCAACCCACCATCGTCTGGCGCATCGCGCCCCACGACGCGGAACTCGAAGCTCTCGCCCTGGAAGGTGTCGGCGCGCAGCGGCAGCGGCCGTACCATGCCGGCGGCCTCGACACCCGGCAGCGTGCGGATGTGCTCCACCGCCTGGTGCAGGAAGTCGACGTAGGTGTCGTCGCCACGCGCCGAGACGCGCAGGGTCAACACATTGTCGGTGGCAAAGCCGGGATCGACGGCGAGCAGCTCGCGGTAGGTGCGGATCAGCAGCCCGGCGCCAATCGCCAGCACCACCACCAATGCAACCTCTCCGACGACGAGCGCGCCGCGAAAACGACCACCGGAGCCGTCGCCGCCGCGGCCCTCGCGCAGCGTGCCGGCGGGACGCGAGAAGTTGACCCGCAGCGCCGGCGCCATGCCGAACGCCAGCCCGGCGAGAACCGACAGCCCGAGGGTGAAGGCCAGCACAACGCCGTTGACCCCCACGGCGGACAGCCGCGGAATCTCCTGCGGCGCCATGCTCACCAGATAGCGCAGCCCGATCAGCGCCGCGATCACTCCCACCGCTCCACCGATGAGCGACAGCAGCAGGCTCTCCGCCAGCACATGCGCCAGCAGACGGGCGCGGCCGGCGCCGAGCGCGACACGCACCGCCATCTCCCGGTGGCGCGACTCCGCCCGTGCCAGCACCAGGTTGGCGATGTTGGCGCAGCCGATCAGCAGTACCAGGCCGACCGCCACGAATACCGCCAGCACCGCCGGGCGCACGTCGCCGACCATCTGCTCATGGAGCGGCGCGATGGTGGCGGCGGTGAGATTGTCATTGGAGTCCGGGTACTCGTTCGCCAGCCGCTGCACGACCGCGGTCATCTCGGCGCGCGCCAGCTCGATGGTCACGCCGTCAGCGAGCCGCGCCACCACGTTCAGCCAGCGCACCGGCCGTAGCCGCGGGATGCCGGTTTCGGGGATGATCGACACCGGCGTCCACAGCTCGACGTCGGCGGAGGGGTACTCGAAGTCGGGCGGCATCACCCCGACGACGACGAACGGCTCGCCGCCGAGCGTCACGCTGGTGCCGATGACCTCCGGGTCGGCACCGAAGCGACGCACCCAGGCACCGTGGCTGAGCACCACGACGCGGTTGTCGTCCTCGCGCTGATCGGCGGCGCGCAGCGTGCGACCGAGCTCGGCATCGATACCGAATACCTCGAAGAAGTCCTCGGTGACGTGCATCGTGCGTACCTCGTCGGGGGCGTCGACGCCGGTAATCACGAGCCCGCTCAGGGTGATCGCGGGGTAGCCGGCGATCGCCTCGAACGAGGTCGCCTGGTCGCGCCAATCCTCGAGGTCGACCGGCGAGGTGGTGCCGTGCTCGACCTCGTCGGCGGGAAAGGCGCTCCACACGCGCACCAGGCGGTCCGGCTGGCGGTACGGCAGGGGCTGCAGCAGCACCGCGTCGACGACGCTGAAGATGGCAGTGTTGGCGCCGATGCCGAGCGCCAGCGTCAGCACGACGACGGCGGTGAAGGCCGATTGTTGCGCCAGGGCACGGGCGGCGAAGCGGATCTCGCGCAGCAGGTTGTCCATGTCGGGACCTGTCCTCGTCGGGGGATCGTCGCGATCGCTAAAAAATTAGCACCTCGATACTGAAAGAAGGCCGGCAAACGGCCGGCCTTCCCTGGTGTCCGTTATCCGGAGATCTGGCTGACAGCCCACAGGACCGTCTTGCGCACCTCGGTGTTGTCGTCGGTGAGCGCGTCGAGCAGGGGCTCGAGCGCGGCCTCGTCCTCGATCATGCCCAGCGCCCAGGCGGCCTGCTGGCGCACCTGCGGCGACGCGTCGCTGCGCAGTGCGCCGACCAGGCCGGAGACTGCGTCGGCGGATTCGATCATGCCGAGCGCCCATACCGCCTGCTCGCGCACCTGGCCACTGTCGTCGGAGAGCGCTTCGAGCAGCACCGGGACGGCCTCATCGGACTCGATCATGCCGAGCGCCCACGCGGCCTGCTCGCGCACCTTTGCGTCGGCGTCGGTGCGCAGCACGTCGGAGAGCACGCCGACGGCCTCATCGGATTCGATGTTGCCGAGCGAGTTGGCCGCCTGCGCGCGGATCTCGGCGTCATCGTCCTGCAGCGCGGTGATGAATGCCTGTATGACGCGCGGGTCGATGGTCGATTGCTGATCCTGCGACAACGTCACCGGCAACGCCTCTGCAAGACCGGCGGCGAGTCCCTGCACGGTGCCCTGCGAGATCGCCGTCTCGACGTTGATCGGCAACTGCACGTTCACGTTGGCATTGACGCGCGGCTGCAGGTCGAACTGCAGCTTCACCATGCGCTGCAGCTGCATGTCGAAACGGTGCTGCAACTCCACGTCGGTAACCACCCTGGTCTTGATCTTCTGCGCCCCGCCGCCGTCGATGTCCTGCTCCTGCGCCAGCGCGCTGGGCTGCAGGGCGGCGAGCGGGAGCACCAGCATGCCAATCGCCAGCACGGCAGCCAGGGTCACCGTGCGACCGCCGTGGTCACGCGCCCGCCCGTTGTCGAGGATGGCGAGCAGCCGCCCTTCGAGCTCCGAGGGGCGCGCCATGGCGACCGTCGCCCAGCCCGGCCGATGGCTCGCGCTCATTGCGCGGGCGATCTCGAGCAAATGCTGGGCGTAGTCGGCGCCCGAGGTGCCGGAGCACAGCACCAGGTCGTCGCAGGCGCGCTCGCGCTCGCTCTGCAGCAGGCGTGTGGCAGTCCACGACAGCGGATTCATCCAGTGCAACGCGGTGACCAGGCGGGCGAGCAACAGCGTCTGGCAATCGCGCCGCTTCAGGTGCGCCATCTCGTGCAGCAGCACCACCTTGCGACGCTCTGCCGTCCAGTGGCGCGCCGCGCCCGGCAAGAGCACCGCCGGTCGCAGCGCTCCCCAGGCCATCGGCATGGAGATGCGGTCGCTGCTCACCAGGCGCACCTCGTGATGGAGGTCGAGCTCGCGGCGCACCTCATCGGCGAGCCGCAACCACTCGGCGTCGCTCACCGGCTCGGAGCTGCGCGCCAGCCACCACGCCGCCGCGGCCGATAGGGCGAGCCGCGCCAACAGCAATATCGTGCCGACGAGCCACACGGCGAGCAGCAGCTTCGCCACGCCGCTCAGGGTCCATGCGACGGCGAAGGAGCCCGTCGACGAGCTGACGCCGTCGTCGCCGGCGGCCGCAGGCGTCGAGGCTTGCCCGAGGGCGTGGGTGTCGTCTTCGTACTGCGCGGGATCGGCGACAGTCATCGATGAAGGCTCGGGAGCTCCCGCCTGCGGAGCACCGGTCGGCGCGCCGCGGCCCTCGTCGGGGGCCATCAGCGTCGCGACGCCCGGGCGCGCTGCAAACTCCTCGGGTGCCGGCGCCGCAGCCGTGAGGGGCGCTGCGGACGTCAGTGTCGAGGGCAGCCACGCCACCTGCCACGACGGCAGCGCGAGGGTGAGCGCCGGCAACGCCAGCACGGCGAACAGGGTGAAGACGAGCACCCGATGCCGCACCGAGGCCGACGCGCGCCGCAGCATGGCGGTGCCGGCGAGCGCGACACACAACAGCAATGCGGCCTTTACCGAGACCGCAATGACCCCATTGACGACCTCGGGGCTCGCGCCGCGAGCAACGGTGTTGATGAGCCAGTCCATGTCACTTCTCCCGGGAGCGTGCTTGCCGGATGAGGTCTTCGAGCCGATCGAGCTCGGCGGACGACAGCCGTTCGGTAGAGTCGTCGAGCAGCGCCGCCATCGCCTGTCCGGCGGAGCCATTGAAAAACGTATCGACCAGGTGATTCAAGGCCGAGCGCTTGGCGCGCTCCTTGGTAACCGTCGGTTTGTAGACGTAACGTGGCCCATCCTGGTCGTGCACGATGTGGCCCTTGTCCTCCAGAATACGCAGATGGGCGCGCACCGCCGAGTAGCTCGGCGGCTCCGGCATTCCCTCACGCACCTCGGCCGCAGTGGCCTCGCCCCGCTGGAAGAGAACGTCCATGATCTGCCGCTCGCGGCGGCTGAGCTGGTGCTCCAGTGGCTCTGACATCTCGTTCTCCGGTCGACGCCGCGGTCCACGCGGCGCGTTGTCATCTCGTCGGTGCGAATAAATTAACAGCGTGCTAAATAATTAGCAAGCTGCTTTTCGGAACCGTCGCCGGGGCGCCGATCTCTCCCTGTCGGAACACGACTGCAACGTTCCTTGCCGGGGGACCCGCGGCGCGCCCCCGCGACGCGCCGCTGGATGCTCGTGGCGCGCTCCCCTACCCTCTCCGTCCATGAACGACCGTCGCTACCGATTCGGCCTTCCTGTCGGCATCTGGCTCTTGCTTGCCGTGTCGCTGGTCCTGGTCGCCCTGCTGCAGGGGAGCGAAGGAACCGGCGACAACGCCCTCAACAATGTCCTGACCTTCTTCCTTACGCTCGCTACCGGCGTGACGACGGCGCTCTGGCTGGTGTTCTTCAGCGCCTTCGAGCGCCGCACGCGGACGCGGACCGGCTGGGCGCTGCTGGCGCTGGCGGCGACATTCCTGGCGCTGTTCCGCATCGAGAGCGTCGGCGCCGAGCTGCGACCGCGCTTCGTGTGGCGCTTCGCCGAGGCCGCCGACCGGCGCCTCGAGGCGCCGGTGGGCACGGTCGCCGGTCGCGCCGACCTGGCAACGACCGGGCCGTGGGACTTTCCGCAATTCCTCGGGCCCAGGCGCGACGTCTCGGTCGACGCCGTCATGCTGGCGCGCGACTGGGATGCGCAGCCGCCCCAACTACTGTGGCGCCAACCGATCGGCGGCGGCTGGTCGGGATTCGCGGTCGTCAACGGCTACGCCGTGACCCAGGAGCAACGCGGCGATCTCGAGATGGTGACCTGCTACGAGGTCGAGAGCGGTGAGCTGGTGTGGAGCTACGCGCTGGAGAACCGATACGAGAGCGTCATCGCCGGCGATGGCCCGCGTGCCACGCCGACGATCGACGAGGGCATGGTGTACGCGATGAGCAGCAACGGCGTGCTGCTCGCCCTGAACGGCAGCGACGGAACGCCGGTCTGGCAGCACGACATCCCTGCCGAGTACGGCCTCACCCCGCAGCAAGAGCTCACCTTCGTGCTGTACGGCCGCGCCAACTCGCCGCTGATCGTCGACCGGCTGGTGATCGTGCCGGCGGGCGGCGATCCCGCCAGACGGCTCGTCTCGCTGGTCGCCTTCGACAAGCTGACCGGCGAGAAGGTCTGGGAGGGTGGCGACCGGCAGATCAGCTACGCCTCTCCCGCCGTCGCCACAGTCGCCGGCGTCGAGCAGGTGCTGGTAATGAACGAAGCGAGCGTCAGCGGTCACTACGTTGAAAGCGGAGCGGTTCTGTGGGAGTTCCCTCGCCCCGGCAACTCGACCGCCGATCCCAACAACTCGCAGGCGGTGGCGGTGCCGCCCGACAAGGTTCTGGTCACCAAGGGTTACGGGCTCGGCGCAGCCCTGCTGCAGCTCGTGCCGCGTACCGACGGCACCATGGACGTGCGTGATGTGTGGTCGAGTCCGCGCGTGCTGCGCACCAAGTTCTCCAACGTGACGATCTGGGAGGGTCACATCTACGGCCTGTCGGACGGCATCCTCGAGTGCGTCGATATCGGCACCGGCGAGCGGGTGTGGAAGCACGGCCGCTACCACCACGGCCAGATCCTGCGGGTACACGACCTGCTGCTGGTGCTGAGCGAGGACGGCGAGGTGTTCCTGATCGAGGCGTCGCCGCAGCGCCGTAATAATGTCCTGGGTCAATTCCGTGCCTTCTCGGGCAAGACATGGAACAACTTCGCGCTGTACGGGCCCTACCTGGTGGTGCGTAACGGCGAGGAGGCGGCGGCGTTCCGGCTTCCGCTCGCCGAATGAGGCGCTGCGGCAAGAAGCTGTACGGCGACTATTACGGCGACCACGGCGAGGGGTCCGCAAAGGAGCAACGGCGTGGCGGGTGACGGCACTGCGTCCCGGCCGATCGGAGCGAATCATCTCCGACGTCCGGCCCGCCACTCGTCTCAGCGGCGCCGTCGCAACTGCGCGCTCGGGAAGCTCACCACGCTCTCGTTGCCATCGCGGCCGACGGCGGCGACGCCGAAAAGGTAGTTGTCGATGACGATCCCGTCGAGGGTGAACTCGGTCACGTCGCCGACGAAGCGCGAGTGATTCCACTGCGGCGCGGTGGTTTCGCGCCAGTAGATCTTGTAGCCGGCGAGGCCTTCCGCCGCGACCGGGTCCCACGCCAGCGTGGTCGACGGCTGCACCGCCCCACCGATCTGCACATTCGCGGGCGCCGGAGGGGCCCAGGCAAGCGACGCCAGCACCGCTGCGTTGACCCCGGTGAGCTGGCGCGCGTAGTCGAAATCCACCCCCTCGATGACGTCACCGTAGGCGATACCGTCTTCCACGCGCACATCCTGGTGCTGGCGGGTGTAGTTCTCGTGCGTCTCCATGATGCGCACGCCCGGGAAGCCGGCGTTGTTGAACGGCGTGTGGTGACCGCCGCGGCCGAAGCGATCGAGGCGGTAGATCATCATCGCCGACAGGTTGGTGAAGTACAGGTCGGTGATGCGGGCGACGTAGCGGGCGAGTTGACGCGACGGGCCGTCGACCTCGCCGCCATAGCGACGCACGTCCCAGCGCGGCGCCTCCTGGCCCTCGGGAACCTGCGCCTGGGGCTCGGAGAACACCCGGAAGGTGGTGTTGTCGATCACCCCATCGACACCCTCGATGTTGCCGATCATGTCGTTGTTGAGTACGCCGGCGATGTCCCAGCCCTCGGCGACTGCGGTCTCGGCCAGGAACGTGCCGCCGATCAGCCCCTGCTCCTCGCCCGACAGGCCGGTGAACAGAATCGAGGTGGGGAACTGGTACTGCGACAGCACACGCGCCGCCTCGATCGTGCCGGCCATGCCGGAAGCGTTGTCGTTGGCGCCGGGCGCGTCGACCTCACCGTCGCTGCCGTTGCTGGCGCGCGAATCGATGTCACCGCTCATGATCATGTAGCGGTCGGGGAACTCGGTGCCGCGCAACACCGCGACTACGTTGACGATCTCGGTATCCTGCGGCACGCGACCGCCGGCGGGCACCACGTTGCGGTGGAAGCTCACCTGCAGGCAGCCGCCGCAGTCCTCCGAGATGGCGTCGTAGGCGGCCTTGATCCAGCGGCGCGCCGCACCGATGCCACGGGTATCGGACTCGGTATCGGAGAAGGTGTTGCGCGTACCGAAGCCCGCGAGCCGGCGGATGTCCGCCTCGATGCGTTGTGCCGACACCGCGTCGACGATGTCGTAGATGCGTAGGTCGCGCGCCGGCGGCTCCGCGCTCTGCGCCGCGCCGGAAGCGGCGAGCGACAGACCGGCAACGAGGGCAACGGCGATGGGAGCGAATCGACGGCGGCGGTGACGCTTGTTCACGAGATCCTCCAGGGCTGTTGCGGCATCCACGGCACGCCACCGGTTTCCGGGGCCCGGCCCGCGCCTGCCTTGCCGGCGGCAAGGATGTTGCGGATACCTCCGATGATACACAGTCGAAAAAAACGTCGCCTTTTGCGAGTGATCGCTTGATAGACCAATAACCGGATGATATTATCCTGATTGTTCCGCTACCTCGGCAGTCGACGAGGACAGGACGCGGGCGCCTTTCATGGCGCTCGAGCCACCTGCCAGAGGTAGCGATGGCCGCCGAGGCGCATTTCGAGGTGGAGGCGCTTCGATGTCGGCCATCGCCCGGAGCGGCTCGCGCTCCGTTGGCCCGCGGGCCCGCGGCGCCCCGCCCAGGCGCCGCGGGCCCTTTTTTTGTCCTGACGACGATC
>JASFRZ010000194.1:0-8915 GCA_050114655.1 Acidobacteriota bacterium
CATCACCCGCATCTGCACGCCGTTGCCCGCCTTGCTGGGCGAGTCGATGACCCAGGCGAGGTGGTTGCCGGACTCGTCGAACTCGAACTCGGCGACGTTGCCGACGTTCATCTGGGTGCCGGAGGCGAGCTGCAGCAGGATCAGGTCGGCGCCGCGCGCGTTGTCGCCGTTGCCGCCACCCGGACCACCGCGGCCGCCGCGCGCTCCGCCGCCGTTGCCGGCCGGGTACTTGGCCATCGCCAGCCACTCGGCATTCTCGCCCGAGAAGGCGAAGCTGCGCACCTCGTCGAACTCGGTCATCTCGCCGCTGTTCAGGTCGAGCAGGCCCATCTTGTTGCGCCGTGGGGCGTCTTCGCCGTTACCGTCGCCACCGCCACGGCGAAACTCGGGATAGATGGCGAACGCCACCCAGCGCGAGTCGTCCGAGATGCTGATGCCGCCGCCGAAGCCGGAGACCTCGCCGATCGGGAAGCTGTACTCGGTGTCACCTGAGGTGCCACGTATGATCGCCTCGCCGTTGCCCTCCGCGGGGCCCACACGGTAGGCGAGCCAGGCGCCGTCGTTCGACAATGTCGCGCCGCTGATGCGACGCCAGTCCATGACGTCCTGCAGCTCGATCGGCCGCGGGGCGGTTGCTTGCTGCTCCTGGGCGATCGCCGGTGTTACCGGTGCCCCGGGGATGACCGGGAGCACGAGGCCGAGGGTGAGCAGCGCGGCAAGAATCAGCGTCAGGGGGCGCGGATTACGCATGAGATCGACTCCGGTAGTGAGGGCGGCAATCCCGGCAGGTTACCATTCAGCGGGAGCGCGAGACCAAGGGAACACGGGCCTGATGCGGGGACACCTCTCTCATGGATAAACGGACCAGTAACGCCGCGATGCGGCGCATTGCGAGCCTGCTGCTCGCCTTTGCCATGCTGCCGCTGCTGGCCGCGCCAGCAGGCGCGGCAGGGTGGCAGGAGGAGGACCGCGGCGAGATCGAGCAGGGTCGCGAGGCCGACAAGCAGATCGAGGCGCAGTACGGCTTCTACCAGGACGAGGAGCTCAACGCCTACGTCACTGCCATCGGCGAGCGCATGGCGGCGCTGTCGGAGCGCCCCACCCTGCCGTGGACCTTCCGCGTGCTCGACTCGCCGGTGGTCAACGCCTTCGCATTGCCCGGCGGCTTCGTCTACGTCACCCGCGGCCTGCTCGCCTACGCCGGCTCGGAAGCCGAGCTCGCCGGCGTCATCGGCCACGAGATCGGCCACGTCACCGGCAGACACAGTCGCAGCCGCCAGCGCAGCTCGCTGTTCGCCAACCTGGCGATCCTCGCCGGCGCGCTGCTGTCCGACACGGTGCGCGACCTCGTCGAGCTCGGCGTACCGCAGCTCGCCGCAGGCCTGGCGCTGACCAAGTACTCGCGCGACCAGGAGCTCGACGCCGACCACCGCGGCATCGGTTACGCCACCCAGGCGGGCTACAACCCCTACGGCATCGGCGGCTTCTTCGAGACCCTGCAGAGCCTCGAGGCGCAGTCCGACAGTCGCCGGCTGCCGGGTTGGGTGTCGACCCACCCGCAGGTCGACGATCGCATCGAGCGCTCCAACCGTTGGGCCGCCGAGGCGCTGGCGCGCTGGAACCTCGATGCCGACGAGCTGTACGTTGGCCGGCCGGAGCTGCTCGCCCAGGTCGACGGCATCGTTTTCGGCGAGAACCCGCGCGAGGGATACATGAGAGACAACGACTTCGTGCACCCCGACCTGCGCTTCCGTATCGCCTTTCCGGGCGACTGGTCGGTGCGCAACGCCCGCGCCGCGGTGACCGTTGTGGCGCCCGCAGAGCGCGCCTACCTCAAGCTCGAGCTCGCCGCGCCGCAGGAAGAGCAGACGATGCGCGACTACGTACGGGCCTACCTGCGCGAGTTGCGCGCCGACGTGCTCGATTCCGGCAGCATCGAGGTCAACGGCCTCGAGGCCTACGAGGCCAGCTTCACGGTCACCGACGGCAATACGCAGTACGCCGTTCTGGGCAACTGGATCCAGTGGGACGGGCGCCTCTACCAGCTACTCGGCATCACCACGCCGTCGCGCTGGCGCGATTACGCCTCCACCATGGAGCGCAGCATGCACAGCTTCGCCGAGCTCACCGACGAGGAGGTTCTCGGTATCCAGCCGGCGCGCCTCGCGGTGACCGAGGTGGAGCAATCGATGCAGCTCGCGGGGGTCATCGAGCAGCACGCCGACCTCTCGGTGTCGCCGCAGACGGTGGAGATTCTCAACCACCGTTCGCTGCAGGACTTGATCGGCGCGGGAGATCTCGTCAAACTCGTCTTCGGAGGCCCCGGTGCGGGGCGCTGATCGGCGCTCCGCCGCGCAGCACGATGGGAGTGGTTTTCGGTTCACCGCAAGCCTTGACGGATCACCCGTCGAGGTGTGAATCTCCCCAAGCTCCCATCTTTCTCCCCATGAGGTGGGCCGTCCTCTGAGCGAGGGCGGCGTAGTCGTTCGTGCGGGCCGCGCCGCGATGGTGTGGGTCGCTACATGTTCCCGCACCCGTGTGGGCTCCCCGAGCAGTGGTGGCAGGGGTAAGGATGGCACCGTCCAACGCCAGTTCGCAGTCCGTCATCAGTGGCGTCCTCAGGAGGATCGACCGCAAGGTGCGGCTGAACCGCGTGCTCGATCACCTTTCGATCGCTCTTTGCCTGGTGATGGCGACGCTGGTGACGATCGAGCTGGTCAGCCGGGTGGTGGCCGTGGCCACACCATCAGCGCTGGTGATCGTGTTGATCGCCCTGGTCGTCTACCTGGCGTTCTTCATCTGGTCCCAGCGTGCCGGGCAGCAGCTCGGCATCGCCGCCGGCGTCGCCGATAGCCGCGGTGACCTGCACGACGAGCTCAAGAGCGCCTACTGGTTCATGCGGCAGGACTTCCGCACGGAGTGGACCGACACCCAGGTGGCGCGGGCTACCGAGACGGCGCGCAACTTCCCGATCAAGCGACTCATCCCGACCGAGGTGCCGCAGCGCTTCTGGACCGCGCTGGGGCTCGCCGCAATCCTGGTGGCGTTCGGCTTCGTGCCCGCCGGACCCCCGCTGTTGACCTTTGCCCGCATGCCGATCGACACCGAGCACCTCACGGCGGAGCAGGAAACGCAGCTCGACGACATCCGCGCCCTGGTGGACGAGGCGCAGGAGCTCGAGGCCGAAAAGCCCGAGGACGAGCGGCTGAGCGAGGAGGCGCAACAGCGCATCGAAGAGGCGATGCGGCGGCTCGAGGCCGAGGAGCTGTCGATGGAGGACCTGATGCGCGAGCTGCGCGAGGCGCAGAATTCGCTCGAGGAAGGCAACCTCGACATGGCCGCGATGCAGGAGGCGCTCGACGAGCTCGCCGCCGATCTGGAGAGCAATGAACAGCTCGGCGAGATGGCCGATGCGATGCAGAATCAGAACCTCGCCGACGCCGCCGAGATGATGCGGCAGCTCGCCCAGAACCTGCAGAATATGGACGCCGAGCAGCTCCAGGAAATGGCCGACCAGCTGCAGCAGGCGGCGCAGGGCGATCAGCAGAGCATGCAGGAGCTGATGGACGCGCTGCAACAGGCCGCCGAGGCGATGTCCGACCAGCAGATGGCCGAGGCGCAGCAGGCGATGGAGCAGGCCGCCGACGCGATGCAGCAGATGGCGCAGCAGATGGACGCGCAGCAGATGATGAACGCGGCCGCGCAACAGATGCAGCAGATGCAGCAATCGATGTCGCAGCAGCAGCTCGCCCAACAGATGCAGCAGATGATGCAGACCGACCAAACGGGCGGCGAGCAGCAGCAGGGCGCCATGGCGATGCCTTCCGACGAGGTACAAAAGACCGCGGCGAGCGGCGACAGCGGCGACCCCTCCCAGCAGCAGGGCGGTCCCGCCGGCAACGCCACCAGCGACCCTGTCGAAGGCGCCGAGATGCAGCTCGGCCAAGCCACCACGCTCGAGGTCCAGCTCGAGATGGAGGTTCTGGACAAGGAAGAGAACCAACCCGAGCCCGAGGAGCCACCCGACCCCGAGGACCTGTTCCAGGAAGCCAGCCGACAGGAAACCGCGATGGTCGAGTACCGCAGCGTGCGCAAGCCTTCCAGTTATGCCGAAGGCGCGGCGCTGAGCGTCGAACAGATCCCCTGGAGATATCGCAACCTCGTCAAGAGGTACTTCCTGGCAATCCGTCCACGTGAGAACCAATGACCACAGCAATCGAAGACCAAGTCGCCCTGTTCACCGACCAGTTCAAGCGCGTCCGCGAAGAGATCGGCAAGGTCATCGTCGGCAACGAGGAGATCATCGACGGCACGCTGATCAGCTTGCTGGCGAAGGGCCACGTGCTGCTCGAAGGCATCCCCGGCATCGGCAAGACCAAGATCGTCTCCACCGTTGCCGACGTGCTGCATCTGCAGTTCTCGCGCATCCAGTTCACCCCCGACCTGATGCCCGGCGACATCGTTGGCTCCAACGTCGTGCACGAGACCGAAACGGGCGAGAAGATCCTCGAATTCCAGAAGGGTCCGATCCACACCAACATCCTGCTCGCCGACGAGATCAACCGCGCCACGCCGAAAACGCAGTCGGCTCTGCTCGAGGCCATGCAGGAGCTCACCGTCACGGTCGGCAACACCACCCACCGGTTGGACCCTCCGTTCTTCGTCCTGGCGACCCAGAACCCCATCGAGCTCGAGGGCACCTATCCGCTTCCGGAAGCCCAGCTCGACCGCTTCTTCTACAAGCTTCGCATCATGTATCCGGAGCCCGAGCACATGCACGAGATCATGGACCGGACGACGAAGCGTGAGGAGCCGGTCGCCGGGCGCGTCCTCGATCAAGGTCAGATCCTGGCGATGCGCGATACCGCGCGCGACGTGCCCATCGCCCGACCGGTCCAGGACTATGCCATTCGCCTGACCCTCGCCACGCATCCGAACACGCCCCATGCCCACCCGATGACCGAGAAATTCGTGCGCTTCGGCGCCAGCCCACGCGGCACCCAGACGCTCGTCGTCGGCGGCAAGGTCAACGCCCTGCTCAACGGCCGCGTGCATGTCTCCTGCGAAGATATCCGCGCGATGGCGCTGCCGGCCTTGCGCCACCGCATGATGCTCAACTTCGAGGGCGAGGCGGAGCGCATCAACACCGACGACATCCTTCGCGCCATCCTGAAGGACACGCCGGAGCCGGCCGAGTAATAGCGGGGTCGCGATGCCGATCTTTTCGAGTAGCCGCCCCCGCCGGGCGGAAGCGGTGCATTGAGCCATGCCTGAATCGAAGCTGTTCGACGACGAGTTCATGAGCAAGCTGACGTACCTGAACATCATCTCCAAGCAGATGATTCCGGGGCACATGCACGGCGAGCACCGCGCCAAGAAGAAGACCAACTCGGGCATCGAGTTCGCCGATTACCGCCAGTATGTCTCCGGTGAGGACACCAAGAACGTCGACTGGCGTACCTTCATGCGCCTCGACAAGTTGATCCTGCGGATCTTCGAGGAGGATGCGGACCTTCCGATCTACATCTTCTTCGACGCCAGCAAGTCGATGGACCACGGTGATCCGTCCAAGTACGACTACGCCCGCAAGATCGCCGCGGCCCTCGCCTACATCGGCCTGCTGAACCACGATCGCGTTGCGATCGTCGGCTTCGCCGACGGCGTTGCCCACGAGATGGCGGCGCGCAAGGGTACGGCCCAGGTCTGGCGCGCCTTCGATTTTCTCGAGCGGGCGCAGGCGATGGGCGAAACGGCGATGCTCAAGGCGTTCCTCAACTTCTTCTCGTCGCGCCGCCGGCGCGGCCTGGTCGTCGTCGTTTCCGACTTCCTCGACGGCACCGGCTGGGCGCGCGCCTTCGACATGTTGCGCTACCACAAGCACGACGTGTTCGCCGTGCATGTCTACAGCATCGACGAGGAGCATCCCGAGATGCCGGACGAGGTCCTGCTCGAGGACTCCGAGACAGGGGAGACGGAGCGCATCAAGGTGACCCCGGGGTTGCTCGACGCGTATGCGGAGATGTTCGAGCAGCACTGCGACGAGGTCAACGAATACTGCCGTAAGAACGGCTACGGCTACGTGCGTACGGACACCGAGATGCCGTTCGAAGACCTCATCCTGCGGGTCTTTCGGCAGGGCAGGTTCCTCGGATGACGTTCCTCGCGCTCAACCCGGCTCTGGCCGGCCTGCTGTTGGCCGCCACCGCGGCCACGGTTGCGATCCTGTACTGGC
This sequence comes from Acidobacteriota bacterium, assembly GCA_050114655.1. Taxonomy (GTDB): domain Bacteria; phylum Acidobacteriota; class UBA890; order UBA890; family UBA890; genus JASFRZ01. The sequence continues at coordinate 6,233 of JASFRZ010000194.1, forward strand.
TCAAGCCGCCGCCCAAGCGCGTGGTGGTGCCGTCGAGCCTGCTGTGGAACCGGCTGCTGCGGGAAAAGAAGAAACAGACTCTCCTCGACCGGCTGCGCTGGTGGGTGTCGCTGCTCCTGGCGCTCGCCATCGGCCTGTCGGTGGCCACCGCCCTGGGTAAGCCCGAGCTCGGCGTCACCGGCGATGTCGCGCGCGACATCACCGTGGTGATCGACAACTCCGCCACGATGGCGACGCGCACGGCCGATGGCTACACGCGCTGGGACCACGCGGTGGCGCAGGCGCGCGCTTTGCTGCTGCGCGGCAGCGCGAGCAGCAACTTCCTGCTGGTCGACACCGCAGGGCAGGCGCCTCCTACCGAGCCGGGCAGTCGCGGCGCGGCCCTCGAGGTACTCGACGGCCTCGGCGTCGTCCTCGGCGGCGTATCGCAGTTCCCGCTGTTGCCCCCATCGGACGGCGAGCTGTACTTCGTCTCCGACGGTGTGACGGTCGACGGGGCTCCGGCGGAAGCCGAGGTGGTATCGGTGTTCGAGCCCGCCGACAACGTCGGCGTGACGGCCTTCGAGATCCGTTCGGTGCCGGCGGCACCGCTCACCTACCAGGCGTTTCTCGAGGTCACCAACGCTTCAACGCGCGCCAAGCAGGTGGACGTCCGGTTGAGCGGCAGCGGCGGGCAGCGGCTCGGCGAGACGATCACGCTGCAGCCCGGCGAGGTGACCAACCGCACGGTCGATCTGTCCGGCTTCGACCGCGGCCCGGTGCGGGTGGCGTTGACCACCGACGCCGATGCATTCCCGGCCGACGACTACGCTTACTCCTTCCTGCCGGTGCGCACCCAGACACGGGTCGCGCTGGTGAGCCCGGGGAGCGTGTACCTGGAGAACCTGCTGTTGCTGGAGGAGCGCATCGCGCTCGAGTTCCTCACCCCCGAGCAGTATGCCCAGCGCAGCCGGGTGGCAGCCGATGTGTACATCTTCGACCGCTACGCCCCACCCACGCCGCCGCCCGGGCCGGCGCTCTTGTTCCTGCCCCCTGATGCACCGTGGTTGTCGCCTTCGTTGCAGGTGCTCGACTCGCCGGCGGTGAACGGTTGGGACAAGGAGCACGAGGTACTGCAGTTCGTTTCGCTCGACGATCTGCGCGTCGATCGCGCGGTGCGCATCTCGCCGCTCATCGCTCCCGACAGCGAGGACCTCGCCCAGGTCCTGATCGGTGACCGACAGACGCCGCTGCTGGTGGCCTTCGAGAATCCTGAAAAGACGCTGCGTTTTGCCTTCTCGCTGGAGGACTCCAACTTCGCGCTGCAGCCCGGCTTTCCGATCTTCCTGAGCAACGCGCTGAGCTGGATGATGGACGAGAACGTGGCGCAGACCGCCGCCCCGGGGCGTGTCGAGGTGCCGCTGCCCTCGGCCGCGGTCTCCGACCTCGAGGGCAACGAGATCCCCACCTGGTCGCTCGCCGATCGCACGGTGTTCATCGCCGACGAACCGGGCCTGTACACGGCGGAGCGCGGCAGCCGACGGCTGCGAGTGGCGGTGAACCTGGCTGACCCGCGCCGCTCGGCGGTCAACGCGACGCATTTCGGTGCGGATGTGACACCCGCCGCGACGTCCGCCCTGGCGACCGTCCAGCCGGGCGGATGGGGAGATCAGCTCTGGGTCCTGCTGCTGACCATCGCCGCGCTTCTGGTGATCGGCGAGTGGTTCGCGTACCACAGGCGGTTGACGGTATGAGCATCTCCTTCACCCACTACTGGCCGCTGTTGCTGCTGCTGGCGCTGCCGCCGGTGTGGTGGATGCGCGTGCGCACGCGCGTCGGCCTGTCGCCGCGCCACCTGAAGGTGGCGACGGTGGTGCGCTCGTTCATCATCGTGATGCTGGCGCTGGCGTTGATGCAGCCGGTGTGGAACCGTGCCGGCTCATGGATCTCGGTGGTGTACGCGCTCGACGTTTCCAGCAGCGTCGACCCGTCGTTCATAAACACCGCGATCGACTGGATCGACGCCTCGGCGAGCCGCGGCGAGCCGGCGCACGCCGCCTACATCGCCTTCGGCGGGTCGGCGCGCAACGTCTCCGACGCGGACGCCATTCGCAGCGTCGAGGTCTCGGCCGACGGCTCCAACCGTTCGATCGATCAGGGATCGACCAATCTCGAAGCCGCCGTGTCGCAGGCGCTGCGCAGCTTCGACCCGCGCTACCTCAAGCGCCTCGTGCTGATCACCGACGGGAACGAGAACAAGGGCGACATCATGAATGTCCTGGGCCGCGCTCAGGAGGCCGGCGTGCGCATCTTCGCGATGCCCGCCAACGTGCGCGCCGCCGGCGACGGTTTCGTCGATCGCGTCGAGCTGCCGGCCGGAATCCGCGCGCGCGAGCCGGTGGCGACCACCGTCGACGTCTTCTCGCGCGTCGCCGCCACCGCCACCGTCGAGCTGCTCGGCGACGGCGAGGTGCTCGACAGCAAGCAGGTCGATCTGCAGCCGGGGCTCAACCCGGTGCCGTTCGAGGTCCGCCTGGCACAGGAAGGGCCGGTGAGCATCTCGGCGCGTCTGCAGACGGACGGCGATCCCTTCCCGCAAAACGACCTGCTGCGCCAGTCGATTTTCGTCGGCGCGCAGCCGCGCGTGCTGTACGTCGAAGGCACACCGACCAGCTCCCACTACCTGTATGACGCGCTCGACGGC
>JASFRZ010000195.1:0-8874 GCA_050114655.1 Acidobacteriota bacterium
GCCGGTCACGTCGTAGGTCTCGAGCTTCACGCCGGCGTCGATGTCCCACACCTCGGAGCCCACCACGGTCGAGCCGGCGCGCACGAAGCTGTGCACGTACTCCTGTCCCGGCGTGTCGACGGTGAAGTCGTGAGAAATGCGGAACTGGTGGGTGGAGGGATCGAGCAGCCAGTAGGTGATCTCGCGGTCCTGCTCGGAGCGATGGTTGCCGGACGGCGGCGCGGGGCTGGTGGCGGTGCGCCGGCCGACTACGCGTACGGCGAGCGAGTCGTCACGATCGTTGAGGAAGCTGATCTTGGTGCGCCCGTCGGGCGTGGTGCCGGCGATGCCGGGGGTACGCGAGGCGACCAGCTCGTAGCCCGGCGGCAGCACCACCGCGTTGGCGCGGATGCCGAGGCTGCGGTCGAACACCACGGTGTCGCCGTCAACGAAGTAGGACTCGGGATCCTCGTAGGTCTTGATGATGCGCAGGCGCGCCTCGGCGTTCTCCGGCAGGGCACGGCCGAGGTGCACCTTGATGTACTCGCTATCGTCGGCCGTGCGCGCGCTCACCAGCCCGTCCGCCTTGGCCTGCGCGCCGGTGACGACCTCGAAGACCAGCTCTTCGCCGGTGGCCAGGTCGATGACGCTTTCGTCGGTGGCGATCGAGCCCACGCGGATCGGGTTGAGGAAGTACTCGGCGCCCTCGCGCGAGGTGGTGACATCGTAGGTGATCTTGAACTTCGCCGAGCCGGGCTCGAGGAGCTCGTACAGCGTGTAGGCGGTCTGGGCGCGGGCGGGCGTGGCGAGGGCGAACGACGCCAGGAGACCGGCGATGACAAGCAGCTTGCGGTGCATTCGGTACCTTCCCTTCGTTCTCTTCAATACCCGCCACCCGCCCCCGGCTTTCGGCGCGCCCGCAGGGCGCGCCTCATTCTGCCCGTCGAGCAACGGAACCTGGCGCCGATCAAGCGACGGTGATCTCGTCGTAGATGATGCCGAGGTTCTGGTTGAGGCGGGCGGGGGGCCAGTCCTGGAACTGTGGCGGCTGCATCAGCATGATCTCGTCGCGGCTGTTGCCGGAGTCGATGGCCTTCTGGACGAAGTCGCGCAGGATGTCGAAGTAGTCGTTGAAGGTCTGCAGACCCTTGACGTCGCTGATCTCGCCGTGGCCCGGGATGACCACCGTGTCGTCGTTGGCGGTGGCGAGCATCGCCGCGATGCAGCGCTGCCAGGACACCGTATTGGCGCCGGCCGATACGTCGATACGCGGGTGCATGCCGTTGAAAAACAGGTCGCCGCAGTGCAGCACGTTGGCCTGCGGCAGCCAGACGAACAGGTCGTTGTCGGTGTGGCCGTGATCGACGTAGCGCATGTGGATGACGGTCGAGCCGATGGTGCGCTCCCCTTCGCTGTCGATGGTAACCGTGGCGGCGAAGTCGGACGGCTTCAGCTTCTCGACCATCGCCACGAACGCCGCCACCGATCCCGAGCTGACCTCCTTGGCGGCGGGCGTGATGTCCATGTCGCGCGCCTGGTCGGTCATCTCCTTCAGCCGGGCGATCGGGTCGCCCATGATGTCGGCGATGGTGGCCTCGCCGAACGCGGTGGCGCGCGGGACCCCGTTGGCCTGCGAGATCACCGGCACGCTCGAGGTGAAGAACGGGTTGCCGCCGATGTGATCGGGGTGGTGATGGGTGTTGATCACCGCACGCAAGGCGCCGTTGAACTTCTCCGCCTCGTCCACCAGCGCCTGGCCGTAGCCGACGTTCTTAGTGTCGACCAGCACCAGCGCGCCGGTATCGACGAGCGCCAGCGCGTTGCCGCCGGCGCCGAAGGCGACGTGCATCGAGTCGTTGATCGTACGCCAGTCGAACACCGTGGCTCGCTGTCCGGAGCCGAACAGCGCCCGCGGCTGCACCAGTCCGGCGGCGGCAGCCAGCCCCAGGGTCACTGAAAACTCCCGCCTATCCATCATGGTTCCTCCCGCGTTTCCGCGGATGCGCGGAGTGTCCCGGTGCGCATCCGCCTACTCCAATCCGAAGCAATAAAGCGTGTTTCTCGTGCGCAAATAGATACGCTGGTCGGCGATCGCCGGGGTGCCGTAGGTCAGATCATCGAGGTCGGAGACGACCACCTCATCGATCTCCCCGCCGGGCTGTACCACCGCCACCAGACCGAGCTCGCTGACGAAGTAGATCTTGTTGTCGGCCGCCACCGGTGAGGCGTAGTAGGCGTCGACCGCGCCGCGCAGGCGCCCCTGGTCGAGCACCTCGCCGGTGAGCGGATCGAAGGTCGTCACGATGCCGCCGTCGTTGATCATGTACAGCACGTCCTGATAGATGAGCGGCGACGGCAGCTGCGGCACGGCACGGTGGTACTTCCACACCACGTTGTGCTCGGTCATGTCGCCCTCGCCGCCCAGCTTGATCGCCAGCACGCCGTTTTCCGATGTCATCGCGGCACGGAAGTAGGCCCAGTCCTGGGCGTCGTAGAGGCCGTCGTGGTCGAGGTCGGTAAAGCCGAGCCAGCTCTCCGCATGGGTGCCGCGCACTTCCTCCGCGCTGAGCTTGCCGTCGCCGTCGGCATCCTGTGCGATCGCTTCCTCCCACGGGGCGATCTCCGGCTGGTTGCCGGGTTGCTGCAGCGGTGAGCCGAAGCCGTTGACGAAGATCATGTCCTTGTAGATCACCGGCGTGGACTTGATCTCGAACGACAGGCCGCCGACCCACCACAGCTTGCGGCCGCTGCGGGCATCGTAGGCGGTGAGGTAAAAAGAACCGGGGATGAGGATTTCGGTACGGCCGTCGGGATCGTCCCAGAGGATCGGGGTGGCGTGGCCGCTCTTTGCCTCGGGGCGGTCGGTTCGCCACACCTCACTGCCGTCCTCGCGAGACACCGCCAGCAGGTAAGAGCCGGTGGTCTGGTCGAGGTTGAGGATCACCGTGTCCTCGAACAGGATCGGCGAGGCGCCCATGCCGTAGACATTGTCGAACGGTCCGAGCGGTACGGTCCACAGCTCGTTGCCGTCGGTATCGAGCGCGATCAGGCCGTAGTCGGCGAAAAACACGACGACGATCTCGCCGTCGGTCACCGGGCTCGGCGACGCCGGGTTGTTGCGTGGGTCGGGCGGGTCGGTGGGCTCTTTGGGCGCCCTGTGCCGCCAGAGGACCTCGCCGGTCGCCCGGTCGAGCGCGATCGTATACAGCTCACCCTCATCGACCGCGGTCAGGAAGATCCTGTCGTCCGAGAGAATGGGCGACGAATGACCCGACGGCAGCGTCGTCTTCCATACCACGTTGGTGTCGGGACCGACCTGCACCGGGAGGTTGGTCGTTTCGGAAACACCCGTGCCGTTGGGGCCGCGGAATCGCGACCAGTCCTCGCGCGCAACCGTCGGGCCGGCCTCAGCGCGCGGGGCGGTCCCCCCGCCCACCAGCGCGGCCGCGGTGAGAATGACCACAGAGACTCCGGTACCGATTCGCATCTGCATAGGGGGTAGATCTCCGATCCGGGAACGACCCGATCAACTTTATCCGCGCCGGACAGGACCCACAACAGAGGGGCCTGGACCGCTTGAACGGGCCGCGCGAGCGATGGCAATGTATCGGCCTCCCTGGTCCTGCACCTCGACGATTCGAACACCTGGTGGAGCATCCCTCAATGAAGAAGGTTGTCGTCCTTTCGCTCGCATCTCTCATCCTTATTACGGCCCTGCCGGCCGCCGCGCAGGAAGACGATCAGACCGCCGTACAGCTCTCCGTGGAGCCGGCCGCCCTCACCCTCCAGGTGGGCAGCAAAGCCACCCTCACCGGCTCCGTGAAGGACGCCGAGGGCAATGTGCTCGATCGCCCGGTGATGTTCTTCTCGCTCGAGCGTCGTGCGGTGGGCGTCGAGACGACGAGCGGCGAGGTCGAAGCCTTCCAGCCGGGCGAGTACTTCATCCTGGCCCGCGTGCCCTCGGAGGAGGCCACCGGCGGCGGCCGCGGCGGCACCACCGCTGCCGAGCTGCGCATCCCGGTGACCATCCCCTACCCGGCGGTGGCGTCGATCGAGTTCGCCGACCTGCCGGCCACGTACTACAGCGACACCTTGCTGCGCCCCGGGATCGTTCTCCACGACATCAACGGCGGCATCCGCACTGACATCGGCGCGGCGCTGACCAGCAGTGACCCGTCGGTGGTGGAGGTCACCCCGCTGGGCCTGCTGCGCATGGCGGGCACGGGGACGGCAACCGTCAGCGCATCCGCCGAGGCGATCAGCGAGACACTCGAAGTGCGGGTCGTGGACAACCCGACGGCAAGCGTCCACCTCGAGGCGAGCGCGGTCGCGGCGCGCACCGGCGACGTGCTGCACTTCGACGCCACCGCGCTCGACGCCCAGGGCGGCGCGATCCCCGACATGCCGATCGAGTACACCTTCCGCGCCCGCACCGTGGATCATGCCAACGGCTCGGCGTCGTCGGGCCTGATTACCGAGGACGGCCGCTTCGTCGCCGACCTGCCCGGCGAGTACACCATCGTCGCGTCTGCCGGCAACCAGGTCGGCATGCGGATGGTGTCGATCGCGCCGCGCGACATCCAGAAGATGGTGGAGATCGTCGGCCGCGGGCGCGTCGCCGACCGCAAGACCTCCGACTTGTGGGTGTGGACCGCGCCCAACGGCCGCGACTACGCCGTCACCGGCACCTGGGGCGCCGAGGGCCACGCCTTCTTCTGGGACGTCACCGACCCGACCAACATCTTCATGGCGACCACCGTGCGGGTGGACGCGCGCACCGTCAACGACGTCAAGGTGTCCGAGGACGGCAGCATCTGCATCATCTCGCGTGAGGGGGCCAGCAACCGCCGCAACGGCTTCGTCATCCTCGACTGCTCCGACATCGAGAACAAGGGGGCGCCCATCCTGGCACGCTACGACGAGGAAATGACCGGCGGCGTGCACAACGTGTTCATCGCCCAGGACCACGTCTATGCGCTGTCCGCCGGGCAGCGCTACGACGTCATCAACATCGAGGATCCGACCAACCCGCATCGCGTCGGCCGCTTCGAGCTCGACACCCCGGGACACAGCATCCACGACGTGTGGGTCACCGACGGCATCGCGGTGTCGTCGAACTGGGACGACGGCGTGGTGGTGGTCGACGTCGGCGGCGGAGGCCACGGCGGCTCGCCCGCCAACCCGGTAAAGGTAGGCCAGTACGCCTACCCGTCGGGCTGGAACCACGCCGGCTGGGGCTACCGCAGCAAATCGACCGGCAAGTACTACGTCATCGCCGGCGATGAGACCTTCCCGATCGATCGCAACCCGCAGGGCATCGACCGATTCTCCGGGCCGGCGGTGGCGGCGGCCGGCTGGATCCACTTCATCGAGTTCGACGAGAACTTCGAGAACCCCAGGGAGGTGGCGCGCTACGAGGTGCCGGAGGGCGGCACGCACAACTTCTGGGTCGAGGACGATGTGCTGTACGTCGCCTACTACAACCAGGGTGTGCGGGTCGTCGACATCTCCGGCGAGTTGCTCGGCAACCTCTATACCCAGGGGCGCGAGATCGCTTACTTTCTGCCCGACGATCCCGAGGGCTTCAAGGCCAACGCGGCGCGAACCTGGGGCGTGATGCCGTTCAAAGGGCTGATCTACGTCGCCGACAACAACTCCGGCCTGTGGGCTATCCGCCTGAAGGACCGCGAGGGGCAGTAGCCGTGGGCCCGGGTAGACTCTGTCGACGGCCAGGCCCATCGGCACGGAAACGTATCCATTGAGCGAGAAGACCGTAGCGTTGGTGCTGGGCAGTGGCGGCGCGCGCGGCATGGCCCACGTGGGAGTCATCCGCGCGCTGCGCGCGCGCGGCCATGAGATCCGCGTCATCGCCGGCTCCTCGATCGGCGCGCTGGTCGGCGCCGTGTACGCGCTCGGCAAGATCGACGAGTTCACCGAGTGGATCAGCGCCATACGGCGGCGCGACATCCTGATGCTGCTCGACGTGTCGTTCCGTGGCGAAGGGCTGGTCAAGGGCGACAAGGTGATCGACCGCCTGCGCGGCTTCTTCGGCGAGGCCTACATCGAGGATCTCCCGGTGGCCTTCACCGCGGTGGCCGCCGACATCCGCAAGGGCCGCGAAGTGTGGATCGACAGCGGCCCGCTGTTCGACGCCGTGCGCGCGTCGATTTCGCTGCCGCTGTTCTTCACCCCCTATCCGCACAAGGGCGCGAAGCTCTTCGACGGTGGCCTGCTCAACCCGGTCCCGGTGGCGCCGACGATGCGGCACGCCACCGATCTGACCGTCGCCGTGAATCTGGGCGGGACGCCCGATCGCCACCGGCAACCGGAGATGTCGGAGAGCGAGCCAGCGGACGACGCCGACCGCAACGCCCTGCACAAGAAGATCACCGACTTCGTCGAGACCCTGAAGGACGGGCTCCCCAACCTGTCACCGAGCGAGTCGGCCTTCTTCGACATCATGCAGTCGTCGTTCGACGCCATGCAGGGCACGCTGGCGCGCCACCAGCTCGCCGCCTACCGCCCCGACGTGGAGATCCGCATCCCGCGCGACGCTTGCACGCTGCTGGAGTTCGATCGCGCTGCCGAGCTCATCGCGCTGGGCCAGGATGCCGCCGAACGCGCCCTGTCGGAGGCCTCCGCTGCCTGAAGACGCGGCAACGGAACCGGCGCGACTCGTATCAGGCGGTCGCCCCGGCAACCGCGAAGTAGCGCCGCCGCAGGTACAGGGCGACATTGACCAGGCCGATCAACACCGGCACCTCGACCAGCGGCCCGATGACCGCGGCGAAGGCCACACCGGAGTCGATACCGAAGGTGGCGATGGCGACAGCGATGGCGAGCTCGAAGTTGTTCGACGCGGCGGTGAACGACAGCGTGGTCGCCTTGCCGTAGTCGGCGCCGACGCGCTTGGACATGAAAAACGAGACCACGAACATCACCACGAAGTAGATCACCAGCGGGATCGCCACTCGCACCACGTCGAGGGGGAGCTGGACGATGTACTCGCCCTTGAGCGAGAACATCACCAGGATGGTGAACAGCAGCGCGACCAGAGTGATCGGGCTGATCTTGGGGATGAAGCGCTCCTGGTACCACTCCTTGCCCTTGCGTGAGACGAGCACGAAGCGGGTGGTGAGGCCGGCGAGGAACGGGATGCCGAGATAGATGAACACGCTGCGCGCGATCTCGCCGATGGTGACGTGCACCGCCGCGCCGGCGAGGCCGAACCAGGTCGGCAGCACGGTGATGAACACCCACGCATAGAGTGAGAAGAACAGCACCTGGAAGATCGAGTTGAACGCCACCAGGCCGGCACAGTACTCGGTATCGCCGTCGGCGAGCTCGTTCCACACGATGACCATGGCGATGCAGCGCGCCAGCCCGATGAGGATCAGCCCGACCATGTATTCGGGCTTGTCGGCAAGCAACGTGATCGCCAGGACGAACATCAAGATCGGGCCGACGATCCAGTTCTGCACCAGCGACAGGGTCAGTACCCGCCGGTTACGGAATACGCGGCCGAGCTCCTCGTATTTCACCTTGGCGAGCGGCGGGTACATCATCAGGATGAGGCCCACCGCGATCGGCACGTTGGTCGTGCCTACCGAGAACCGCTCCCAGAAGTCCGCGACCCCGGGCCACAGGTACCCCCAGGCGACCCCGACCGCCATCGCCACGAAGATCCACAACGTCAGGTAGCGATCCAGAAACGACAGCCTGCGGGCGACACCTGGTGTTGACGACACGGCCTCAGTCCTTTGTCACGACCCGGACGGCGCACGCCGCTTGCCGGCGCCGAGCCGGCCCAGACGGCGCTGATGTTGATCTCCTGGCCGAACAACGTACAATTCTATACATGGCGAAGTGAGGGATCAAACGGTTGAACGAGCTCATCAAGGTGACCAAGGCGCTTTCCGACGAGTCCCGCGTGCGTGCGCTGATGGCGGTACGGCATCGGGAGCTGTGCCTGTGCCAGCTCATCGAACTGCTCGGCCTCGCCCCGTCGACCGTCTCCAAGCACATGGCGGTACTGGCCGAGGCGGGCCTGGTGTTGCGGCGCAAGGAAGGACGGTGGCACTTCTATCGCGGCGCGGAGGGGACGCCGATCGCCGAAGCGGCGCGGGCCTGGCTTTCCGCGACACTGCGCGACAGCGACGTCATCCGTGATGACGACCGCCGGCTCGACGACGTGATGAGCCGCGACCTCGAGGAGCTTTCGGCGTGTTACCGCGACTGAAGGTGCTTTTCCTGTGCACCGGCAACTCCTGCCGCAGCCAGATGGCCGAGGGCTGGGCGCGGCACCTGTGCGCCGAGTCGCTCGAGCCATACTCGGCAGGAATCGAAACCCACGGCCTGAACCGGAAGGCGGTGCAAGTGATGGCCGAGGCCGGCGTGGACATCACCGCGCACCGCTCGAAGCACGTCGATGAGCTGCGCGACGTGGACTTCGACTTCGTGATCACTGTCTGCGACCACGCCGCCGAATCATGCCCGGTGTTCCCCGGCAACGCCCGGATCATCCACCACGGATTCGACGACCCCCCCAAGCTCGCCGCCGACGCCGCCACCGAAGAGGCCGCCCTCGCCCCCTACCGCCGCGTCCGCGACGAGATCCGCACCTACGTCGAAACCCTCCCGCAATCCCTCAAAGAACTCAGCAAGCCGTAGCAGCGGTCGCTGACGGCGACCGCCAGCCTCCTAGTCAGTCACGTAGCTGAAAACCTTGAAGCGTCCGTTGCGCTCGATCACCGAGCCGAACAGGTCGAAGCTCGCCTCGCTGCCGTCCTCGCGGCGCACCAGCACGCGCGCGTCGCGGTGCACCACGAACGCGCCGTAGTCGCGCTGGCGCTGCTCCTTGCCGACGAAATCGACGCGCACCAGCTCGTAGTGGTG
>JASFRZ010000196.1:0-8827 GCA_050114655.1 Acidobacteriota bacterium
GTGACGACGAGCTCGAGGACGCCCGCTGGTTCAGCCGCGCCGAGATCGACGCCGGCGTCGAGGCCGGCGAGCTGCGCCTGTCACCACGCACCTCGATCTCCCGATACCTGATCGAGACATGGCGCCACCGTGCGGCGCCATGAACGGGGCGCGCCCACGTGCCATTCTGTAACGGTGGTCCGTAACCGCACCCTGCCCATCGCTCGCATTCACTGCTGGTCCCTGTCCACCCCGATGCCGAAAGACGCCCCATGACGACGAAAGAGTTCCCCCGCACCTTCGTACCGGCGGCCGCCGACCTGGGCGACTGGGGCCGGCTCGAGCCCCTCTTCCAGGAGCTCGTCGAGCGCGAGATCGGCTCCGTCGAGGAGCTCGAGCAGTGGCTGCTGGACGAGAGCGAGCTGCTGGCCTGCTTTTCCGAGGAGCGCTCGGAGCGCTACATCGCGATGACCTGCGATACGACCGACGAGGACAAGGAGAAGGCCTACCTGCACTTCCTCGAGAACATCGCGCCGCGCGCCAAGCCCTACTTCCACGCGCTCAACGAGAAGTACGTCGCCTGCGAGCATCGCGGCGCGCTCGACGCTCAGCGCTACGGCGTGCTCGATCGTGAGGTCGAGTCCGAGATCGAGATCTTCCGCGAGCAGAACATCCCGCTGCAGACGGAGGTTGCCAAGCTGGCGCAGCAGTACCAGAAGCTCACCGGCGCGATGACCGTCGAGTTTCGCGGCGAGGAGCGCACGCTGCCGCAGATGGCCAAGTTCCTCGAGGAGCCCGAGCGCGCGGTGCGCAAGGAGGCGTGGGAGGCGGTTGGGGCGCGCCGGCTTGAGGACCGCGAGGCGATGGACGAGATCTTCGACAAGCAGCGCGCGCTGCGCCAACAGATCGCGCGCAACGCCGGCTTCGACGACTACCGTGGCTACGCTTTCAAGGCGATGATGCGCTTCGACTACGGCATCGAGGACGCCGAGCGCTTCCAGCAGACCGTGCGCGAGCTGGTGGTGCCGCTGTATCGCGACCTCAACATGCGCCAGTTCAAGCTGCTGGCGCGCCCGCGCAAGGACGACGAGGATTCGGGTGTGCCGCTCAGTGAGCGCACCACGGCGGAGTTCGACACGTTGCGCCCGTGGGACCTCGAGGTCGACCCGCTCGGGCGTGGCCCGCTGCAGCCGTTCGAGACCTCGGATCAACTAGAGGACGGGGTACAGGAGATCTTCGCCCGCCTCGACCCGGAGCTCGCCGCGCTGTTCGCGAGCATGCGCAGCGAAGGCGATCTCGATCTCGATTCCCGCAAGGGCAAGGCGCCGGGCGGCTACATGTCGACGCGCGACGAGAAGCGCCGCCCGTTCATATTCATGAACGCCGCCGGCGTGCAGCGCGACGTCGAGACGCTGCTGCACGAGTCGGGACACGCCTTCCACGCTTTCGCCACCCGGCACGAGCCGCTGGTCGCCTACCGCCACTCGCCGATCGAGTTCGCCGAGGTCGCCTCGATGACCATGGAGCTGTTCGCCGACGACGATCTCGACGTCTTCTACTCCACCGACGACGCGGCGCGTGCCAAGCGCAAGCACCTCGAGGGCATCATCAAGATCCTGCCGTGGATCGCGCAGATCGACGCCTTCCAGCACTGGATCTACGCCCACCCCGACCACGGGCGCGACGAGCGCACCGCGCGCTGGCTGCAGCTCGACAAGGACTTCGGCGCGGCGGTCGACTGGAGCGGCTACCGCGACAACCGCGAGAGCTACTGGCAGCGCCAGCTCCACCTGTTCCTGCACCCCTTCTACTACATCGAGTACGGCATCGCGCAGCTCGGCGCGCTGCAGCTCTGGCTACGCTTCAAGGGCAATCGCAAGGAAGCGCTGCAGGGGTATCGCTCCGCGCTGGCGCTGGGCGGCTCGCGGCCGCTGCCGGAGCTGTTCGAGGCGGCCGGCGCGCGCTTCGACTTCAGCGCGGAGACGATCGGGCCGCTGGTCGAGGCGGTGCAGGAGGAACTGGCGGGGCTGCCGGGGTAGGGCGCGGCGTTATTCGCTCCGTAGTGCGTCGAGGGGGTCGAGCTTGCTGGCGCGCCGGGCGGGGAGCCAGCAGGCGAGCAGGGCGACGACGCCGAACAGCACGATGACGGCGGCGAGCGTGAGGGGATCGCTGGGCGGGATGCCGTAGGTGAAGCCGCCGATCAGCCGTGACAGCAGCAGGGCGCCGCCGATGCCGCCCACCAGGCCGATCAGCGCCAGTCGCATTCCGGAGCCGATCACCGACAGCCTCACGTTCGCCGGCCGCGCGCCGAGCGCCATGCGGATGCCGATCTCGTGGGTGCGTCGGGAGACCGCGAAGGCGATGACGCCGTAGGTGCCGATGGCGGCGAGCGCCAGAGCCACCGAGGAGAAAAGGCCGATCAGCAGCATGTTGAAGCGTGGTGACACCAGCATGCGGCCGGCGATCTCATCGAGCGTCACGAAGCCGCCCGGGTTGAAGTCGGGATCGAGGGCGTGGAAGCGCTGGCGCACCGCGTCGGCCAGGTTGTCGGCATTGCCGCGGGTGCGGATCACCAGGTAGGCGCCCCAGCGGCGGAACTGGCGCTTGGGCACGTAGACCTCGGCGCCGACCGCTTCGTCGGGCTGGAACGGGCGCACGTCGGCGACCACTCCGACGATCTGGCGCGGTCCACCGAAGATCTCGATGGTCTGTCCGAGGGGATCCTCGTCGGCGAGGAACCGGCGCGCGAAGGTCTCGTTGATCATCGCCACCGGCAGCGAGCCGTTGCGGTCGGAAGGCTCGAAGTCGCGCCCGCGCACGATGGCGATGCCGAGGGTGTCGAAGTACTCCGTGCCGATGTCGTAATAGCGCACTGACGGGCGCTCGTCGGGCGATGCGGAGGGGCGGGAGGCGATGTCGAACTGCGTCGTCTCGCGGCCGCCGAACAGCGGGCCGGAGGAGGTCAGCCCGACCGCCGCGACCTGCGGCAGGGCGCGTACCTCGTCCGCCGCACGCTCGAACAGCGCCACCGCCTCGTCGCCGGTCTCGTAGGTTGCGGTCGGCGCGATGGCGAAGACCGTCACCAGGTTGTCGCGATCGAAGCCGGGATCCCAGTCGGTCAGGGTCAGGAAGCCGCGCAGCAGCAGCCCGGCACCGACCAGCAGCATCACCGCCAGTGCCATCTCGGCGACCACCAGCACCTTGCGCACCCCGTTGCCGCGCCCGTCGAGCGAGCGGCGCGCGCGCAGCGATTCGGCGAGCTCGCCGCGCGCCACGCTGACCGCCGGCGCGAGACCGAAGAGCACCGCCGTCAGCGCGGTGACGAGAAGGGCGAACAGCAACACGTTGCCGTCGACGCCGACCTCGTCGAGGCGCGGGATGTTCTGTGGCGCCAGACGCAGGAACACGCGCGTCGTCCATACCGCCAGCAACACGCCGGCGGCGCCGCCGAGGGCGGCGAGCACGAAGCTCTCGGTCAGCAGCTGGCGCGCCAGGCGGCCGCGACCGGCACCCAGCGAGGCGCGCACGGCGAACTCCTGCGCGCGTGCCGTGGAGCGCACCAGCAACAGGTTGGCGACGTTGGCGCAGGCGATCAGCAGCACCAGGCCGACGGCGCCGAGAAACAGCAGCAGCGTGCCGTGCACCGGTCCGGCGACGCGGTCACGTAACAGGTCGATCTGCAGCCCCCAGCCGCGGTTGCTTTCGGGGTAGTCGCGCTCGAGCGCCGCGCGGATGCCCTCCATCTCGTCGCGCGCCGCGCTCAGCGTGACGCCGTCGGCGAGCTTGCCGAGCCCGGTGAAACCGCGCCAGTCGCGCTTGGTGACGTCGTCCTCCATGGTGGTGATCGGCGTCCAGATATCAGCGAAGCCGAACTCGTACATCCACGGATCCGGCGGCAGCACGCCGATCACCGTGTAGGGCCGGCCGTCGAGGATGAGCGCCGACCCGATGACGGCGGGATCGGCGCCGAAGTCCGACTGCCACAGCCGGTGGCTGAGCACCACCACACGGTTGTCGCCCTCGAGCATGTCGGCCTCGGTGAGCAGCCGTCCTTCCTCGGCCTCGATGCCGTGTACGGTGAACCAGCCGGGCGTCGCCACGCCGGCGCGCAGCGTGCGGCCGCCCTCCGGCTGCTCGAGGATGAAGCTGTGGTTGCGCGCCAGCCCGAACGCCTCGATGGTCGAGCTCATGCGCTGCCAGTCCTGCAGGTTGGGCGGAGAGACGATGCAGTAGTCGCCGACGCGCTCGTTGGTTTCGCAAAGCTGCACGACGCGCTCCGAGCCGGCGAACGGCAGCGGCTCCAGCAGGATGCCGTTGACCACCGTGAAGATGGCGGTGTTGGCGCCGATGCCCAGGCCGATGGTGGCGATGATGGCGACCGAGAACATCGGGTCGCGCCGCACGCCGCGCAGCGCGAAGGCGAGGTCCTGCCGCAGGGTGTCGAAGCGGCCGCCGCGTCGCGGGCGCGGCCGGCCGGGTCGATTCCCGGCGCCGGTCGACGAGCCCTGGTCGGCGCGCAAGGCGTCGTTGCCGATGCGCTCGCCGCCGCCGTGCCGGCCGATGTCGGCGAGCGTCTTGATCCACAGGCCCGCCAGCCCCCGGCCGCCGGCTTCGGCGTAGGTCTCCTCGGCGAGCTGCGTGAAGGTTTCGGTGATCTCCGCGCCGAAGCGCTCGCGGAAGCGGCGCGGGAAGACCGCCAGCAGCATGCCGTACAACCGCTGCGATGCGCGTACCGGCCAGCTCACGACCGCTCTCCTTCCTCGAGCAGCTGATGACGCGCCGAGATCTCCACCAGCTCGGCCATGCGGCGCGCCTCGGCCGCCGCGACCGCGCGGCCGAAGTCGGTGATGCGGTAGTAGCGCCGCCGCTCGTCACCGTCGGCCGGCGCCTGGTCCGCGGGGACCTCTCCGATCATGTCCTCCTCGAGCATCTGCTTGAGCAGGCGATACAGCGCGCCCGGCTGCAGCTGTCCCTTGCGTCCCTGGCGCTCCTCGGCGGCCTTGATCATGCCGTAGCCGTGGCAATCGCCGTCGAGCAGCACCAGCAGGATGGTGAACACGTCGGGTCGCAAGGGGAGCAATGACTGCACACGCGCTTCGGACATCCTCACCGCCTCCTCGGTTGCTGTCTGCGGAGCGTCGGTCGGCTCCGGCGCCTCCTCTGGACGCCTTGAATATAATCACTTCGTCCATAGTTATCAAGACCGAAACCTCCGGTTTTGCTCCTTGCGCGTTGCCGTCGCCCTCACAGATGATGGGGGCATGCAGCGAGGCGCCCATGAGCAAGCGTGAGATCGTCGCGATCGTCGTCCTGCTGATTGCCGGCTTCCTTGCCTATGAGATGATGCGGGTCTACGAGGTCACCGACCCGGACGAAGTGGCACCGGGAGAGACGCCGCAGGCCGCCACGGGCGACGAGCCGGCCGAGACCGCCATGCAGGCGCTCGTCCCTGCGGTGCGGATGAGCGAGCTGTACGACGCCGTCGCCACGCAACACGCTTTGCCGCCGCTACCGCAGGAGTCGGGTTTGCTGGCGGTCGCCGGCAACCCGGGCGAGATCCTCTTCACCCGGCACTATCCCGGCCGCGCCGAGGTCTGCGTGATGCGCGCCGGAGCGATCGACGTGCTGTGGATCACAGCTACCGACCAGATCCTCGAGATCGTCGGCGAACACGGCCCCGAGTTGCTGCTGAAGTTCATCGACGCGCCCTTCGACGGGCCCGTCGACGCCTGGCAGCCGGGCGGCTTCTACGGCCTCGACCTGCTCGCCACCGACGAAGGGGTCCACCCGGTGAAGCTCGACGACGCGACGGTCGCCGCGCTGCGCGCGGTGATTCGCTGACCGTCGAGCGGTTTCCCGCTGAGATTCCCGTGAGCGGTTCGCGAGGGTCTGTCGTCTATCGCCGACCCTCGCCAACTCGCATCTCGGCGAGCGCGGGATCATCGGCCGCGATGCGGGTGGCGCGGTAGATGCTGCCGCGGCGCGGGAAATAATGTGCACGATCGCCGCCGAGCACGCCGGGGCCGCCGTATTCGTTACCGAAGATGCGCGCCAGCTCAGCGGTCGAACGGCGGTCCTCGTTCTCGTTGTAGGGATTGTCGAATTCCCACACCACGGCGTTGTCGGCGCCCACTTCGATGATCCGGCCCGCTACCCCGACGGCGATCAGGGTGTTGCCGTTGGGCAGCCGCTCGGCGCCGCCGAGCAAGCCGGAATACATGCTCTGCGGGTCGGGGGCAACGTACTCCCACACCACCGTTGCGGCCGTCGGCACCTCGGGCTCCATGACGTAGCCGCCGTCGGGCAGCAGCGGCGGTGCGATCTCGAGCACCGAGGAATAGTTGAGGTCCGGGCGCCCGGCACCGTTGTTGAAGATCAGGATGTTACCGGCGCCCGGGCGGCCCGGCGGAATCCAGTGCGGGTCGTGCTGGACGAAAAGCTCCTTGTCCTGTCGCTCGCCGACGCCCCAGGACTCGGGATTGCCCCAGCGATACAGCAGGTCGCCGCCGCGACCGTAGCGGCCGCCGGCGTGCCCCGCAGCTTCCGCGGTGGTGGTGGAGTGATCGATGACCCAGATCTCGGAGAAATGGCGGCTCGACAGCAGGATCTGGTCGAGCTGCGGGTTGTAGTCGACGGCGTTGACGTGGGTCCAGTCGGCCGCGATCTCCGGCCGGTCATCGCTGGCAGCGTCGCCGGCGAGGTAGCCGAGCGCGCGCAGGCTCTCGACCGACTCCGGTGTGGCGAGCTCCTGGCGTGCGCGGTGCGCCGGCGCGGCATTGATATCGATCAGCTCGGGGTGCTCGGCAACGATCCCGTAGTTGCCGCGGTTGCGATACAGCTCCTGCACCATGTGGTCCCAGACGTGCCACTCCCAGACGATTCTGCCGCCGTCGGGATACACAGGCTCGACCTCGATAATGAAATCGGGCCAGATCTCGTCGTCTTCCATACGCGCCGGGTTGATGCCGGCCTTCAACGCCTCCTCGTAGGTACGGCTCTCCCAGGCGATGATCAGCACGTTGCCGTTGGGCATCGGCTCGACGTCGTGGTGGTGACGCTCCGCTGCGTCGGAGACCTTGTAGGTCCACACCACCGTGCCGTCCCAGGCGATCTCCTGGATGATGCCGCCCTCACCTCCGCCGTGGAACCGGCCCGCCGGTTCGGGGTCGCGCGACGCACGCAGCAGGTGGCCGTTCGGCAGCATGTAGAGCGAATGGCCCGGGTTGTAGTCGGTGCGCCACTGGTGCGCCAGCTCGCCGTCCATGTCGACGAGGTAGACGGACTTCGACTTGAGTGGATGGAAGAGGGTATAGCCGGGGAACGGCGTCGTCTCGCCGCGGGCCGCGACGGTCGCCACCGCGCGAGTCGCCGCGCCGTCGCCGGTCTCCACGCCGGCACTGCAGCCGGCGGCGATGAGGCACAGCAGCACGGTGGTCGCTCTTCGCACGGGATGGTTCCGAACGGTTCCCGGATCGCGGTCAAAGGGTCAGCTCGATTGTCGAGGACACCGCGAGTCGGATCAAGGTCGCGGCAGGCGCGGAAAGGTAGGATGATCGGGTCCGGCCCCCGACGATCGTCCGCCCGACCTGCCCGCAGGGAGTCGAACGCGCATGCACGCAATCACTCGCCGCCGGTTTCTCGAGATGTCCTCCGCCACGGCCTTGTACACGTTGTCGGGCGGCGTTCCGCGGCGGCCGCAAGAAGTCGTGGCGCTGCCCGTGCCGCCGTTGCTGGAGGGAAGGCGGGATGGCGATGCCGTGCTTTACGACCTCACCGCGCAGCGGGGCAGGCGCGAGATCCTTCCCGGCCTGAGCACCGACACGTTCGGATTCAACGGCGACATGCTCGGGCCGGTGCTGCGCCTGACGCGCGGTGAGACGGTGCAGCTCAACGTGACCAACCGGCTGGGCGAGCCGACCACCTGCCACTGGCACGGCATGCACGTACCCGCGATCGCCGACGGCGGTCCGCACCAGATCATTCCCGACGACGCCACCTGGCGCGCGTCGTTCACGGTGGCCAATGAGGAGGCAACCTACTGGTATCACTCGCACCTGATGGAGCGCACCGGCGAGCAGGTCTACAAGGGGCTCGCCGGGATGATCATCGTCGACGACCCCGAGCTCGAGTCACTCGAACTGCCGCGCCGCTACGGCATCGACGATTTCCCGTTGGTGGTGCAGGATCGCCGCTTCGCAGCCGACGGCAGCCTGCTGTACCTGCAGGCCGGCATGGACGCGATGATGGGCATGCTGGGCAACAGTCTGCTGGTCAACGGCGCGCTCACCCCGACGCTGCGGGCCCCGGCGCAACTCGTGCGCATGCGTCTGCTCAACGGGTCCAACGCGCGCATCTATGACTTCGGCTTCGATGACTACCGCCCGTTCTTCATCATCGCTTCGGACGGTGGGCTGCTGCCCGCGCCGCTATCGCGCCGCCGCCTGTCGATGGCCACCGGCGAGCGCTACGAGATCGTCGTCGACCTGTCGAACGACGCCGGCAGGACGCTGTCACTGCGCAGCTACCCGCAGGGCGACGGCGAGGGCTTCCCGGTCCTCGACGTCGAGGTCGACGGCGACATCGAGACCGTTGCCGCGCGCCTTCCCGAGACGCTCCGTCCCGTGCCGACGATCGACGCCGCGACCATCGACAACACCCGTGAGATGGTCCTGAGCATGGGCATGATGGACATGATGGGCGGCATGGGCCGCGGCGGAATGATGGGCGGTCGCGGTATGGGCGGCGGCGGAATGGGCGGCGGCGGAATGGGCGGCGGGGGATTGGGTGGCGGCGGCCGCGGCATGCCCGGCCGCGGCCCCGGCGGCTTCACCATCAACGGTGTGTCGAT
>JASFRZ010000197.1:0-8819 GCA_050114655.1 Acidobacteriota bacterium
TCGGCCGAGGTGATCAGGTGCATCGAGCCCACGTCGAGGCCCTGGTATTCGGTGTCGATGCCGCGGTAGGTACCGGCCGGAATGACCGCCGGGCGGAAGAACAGGTAGTCGGCGATGAGCTGCTGGCGCGCCGCCTCGTCGAACGGCACCAGGATGATGTCCTGCACCGCCGCCGCCTGGGTGATCGAGGCGGTGGGTACCGCGCCGCCGAGAAAGGCCGCGGCCACCGAGCCGTCGCTGAGCAGATCCACCGCGCCGGACTGGGTGGCGTTGACCGGGGTGAAGTCGTCGTAGGTCAGCCCGTGCGCGGCAAGCAGCGGGCCCACGAAGTACTCGAAGCCGGCACCTGCGGGCCCTACGCTGACGCGCTTGCCGGCAAGGTCTGCCATGGTCGCCACGCCGCCCCCGGACGGGGCGACGAACATCGCCACGTTGGGAGCCAGCGTCATCACCGCGCGCACCGGATAGGCCTGATCCCAGCCCTCGGCGCCACGCACGGCGAAGTAGGTGATCGCCGCGTTGGACAGCGCGAAGTCGAGCTCGCCCGAGGCCAGCCGCCGGATATTCTCCTGCGATCCGCTGGTGGCCTCCGCGGTCATGCTGGAGCCGCCGCCGTGCGCGTTGAAGACCTCGGCGAGCGCGCCGCCGACCACGAAGAAGGCGCCGCCCGGCGGCGCGGTCCCCATGCTCAGGAAGCGCGGCGTCGAGCCGCCCTCGCCGCCCGAGGTCCCGCCGCCCGCACAGGCGACGGCGGCGATGCACGTGATCAGAAGCAATCCGGCGGCAATTCGATGCATTACGACACCTGCGATGGTGGGGAAGGGATCAGGAGGGCCTCCATTATAGGTGGCGCCAGCGGCCCGCCGTCAAAGGCGGGGTAGGCTCAGCTCGGCGGCTCGACCACCTCGCCGGTGGCGCGGTCGATCTTGGGCCGCTCGAGACGGAAGATGTCGTCGACGAAGGCGTAGTTGCCGGCCCACAGGCGGCCTACGGGTCGGAACGACCCGACGTCGAGAAAATCGTTGTGCCACAGCTCGCGAGTCTCGGCGCCGAGCCGCACCGCCATCACCTTGCCGACGACCATCGAGGTACTGGCGCCCTCCAGGTCGACCTCCTTGAACAGCTCGCATTCCAGCACCACCGGGCAATCGGCGACGTACGGCGCGTTGACCTCGGCGGCCTCCGCCTTGGGGATGTCGAGGGCGTCGAACTCGCTCACCCCGGCGGGATAGTCGCCGGCTGAGAGGTTCATCGCCTGGAGGTGCTTCTCGGTGACCATGTTGCAGCAGAAGGCCGGGTTCTCGCGGATGTTGACGAGCGTGTCCTTGGCACCGTCCTGGCGCGAGCCGATGCCGGCGACCACCAGCATGGGGTTGGCGGCAATGCCGTTGAAGAAGCTGTAGGGCGCGAGGTTGTCGACCCCGGCGGCCGAGCGGGTCGACAGCCAGCCGATCGGCCGCGGCACGATTACCGAGGTCAGAAAGCGATAGCGCTGCAGCGGCGTCATGCCGGCAGCGATGAGAAGATCCTGAGAAGGGTCAGCCATCAGGTCGGACTCCGGGACGGCGGTTGTTCGAGTGTTGCGCAGGAGCCTGGCTCGCTCAGCTCCTGCACCGGGCAGAGTCTAATGTCCGGGGCGCGCTACTGCTGCAGGATTGCGTACGAGCTGATCTTCCAGGAGCCATCGAGCTGGTCCCACAGCAGGCCCAGCACGCCGCCCATGTTGTCGCGCGCCTTGAACCGGAAGAGCACGCCCCAGTAGGTTCCGGTCGCGTCGGGGCCGCCCGGCATCGGCGGCGGCTCGCCGCCGCGGCGCGTGCTGCACGTGTAGTCCGCGGCAACCTGATTGCGCAACGCCATGACGGTGAAATCGCCACCGAAGGGTTGCTCCTCGATGCGTGACGCCTGATCCTCGTTCTCCGGCGGCACGGCGTCGATCGCCTCGGTGAGGTTGTCGCGGTCGGGTACTTCCTGGAGCGCCGTGGTCATGATGTCGCGCATCGCGACGATGGCGTCGTCGAGCGAGAGCAGCTCGTCCCGGTTGCCCTCGTCGATGTTGATGCAGGCGATGGCACGGCGCGAAAAGAAGGTCATCGCCTCATCGATCTTGCCGCGCACCAACCAGTCGGTGAGGAACTCCTGCGCCGCATCGGGAAGATCGACTGGGGCGGCACTGATCGGACGATCGGGCGGCAGCGGCGTGGGCAGCTCGTCGACGGTGCGTGCGAGCAGGTCGTTGGTGGACGCGGTCTTCACGTCGACGTTCCCGAAGATGCCTTGCCACCAGTTCACCAACCCTACCCAGCGGTTGGTGTGCTTGTCGAAGTTGTCTCCAGACCGCACGTCGGAGTTGGACGAGGTCAGGTGGCCGTTGAACAGCGCCTGCGGCGCCTTGCTGGAGCGGTAGTCGACGTCGATGTCGGCGCGCGTACCGTCTTCAGAGACCGACACCTGCATGTTGGGAACCTCGCCTTCCTGCCGATACGAATGCGGGTAGCCGATGTGGTAGACGGTGTTCTCGTGGCCGGGAAAGAACTGCGTCGAGCGCTCCAGGAGATCGACGGCGTCCGGCTCGAGGTCGACGTACAGGCGGAACTGCTGGTCGCCGCCGCGCCCGGAATACTGGCCGGCGATGCGCTCGAGGCCGGCGACGATGTCGAAGGCGCGGCCCAGCGGCCGGCCGTCGGCGTCGGTCAGCTCGGTGTCCATCAGGGCGTTGGTGATGGCGTCGAACGTCGTGCGCTCCGACAGCGAGAGCTGGTCGAACCATTCCTGCGTGGTCAGATCGCGGCCGGTGGTCTCATTGTAGGCGCGCGCGGGCCCGTCGAGCAGCGCCTTGCGCTCGTCGTCGAGCGACGCGTAGCGGCTGAACGACACGTCGGCGCGGACCTCGGGCTGCGGCTCGACCACCGATTTCTCGGGCCAGTTGCGATCGAGGCCGACGATCTCGAAACCATCCGCTTCGCGCCGAAGGTACGCAATGACGGTCATGCCCGGGGTGTCGCCTTCGATGCCGATGGCCCAGTACGAGCCTTCCGGACCCGCCTGCGCCTCGGCGGGAATGGCGAACGGGTCGCTTTCGTCGAAGCGGATGAAGCTACTCGATTCCTGCATGTTGTCGAACGAATACCAGACGGCGTCGAACTGACGTGGTGCGGTGAAACCGTAGGTTTCCATCAGGTCGTCGAACGCCACCTTGCCGTTCTCGATGCGGAAGTTGTCAAGCGGCAGCACCTGGGAGAAGAACGCGCGGCCGACCTTGTCGCGCCGCTCGATCAGCGCCTGCGCGATCCACTGGCTGGTACGTGGGTCAGAGTAGCCGCCCTGATCGACGATGGTGCGAACCTCCTCGTCGCTGAAGCTCATCACCAGCTTGGCGCCCCAGTACAGGTCGTCCGGCAGGCGGTCGGCCCAGGTGACGAAGTGCGTGTCGGCGGTCCACTCATCGGCCTCGAACACCTCGCCACCGAAGCGCCCGACGCCGGGCACGTTCGGGTAGTCACCCTTCGCCCACCACGGCTGGGTCACCCCCATCGAGGCGATGTTGCGGAGCGCCTCGTCGAGGTCGAATCGGTACGCATTACCGTCCCGCGCCTCCTTGGGCCCGCGGCGACCCGCACCGAGGGTCATGAAGAAGTCGACGAGATAGCGACGGATGTACTGCGGTTGCCCGACGCCGTCGGAGACCAATACCGACTGGGTGTTGGCCGGCGTGAAGGCATAGTTGTTGACCCAGGCGTGCATCACCCACAAGCCGCGCAGATCGCGGCGGTGCTCATGCGGCACGATGTCGTTGGGATCGTCGCTGCGCGTGCCGTAGAACTGCCAGTTACCGAGCAGCGGGCGGCGCGGGACACGCGTGGCGACGGCGCGGTAGCCACGCTCGCCATCGCGCGGAACGTTGTCGAGAAACTGATCGACGTCATCGGGCAGCAGGTCGCGCAGCTTGCCGTAGCTGTTGATCTTCTCGGCGCCGTCGCCGATGACCAGCTGCGGTCGTTCGAAGTAAACGAGGTAGTTCTCGAGGACGTTCCAACCCGCGGCGTAATAGAGCAGCGAGCTCACCAGGCTCGCGCCGGTCTGCAGCTCGGGATCGCCCTCGGAGTCGAAGCGCAGCAGATAGATGTTGTCCGCGGCGTCGGCCACCAGAATGCCGGTGCGATCGCCGTAAGGTTTCACTGCAAGCACCCGCCACGGCTGGTCGTCCCGCGGCGGCAGCGACTTGCCCGGACCGGCGGCGAGCTCGGCGAGCGTCATGCGCTTGCGCGCGTGCCGGTTGGTGAACCATGGGCTGTCGGGCACCTCGTCGAGCGTGTTGACGTTCTGCGCCGGGATCACGCCTTCCTCGGGCTGTCGTTCGCCCGGGCGGGTGAACTGGGTAGTGAACCACTCCAGGATGCCCGACAGGATGACCACCTGGGGGTCGACGGTGTCGAGCGGCGGCGGCTCCGTCCAGATCGGGTCGTCCGGGTAGAACTTCTGCGCCTGCGCAGGGAGCGATCCGAGACCCATAAGGGCCACCAGAACAAGCGCCCCGACGGCGCGTCCCAGCCAATGTCTCACCAGCGACGAGGTCGTCATCAGAAAATGTTGTTGAACGTCCACATGAAACGGTAGCCCTCGTTACCGTACGCCTGGTCGATGCGCATGATCACTGTTTCCTCGAACTTGAAGCGGAAGCCGATGCCACCGTCGTAGCGCATGTCCTCGCGGTACAGCAGTCGCGCGTTGTTGGCCACTTTGCCGGCGTCGACGAACACCGCCATGTCGAGGCCGGCGAACGAGAACCAGCGGTGTTCGAGGGTGACGTAGAAGCGGTTGTTGGCGTAGAAGCGATAGCGCTCGAAGCCGCGCAGGTCGTCGTTGCCGCCCAGCGTCGGCTGTAGATAGAACGGCACCTCCTGGCCTTCCCGAACGAAGGTGTAGGTGCCCTGGATGTGCAACGCGAACACCCGCGTGCGGTTGGCGTACGGCCAGTACTGGTCGATGATGCCGTCGATCTTCCAGAAGTTGTACTGGTCCGTCTCCTCGAGATCCCAGAACTTCGTCCACTCGAGCTTGTAGTTGCCGCCGTAGCGTGGCCCGCCGGGGTTGTCGCGCCAGTCGAACTGGACGAACAGTCCGGTCTGGTAGAAGTTGCCGTCGACGAAGAGGCCGGGAACGCTGGCGGGATCGAACTCGTCTTCGATCGACGGCACGCCGGAGCGCTTCCCGGGTCCGGTCTTGGCGTTGTAGCCGCCGATCTGACCGCCGATGCGCAGGTACTTCCAGAATGCCCAACCGCCGCGGACCCACATGTAATAGTCCTCGAGGCGGTAGCTCGAACGATCCTGCTTCTCGCTATCCGGGCCCTCGCCGTAGTAGTCCATTTGTGGCGAGTACTCGTAGCGGCCGTAGATGTCGAGGAAGCCGCGCCGGCTCTGCAGCGGCGGAAAGTAGAGCTGCACGTCGGTCATCCAGGCGAGGTCGGCGGTGCCGCGCACCGTGGCGCGGAAGCCGAAGCGATCGTCGAACAGATCGCTGCGCCGGTAGCCGACGCCGAAGGCGGCCCCCTGACCCGAGCGCATGCCGCCGAGAGTGAACTGCACGCCGTTGCCGCCTCCCAATCCCGACCTGACGCCTTCGAGCAGGCCGCGCTCGACGAAGCCATTGGCCATCTCCGCGATCGGCGACTGGCGCTCGGGCCACAGGCGGGCGATCTTCTCGCGCCGTTCCATCTCGATGAGCTCGGCGCGGGTGCGCGGCCCGCGGTCCTGTTGCGCGGACTCTTGCTGCGCGGGCTCTTGCTGCGCGATCGCCGCCGGGGCAAACGACAACGCGGCCAGGAGCGCGCAGAGCGCCGGCAGGTGACGGCCGGCGCGCGCGAACGGCCGGGGAGCAGGCCCACCGCGAATCGTGACCGCGCTGTCTCGCATCGAGTCCGTCCTCCGAGTCCTGTGCCGGGCTGTTCCCGGGGTGCGATTGCTTCGATGAATCGTACTTCACATCGGCGCGAGTTTCTGCCGACAATCGCCGCAGGAAAAGTCCACCGGCGCACGTTACGCGCAGCGATACCGGGCTTCGGATACCCTAGCGGTCAGCGCTCCCCGATCCCCACAAAGCGAGGATCCGTGATGACGACCTCTTCCGGTAGCTGGCGCATCCTTCTCGTGGTCTGCTGCGGCGCCCTCGGCCTCTCCGCCCTGGCCCCTCCGGGCGCCGCAACCCAGACGAAACCCGCCATCACACCGGCCGACTACGGGCAATGGGAGACACTCGGCAGCGGCGAGCTGGCACCCGACGGGGGATACTTCGCCGTCGGCGTTCGCCGGGTCGACGGCGCCTCCGCGCTGCACATCTACTCGCTCACGACAACGGCTTCCGGAACCACGGCGAGCGAGCCGCGCGTCGTCGACAACGGCGGCTCCGCCGAGTTCTCGCCCGACTCCCGCTGGCTGGCATACGGCATCGGCTACTCGGAGGACGAACGCGAGGCGATGCGAAGTCGCGACGAGCCGGTGCGCGACAAGATGGGCCTGCTCGACCTGCGCTCCGGCGACGAGCAGAGCTTCGACGCGGTGGCCTCGTTCGGCTTCGACGACAGCGGCGCCTACCTGTGGATGCGCGGCTACCCCGTCGAGGGGCGCGAGGCCGCCGACCTCGTGGTGCGTGATCTCGCTTCCGGCGCGACGGTGAACTTCGGCAACGTTTCCGAGTTCTCCTGGCAGGACGACGCGCCGCGGCTGGCGATGACCGTAGATACGGAGGGCGGCGCCGGCAACGGCGTGCAGCTCTACGACGCTGCCGCTGGCACGCTGCTCTCCCTCGATTCCGGCGACGCCACCTTCACGGAGCTGAGCTGGCGCAAGGACGCGGCCGACCTCGCCGTGCTGCGCTCGGTCGAGGACGCGGCCCACGAGGAGCCGACCCACGTCGTGCTCGCCTGGCGCGGCCTCGATGACGGAGCCTCCGATTCGTTGCGCTTCGACTACCACGCCGCCCCCGGCGCCGACCCCGACATGAGGGTGGTCGAACACCGCGCGCCGAGCTGGTCCGACGACGGCAGCGCCATCTTCTTCGGCCTGCGCGAGTGGACGCCGAAGCCGGCCGATGACGAGGAGGAGAGCGTCGACGAAGGCGACACCGGCGACGGCAGCGGCGACATGGGCGAGGGCGCCGCTGCCGACCGCGATGAGCCCGAGCCTGCCGACGTCGACGTCTGGCACGCGCGCGACGAGCGCATCATCCCGATGCAGAAGCTGCAGGAGCAGCGCGATCGGCAGAAGAGCTACCTTTCGGTGTGGCACATCGCCGACGACCGCGCGCTTCGCCTGGGCAGCGACTACGACGAGGACATCGAGTTGCTCGCCGGCCAGCAATACGCCACCGAGACCGACCGCACACCTTATCTGGTCGACGGCATGTTCGGCCGGCGGTGGTACGACATCGACCTGATCGACGTCAACACCGGTGAGCGCACCCGGGTGGTCGATCGCGTGCGCTACTTCTCCGGCGGCTCCGCCGCCGGCAAGTACCTGTTGTACTTCAAGGACGATCAACACTTCGCCTACGAGATTGCCACGGGCCGGCACGTCGACCTGACTTCGAGCCTGCCGACCTCCTTTGTCGACGAGGACTACGACTACCCGGTGGAGCAGAAGCCCTCGTGGGGCGTCGCCGGCTGGTCGGACGGCGACGAGGCGGTGCTGCTGTACGACCGCTACGACATCTGGAGGGTGCCCCCCGGCGGCCGCGGCGCCATGCGCATTACCGACGGCGCCGAAGAGGAGATCCGCTACCGTTACGTGCGCCTCGACGACGCACCCTTCTCCTTCGGCGGCCCGCCGCCGACCATCGATCTCGACGAGCCCCTGATGCTGAGCATGTTCGGGCAGTGGACCAAGAAGTCAGGCTACGCGCGACTCTCGCTCGCGGACGGTGGCAGCTCGCCGCAGCCGCTGATCTACCTCGACAAGAGCGTCGGGCGGGTGAGCAAGGCATCGGACGCCGAGGTCTACGCCTACATGGTGCAGGACTTCGACGACTCGCCCGACTACTTCGTCGGCAGCGGGCTCGCCGACGCCGCGCAGATCACCCACACCAACCCCTTCCAGGCCGACTTCGCCTGGGGCCACTCCGAGCTCATCGACTACTCGTGCGAGTTCGGCCCGCGCGTGCAGGGTGCGCTGTTCTACCCGGCGAACTACGAGCCCGGCCGCAGCTACCCGATGATCACCTACGTGTACGAGATGCTTTCGCAGGGGGTCCACAACTACTCCGTGCCCTCGGAGCGCAGCTCCTACAACCCGGCGGTGTGGACCAGCCTGGGGTACTTCGTGCTCGAGCCCGACATCTTCTATCGGGGCCGTTACCCCGGCACCTCCGCGGTCGAGTGCATCCGACCAGCAGTAAAGACGGTGACCGACACCGGCATGGTCGACGCTGCACGCGTCGGTCTCGTGGGCCACTCGTGGGGCGGCTACGAGGCCGCCTACGTGCCCACCAAGACTGACATCTTCGCCGCCGCCGTCTCGGGCGCCGCGCTGACCAACTTCTTCTCCATGTTCGGAACCATCCACTGGAACCAGGGCATGCCGGAGTCCAGCCACTGGGAAACCGGCCAGGCGCGCATGGACGTGCCCTACTGGGACGACATGGAGGCCTACGTGCGCGAATCACCGGTGATGGGCATCCCCGATCTCGAGACCCCGATGCTGATGGCCTTTGGCGACTCCGACGGCACGGTGGATTTCCACCAGGGCGTCGAGATGTACAACTACGCCCGCCGCGCCGGCAAGCAGTTCGTCATGCTGGTGTACGCCGGCGAGAACCACAGCAAC
>JASFRZ010000198.1:0-8807 GCA_050114655.1 Acidobacteriota bacterium
GGCGTCGACCATCGGCGTTCTCCTTGTGCGCCGCTGATGCTAGCAGGCTGCCGGGCAAGGTGCGACAGACCGGGTTGCACGCTACGATCTGGGCAACCTCAGGAGCACAGCAATGACGACAACCGACTCCACCGCCGCCGCCGCCGACCTCGAGGCCAAGGTGCACGCCGCGCGTGAGCAGCTCGACGCGCACGTGCGCGCGATGATCGAGTGGCACTTCGGCCCGGACACGGGCTGCCCGTTCTGGCTCGAGTTCGCCGCCAAGGCCGACTTCGACCCGCTTGCCGAGGTCCACGGCTTCGACGACCTCGGCAAGTTCGGCCTGTTCGACGACGAGTGGATGCGCGGTGGGCCGGTGGAGCGCTGGGTGCCCCAGGGGCTCGCCGGTCAGCCGGTGTACGTCTTCGAGACCGGCGGCACCACGGGAATCCCCAAGAGCCGCGTCGCCATCAACGACTTCCGCACCGACTACGAGCTGTTCTCCGCCACCCTGCCCGACGAGGCCTTCCCTCCCGGTTCCAACTGGCTGATGCTCGGCCCCAGCGGCCCGCGCCGGTTGCGCCTTGCTGTCGAGCACCTGGCGCAGTACCGCGGAGGCATCTGCTTCTGCGTCGACCTCGACCCGCGCTGGGTCATCAAGCTGATCAAGAAGGGCTGGACCGAGCACCTCAAGGCCTACCAGGAGCACGTCATCGACCAGGCGATGACCATCCTGTCGGCGGGCCATGACATCAAGTGCATGTTCACCACCCCCAAGCTGCTCGAGGCACTCGCTTTGCGCCTCGAGGACGAGGGTTCGAGCATCGCCGACGCCGGTATCACCGGCATCTTCTCCGGCGGCACCGAGTTCACCCCGCAATGGAACCGCTTCGCGAAGGAAGAGCTGCTGCAGGGCGTGTACATGACCCCGACCTACGGCAACACCCTGATGGGCCTGGCGGCGAGCTCGCCGAGTGGGCCCGGCAACGGCTACAAGATCACCTACTATGCTCCCCAGCCGCGCGCCGTCATCCAGGTGGTCGACCCCGATGATCTCGACCGAATGGTGGAGTACGGCAAGACCGGCCGGGTGGTGCTCACTACCCTCACCAAGGAGTTCTTCCTGCCGCGCTTTCCGGAGCGCGACGAGGGCGAGCGCGAGCCGCCGTACGAGGCTTACCCCTGGGACGGCGTCAGCGGCCTGCGGCCCTTCTCCCGCTTCGCCAGGACCACCACGGTGGGCGTCTACTAGCAGCGTGCTGATAAGCGCCCGGAGGGCGTCGCAAAGGGCTTGCAGTGCGACGTAGGGTTCGCTCGCGTGGGGAAGAGTCGATAAAGTTTCGGCATGCTCAATCCGCGCCCCGCTTTGTTGACGCGCGCGCACCGGCGATTCGCTGCGACGGTTTGCCTGGTCGTCACCCTCGTCCCCACCGGTTGCGCCTCGACGGACCGCACGCCGCCGCTGTTCGCCGCCACCGCCCTGCCGGTCACCTTGACCGAGTTCCGCCTGCGTCTGAGCGACTTCACCGAGTTCTTCGTTGCGGTTGTGGAAGACGCCACCGAGATCGTCATCGACTCATCCCGCGATCAACAAGTGCGACGCAACGCGATGGAGTTCCGTCTGCGAACGGTCACCATGTTCCTCAACTCCCTCAACCAGACCGACCCGGTTGCATCGCTGATCGACGCCTGGGCCTTCTGTCTGCAGCTGCAGCAGTACGTCGGCCCCGACGGTGCCGGCGCCGAGCTTTTCGGCGAGGAACAGCCGGGGATCGTCGCGGCGGTCGACTCGATCCGCGCCGAGGTCGAGAGCCTGGTCGACGCCGTGGCGAAAGGCCCCGCCCCGGACGAGGAGGCGATCGTCCTGCAGTGGGCGGCCACGCACCCGCTGAGCTCCAGCCCGCTGGTGCGCACCTCGTCCGCCGTGCTCCTCGCCGAGCAGCTCGAGAACCGTAGCAACAGCCCGTTCGCCGCCCTCGGCCAGTTGCAGGCAGGCATCGACGAGCTGGTGGCGCAGTTCCAGCGCTACATCAGCGTGCTGCCGCGCTCCGTCCGCTGGCAGAGCCAGCTCATCCTGCATGAGACGCTCTACGACGAGTTCGACCTGGGTGCCACGATGGAGACCTTCGACCTGCTCAGCGCGGGGGCACTCGAGCTCAGTGCCGCCGCGGACGAGCTGCTCGCCGAGCTACCGAATGGGGAGGAGCTGCAGGCGGAGCTCGACGAGGTGATGGCCGAGATCGCATCGATCGTCGAGGCCGAGCGTGCCCGTATGCTGGCCGAGATCGACCGCCAGCGCGGTTTGATCTTCGACGACGTCACGCTGCAACGGGAAGCCATCATGCGCGATGTCGATACGCAGATCGCGATCATCGACGAGCAGATGCAGCAGCGCCTCGACGAGGTGTTCGTGCGCATCGAGACGCTCACCGAGACCACGTTGCGGCAGTCCTTCGACGAGACCGAGCGTTTGATGGATCAGATCTTCATCCGTATTCTGGTGCTGATCCTGGTGCTGTTGGCGGGCATCGCGGGGCTGATCGTGCTGCGCAAGCGCCTCAACAGGCCGCCCGGCGTCACCGATCGATAGGGGCCTCTCTCAGTCCCGCGAAGCACCCGCACCGAGCCGGCCGACCACGCTCTCGTCGAGGTGCACGTCCATCTGCGGGAAGGCGATGGTGATACCGGCCTCCTTCAGCGCCCACCAGATCCTCTCGTTGAGCGCCGAGCGCGACGCCAGCGTCGCCCACGGGTCGTCGACCCACACCGACACGTCGAAGATCACCGAGGAGTCGCCGAACTCCGCCATCAGCGCCACCGGGGCGTGGTCCTCGTAGCGATCGGGCAATGACACGGCGGCGGCAAGGAGCGTCTCCTTGACCAGCTTCATGTCGGAGCCGTACGTCACGCCGACCCGGGTGCGCAGCCGGAAGAGCGAGTCCTGCATGGTGTAGTTCTTCACCGACGACTGCGCCAGCAGCGTGTTGGGCAGAATGACCTCTTCTTCGTCGCGCGTACGCACCACGGTGGAACGGATGCCCATGCGCGTGACGCGCACGACCTGGCCTTCGACCTCGAGCACGTCGCCCGGCTTGATGGCGCCCTCCGAGAGCAGGATGATGCCGGAGAAGAAGTTCTGCAGCACGTTTTGCGCCGCGAAGCCGATCGCCACCGCCATCACCGCGCCGGCGGCGAACAGCCCGGTGAGGTCGAAACCGACCATGTGAATCGCCACACCGAAGCCGATCACCAGCACCGCATAGTGAACGATGCGGCCGGTCACCGCGACGCTCGTCGGGTCGACTACCTTGGTGAGCCCGAGGCCGCGCTCGGCGGCGTTTTCCAGCACGCGAGAGAGCCACAGGGTGAACAGCACGACGGTCAACCCGGTGAGCACGCTCAGCACCGTGACGTGGGCCGCGCCGACGTCGAGGCCGGAGTTCAGAAAGCTCTGGATGTCGATGCTGCGCAGCCATTCCATCATCGCGCCGCGTGCCTCACTCGTCCGACCCCAGCCAGCCCTTGTACCAGAAATACCCCAGCAGGCCGAAAGCCACTCCGGCCATCAGCGCGAGCGCGAACGGGTAGCCGTAGAACCAGTGCAGCTCGGGCATGTTCCAGGGCGAGATGGACGTGTCGAAGTTCATCCCGTACAGCCCGGCAATGAAGCCCAGCGGGATGAAGATGGTGGCGAAGACGGTGAGGAACTTCATCACGTCGTTGAGGCGGTTGCTGAGCGCCGCCTGGTGCAGATCGGTGAGGTCGCGCGCCATCTCACGCGCGTCCTGCAGCAGGTCGATCGCCTGCGACGCGTGGTCCTGGACGTCGCGCAGGAACAGCTTGGTCTCGGCGGCGATCAGGCCGCTGTCGTCGCGCAACAGGCGGTTGAGCGAGTCGCGGTTGGGAAAGACCGTGCGGTACAGCAGGTGCACCGAGCGCTTCATCTCCTTGAGCTCCAGTGCGACGCCCGAGTCGGTGTCGTAAAGGGCCTGGTCTTCGAGCTCGAGCAGGCGGTGATCGAGCACCTCGAGCAGGGGCAGCAAGCTGTCGATGGCGGCATCGAGCAGCGCGTAGGCGAGGTAATCGGCGCCCGAGCCGCGGATGCGGGCGCGCCCGTCGCGGATGCGCTCGCGCACGCGCTCGAAGCAATCGCCCTCGCGCTCCTGGAAGGTGACCACGTAGCCCTTGCCGAAGATCATGCTGAGCTGCTCGAGCTCGATCATCTCGGCCGAGCCGTCGCCGAGCTGCGCCATGTGGCTGATGACGAAGATCTGCCCCTGATAGTCCTCCGCCTTGGCGCGTTGCGGCACGTGCACGACATCCTCGAGCGCCAGCGGATGGAGCTCGAAGTACTCGCCGATCCTGGCGATTGCCGCGGCATCGCCGAGCCCGTAGACGTTGACCCAGGTGATCGGGTAGGCGTCGAGGACGGCGTTGATCTCGTCGACCGTCTCCACCTCGCGCTCGTCGAAGCTCTCGGGCCCGTAGGAGATGACGCTGATGCGTGTCGGCGCGGCGTCGGGATCCACCTGGAAGTGGCCAGGCGACGATCCCGGGCGTGAACCGTGGCGGAAGCCGAGGGTGCCGCGCGATGCGCGGCGCGAAACCAGGCCGATGCGCCGGAAGATCTTGCTGTTCATCGCCCACCCACCTCGCTGTCGGGATTCGGCGTCGGCATCTGCGCGTCGACCGCCACCCGCCAGCTCCCGAGAGCGTCGCGCAATCGTGCCGCCTCCTGAGGTTCGCGCTCGACCAGATCGTATTGCTCACCGGGGTCGTTCGCCAGATCGTAGAGCTCCACCTTACCGTCCTCGAACCACTGGATGAGCTTGTAATCACCGATGCGAACCGCTCCGGACGGGCGGTTGGCGGAGCCGTGGTAGTGCGGGAAGTGCCAGAACAGCGCTTCGCGCTCCACACCGGCGGCGCCGCGCAGCAGCGGCGCCAGGCTGACGCCGTCGACGTGCTGCTGGGGACGCTGCGGCAACCCGGCCATGTCGAGCAGCGTCGGGTACAGGTCCATGCTGGTCACCGCAACGTCGATGGTGAACGCGGTCCCGCCTCGCCGCGTGGGCTCGCCCTCCCCTCGCGCGCCATCAGTGGCCTGGGCCTGCGGGCGCGCGCCGGCGATGTCGGTGACCCCCGGCCACTTGATGATCAGGGGCGCACGGATACCGCCCTCGTACAGCCACCCCTTACCGGCTCGCAGCGGCACGTTCGATGTGGGCATGGAAGTGCGGCCGGTGGGTAGCGTGCTGAGACCGCCGTTGTCGGAGACGAACACCACCGCAGTGCTGTCCGTGAGACCGAGCTCGTCGAGTGCGTCGAGAATACGGCCGACGCTGTCGTCGGTGCTCTCGACCATGCCGGCGTACACCGGGTGGTCCTGGCGCTGCTTGCTGATCGCGCGGCCGCTCTCGGGAGCGAACGGCGTATCGAGCGGCGGCAGCGCGGCGGCCTTGGCCTCGTACCCGGCGGTGAGCTGGTCCTTGGACTGCAAGGGGGTATGCACGGCGTAGTGCGACAGCACCAGGAAGAACGGTCGCTCGGCGTGGTCGTGCAGAAACGCCACCGCCTCGTCGGTCAGCCGATCGGTGAGGTACTCGCCCTCGCTGCCGTCCTCGAGGTCGGGCACGTCCCAGATCGACGGCTCTTCGCCGTGGTAGGGCCAGAAGTAACGCGCAGGCTGCCCGGCGCCGTTGACCGCCACGGTGATGTCGAAGCCCTGCGCGTCGGGCAGGTGGCCGCCGTCGCCGAGGTGCCACTTGCCCATGTAGGCGGTTACGAAGCCGGCTTCTTTGAAGGCCTCGCCCGGCGTGACCTCCTCGAGCGGCAGCTCTCGCCGGTAGTCGGCCTGGCGCAGCAGCCCGTCTTGCTCGCCGCCGATCCAGTTGGTGATCTGCACGCGCGCGGGATGCTTGCCGGTCATGAAGCTGGCGCGCGTCGGCGAGCACACCGGCGAGGCGGTATCGAACTGCGTGAAGCGCGCCGCCTGCGACGCCAGCCGATCGATGTTGGGGGTCTCGTAGAACGTCGAGCCGGCGGCGCCGACGTCGCGCCAGCCGAGATCGTCGACGATGATCCACACCACGTTGCGGACCGGCCCGGCGGGGCGCAGCCCATCCCCCGCGGGGCTGCAGGCGACCATCACGGCGAGCCCGCACAGCACCAGGAGCCACCTCGGACACCTCAAAGTCAGCATTCCCGTCACCATCCCGCGTGCTCTGTGCCCGCGACGCCATTGCCCGCGGCTTGCGCTAAGATCGAGCCTCACCCATGGAGGGCCACGTGATCCACTTTCCCGTGCTCCGGTGGGGAGAACCCTACCAGAGTCTCGAGACCGAGAAGGTAGTCCACTTCGCCAGCGGCGAGGAGCTCGCCGAGGTGTCGCAGGCCAACGGCGGCCTGGTGGAGCGCGACCTGCGCAAGGCGCAGCGGGCGCGCGAAGCGCTGCGCACAATTCCCATCGCCGACCTCATCGGCATGGTGCAGGAGGCCGGCAAGCTGTTCATGACCGCCGAGCTACCGCTCGGCGACGGCACCCAGTCGGCCGACGAGTTTGTCGTGCAGCAGTCCGCGACTACCGGGCTGCCCGAGCACATGTGCCGCGCCAACATGGCGAAGCTGGAGTTCGTGCTGGCGCAGATGGACAACATCCTCGCGTCGCTCACTCGCAAGCTGCCCTACGACCTGCTGTCGGACGGCTACGGCGAGGAAGACGGCCTGATGCGCTCGTATCAGGCGATCACACCGGTGCTCGGCATGGTGCTGCCGTCCAATTCGCCGGGCGTGCACTCGCTCTGGCTGCCGGTGGTCCCGCTGCAGGTCGGCCTGGTGCTCAAACCCGGCCCGCAGGAGCCGTGGACACCGTGGCGCATGGCGCAGGCGTTCTTCCAGGCCGGCGTGCCGCGGGAGGCCATCGCCATCTATCCCGGCGGCGGCGACATCGGCGCGTCGGTGCTCAAGAGCTGCCCGCGCAGCTTGATCTTCGGCGGCCTGCCGACCGTCGAGCAGTACAAGGGCGATCCGTCGGTGCAGGTGCACGGCCCGGGCTTCTCCAAGATCCTCTTGGGCGACGACACCGTCGATAACTGGGAGCAGTACCTCGACCTGATGGTCGATTCCGTGTTGATCAACTCGGGCCGCTCGTGCATCAACTGTTCGGGCATCTGGGCGCCGCGCCACGGCGCCGAGATCGCCGAGGCGCTGGCCGCGCGCCTGGGTCCGATCGCCCCGCTGCCGCCCGATGACCCCAACGCCAAGCTCGCCGCCTTCACCGTGCCCGGCCAGGCCGAGGCGATCTCCGCCGACATCGACGCCACCGCCGATCTCGACGGCGTCACCGAAGTCACCGCGGCGCACCGCGACGGCGACCGCCTGGTGACGCAGGAGCGTTGCGACTACCTGCGCCCCACCGTGCTGCACGCCACCGCGCCCGACTCCGCCGCCGCCGGCAAGGAGTACATGTTCCCCTTCGTCACAGTGGTCGACTGCCCGCAGGACCAGATGATCGGCGCCATCGGCGATACCCTGGTGGCCACCGGGATCACCGAGGACGCCGCCTTCCGCCACGCCCTGCTCGACGCCACCAACATCGACCGCCTCAACCTCGGCCCGGTGCCCACCGTGCAGCTCAACTGGCTGCAGCCGCACGAGGGCAACATCGTCGACTTTCTGTACCGGGCACGCGCCTTCCAGACGGCCTGAGGCCCCATGAGCCCCGCTACCGCCGGTTTCGACGTCGCCGCCGAGGTGCTGGCCGCCGAGCACCGCATCCACGGCCACATCCGCCAGACGCCCGTCGAGCGCAGCGCCTATCTCAGCAAGCTCGCCGACGCCGACGTATACCTGAAGCTCGAGACGGCGCAGATCACCGGCTCGTTCAAGCTGCGCGGCGCGATGAACAAGGTGCTGTCGCTCGGCAAGGAGGAGCGCGACAAGGGCTTCGTCACCGCATCCTCTGGTAACCACGGCACCGCCTGCGCCTACCTGATGTCGCACTTCGGCATCCCCGGGACGATCTATCTGCCGGAGAGCGTCAGCCCGGCTAAGCACGAGGCGATGCTCGCCTACGGCGCGCGCACCGAGCTGGTCCCCGGCGACGGTATCGAGGCCGAGAGGCTCGCCCGCAAGGTCGCCGCCGAGACCGGCCGCACCTACGTCTCGCCCTACAACGACCGGCTGATCATCGGCGGCCAGGGCACCATCGGCCTGGAGCTACGGCGACAGGTCGAGTCGATCGATGCGATCCTCATCCCGGTAGGCGGCGGCGGCCTGGCGTCCGGCGTCGCCGGCTATCTCAAGTCGGTCGACAAGAACATCGAGGTGATCGGCTGCCAGCCGGAAAACTCGCGCGTCATGTACGAGTCGGTCCAGGCCGGCGAGATCCTCGACCTGGAGTCCCAGCCCACCCTCTCCGACGGCACCGCCGGCGGCATCGACGCCGACTCGATAACTTTCGAGCTGTGCCGCGAACTGATCGACGACTGGGTGCTGCTCACCGAGGACGAGATCGCCGCCGCCATCCTGCTCGCCGCCGAGCGCCAACACGTGCTGATCGAGGGCTCCGGCGCCCTGTCGATCGCCGCCTTCCTTCGCGACCCCGAGCGCTTCACTGGCCAGAGTGTGGTGCTGGTCGTCTCCGGCTCGAAGCTGGCCATGGAGACGCTGCGCGAGCTGCTGGCGCGGGACTGAGCCTCAGTCGCGGTCGTTCTCGATCGGCTCGCGCAGCGCCTCAAGCAATGCGAGCACGTGGCGCGCCGGTACGCCGAGGTTGGAGCCGGAGAACTCGCGCGACAGGATGGCGGTGTTGATCGCTACGACGTTGC
>JASFRZ010000199.1:0-8806 GCA_050114655.1 Acidobacteriota bacterium
CGGGCATGTTGGCGACGCCGTAGTGCACCACGCCGTCGACCACGAACGTGGGCTCGTCGTGGGTGGTGACCTTGGTGGTCTCCACGCAACCGCCCTGATCGACAGCGACGTCGACGATCACGCTGCCGTCCTTCATCGCCGCGACCAGCTCGCGGCTGATCACCTTGGGTGCGGAGGCGCCGGGAATCAGCACCGCGCCGATGAGCAGGTCGGCTCGCCGTGTCCATGCGTCGACGGTGACCGGCTGCGACATGATGGTGGTAACGCGGCCCAGGAACATGTCGTCGATGACCTGCATCTGCCGCGGGCTGCGCTCGAGGATGGTGACATGCGCCCCCATACCGAGAGCGACGCGCGCGGCGCTGCGACCAACGATGCCACCGCCGATGATCACCACGTCGGCGGGATTCACCCCCGGAACGCCACCGAGCAGAACCCCGCGGCCGCCCTGCGCAGCCTCGAGAAAGTGCGCGCCCACCTGCACGCTCATCTTGCCGGCGATCTCGCTCATCGGCTCGAGCAACGGCAGCGAGCCGTCGGGGCGCTCGATCGTCTCGTAGGCGATACCGGTGACCTTCTGCTCCAGCAAGGCGTTGGTCAGCGCCGGCAACGGCGCCAGGTGCAGGTACGTGTACAGCAGCAGGCCCGGACGCAGGTACTGGTATTCCGATTCGAGCGGCTCTTTGACCTTCACCACCAGGTCGGCGCGCGACCATACGTCCGTCTCTTGGCCTGCGATCTCGGCGCCGGCGCCACGGTAGTCCTCGTCCATGATTCCGCTGCCGACCCCGGCGCCGGGTTCGACGATTACCTTGGCGCCGGCCGCGGTGAGCGCCTGCACGCCGGCGGGCGTCAGGCCGACGCGGTTCTCCTGAGCCTTGATTTCCTTGACGACGCCGATCAGCATTTTTCTCCTCGAATCGTCACGAGGCGGCGTTATCGCCGCCGTCCGCGGCCGGTTTGTCGCCGGCCGAGTCGCTCGTTCCCGCGTCGCTCGGCTTGCTCTTGGCGCGACGCATCTCCACGTTACCTTCGAAGAAGGCGCCTTCGGCAAACTGAACTGCCGGCGCGCGCACGTCACCCTCGACGTGGCCCGAGGGGCCGACCTCGACCTTCTCGGCGCCGGTGGCGTTCCCGGTCAGCTGGCCCTCGATGCTGATGCGCCGCGCCTTGAGCTCGGCCTTGGCGCTGCCGCCGTAGCGCACGACGAGATCGCCGGCGATATCGATGGTGCCCTCGAAACGGCCGCCGCACTCGAACGATCCCGCGCCGGACATCTCGCCCACCAGCTCGCAACCCGCCTTCAGGAAAGAACCCGGCTCGGCTGACCCCGGTTGCGGTGACTTGGAGGGCGCGGGAGCCGGAGCCGCCGACTGTGGAGCAAGTGCGGGCGTCGGCGTGGGCTTGGGCGTCGGCGTCGGCGTCGGCGTGGACGACGGCGTCGGGGCGGAAGAACTCTGCGGTTGCTGGTCGGGCTTCTTTCCGAAAATAGACATACTCTGAGTGGTAACGGTCATGTGTGATTGGAGCGGGCAACGGGATTCGAACCCGCGACCTCAAGCTTGGGAAGCTCGCGCTCTGCCAACTGAGCTATGCCCGCTCCTGACGGGCGTGTCGGCCGCCAGTGCGACCGACACCGCTCGATGGTAGTGTCCCGGCCCACGGGTACGCAACATTCCGCGCGGGCCTCGCCCCCGCGCTCGCTCAATGGCTGCCGAATGCCGCGTGGCCGGTGATGTCGGCACCGACGATCAGCGTATGCACCTGGTGGGTGCCCTCGTACGTGTACACCGACTCCAGGTTCACCATGTGGCGCATCGACTGGTAATCGTCGAGGATGCCGTTGCCGCCGAGGATCTCGCGGCAGCGGCGCGCCGTGACCAGTGCCATGTGCACGTTGTTGCGCTTGGCCATCGAGATCTGTGCCGGCGTGACCTTGCCGGCGTCTTTGAGCTGGCCGAGGCGCAGGCACAGAAGTTGCGCTTTGGTGATCTCGGTGACTGACTCCACGAGTAGCTGCTGCATCAGTTGCGTGGCGGCGATCGGCCGCTTGAAGGCGATGCGGTTTTGCGCGTAGCGCAGCGCCTCGTCGTAGCATGCCTGCGCGGCGCCGATCGCGCCCCAGGCGATCCCGTAGCGCGCCTGGTTAAGACAGGTCAGCGGTGCCTTGAGGCCGTCGGCCTGCGGCAGGATGGCGTCGGCAGGAAGCCGGCAGTTCTGCATCACCAGCTCGGCGGTGTCGGAGGCACGCAGCGACAGCTTGCCGGTGATCTTGTTGGCGGTGAACCCGGGGGTGTCGGTCGGGACCACGAAGCCGCGGATGCCATCCTCCGTCTTCGCCCACACGATCGCGACCTTTGCCAGCGTGCCGTTGGTGATCCAGTACTTGACACCGTTGAGCAGCCACTCGTCGCCGTCGCGCTCGGCGCGCGTCAGCATGGCGCCGGGATCGGAACCGGCGTCCGGTTCGGTGAGACCGAAGCAGGCGATAACCTCGCCGGAATGCATCTTGGGCAACCAGTGTTGCTTCTGCTCCTCAGAGCCGTAGCGCCACACCGGGTACATGCACAGCGCGCCCTGCACCGAGACGAACGAACGCAGGCCGGAGTCACCGCGCTCGAGCTCCTGCATGATCAGGCCGTAGGCGACGTTATCCAGCCCCGGCAGCCCGTAGCCGTCGAGATTGCCGCCGAGCAGCCCCATCTCGGCCATCGGCTCCAGCAAGTCGATTGGGAACTTGCCTTCGCGCGCGTACTCGTCGACGATCGGCACCACCTTGTCGCTGACGAACGCGCGCACCGTGTCGCGCACCAGGAGCTGCTCGTCGTCGAGAAGCTCGTCCATCTGGAAGTAATCGACGCCTTCGTAAGAGGCCATTGTTCCCCTCGCTGGCGGGCTCCGGTAGGCTGAAGGAAGGGTGTGTGCCCGCCTGAAAATCGGCAAAATCGGACTATGCGAGCGTACCAACGACCCCCACGACGGTCAACGCGACAAAAACGCGTAAATCCTTGCCTGGCAGCGGTTTTCGCCGTTCTGGCGGGGGCTCTGTGCAGTGTCGCAGCGGCCCAGTACCCGCGTGGTGTGCCGCGCTCGGACAACGGCTTCAGCGCCATCGGCTCGGCCGCCTGTCGCACCTGCCATCGCGCGCTGTACGAGGAGTGGCGAGAGTCACCGCACGGCAAGTCCGCCGAGGTGCTGACTTTCGAGCAGAGCTCCGATTCGGAGTGCACACCGTGTCACATCCCCGACGAGGGGGTTTTCGACAACGGCGTCGGCTGCGAGGCGTGCCACGGCCCGGGCTCCGCCTACGCCGACCTCGACGTGATGATCGATCCCTTCAAGCGCAGCGCCGCCGGCCTGCAGACGGCACGCGACAACTGCACCTATTGCCACAACCCGGGGCATCCGTTCCACGTCGAGCGCGATCTGGACCTCGAAGCCGGACGTATCCACCGGGTGAGGAGCCGCCCCGGCACGGGTCGCGGTCGTTGAGGGAACGACGGTCGCATGGGGCAGGCATACGGGCGGCGGCTTCCGAGACGCACTGCTGCCCCGACCGCGCGGCCGCTCACTCCGCCCGCAGCGCCTCCGCCGGATCCAGCGCCAGGGCGGCACGCCCCGACAGAAGCGCCGCCAGGATCGCCACGCCGGTCACCACCGCGCCGACACCGGCAAGCAGCCACGGATCGCGCGGGGCGACCTCGAACAAGAGCGGCGTCAGCTGATCCGCGCCCACCAGCGCGATCGAGAGACCGGCGAGCAAGCCGGCGAGGGTAAGCCGCAGCGGTAGGGCGATCACCCCGCGCAGCAGCCGCGTCCGCCGAGCGCCGAGCGCCAGCCGGATGCCGAGCTCGCGCCGTCGCTGCACGATGCCCTGGGAGACCAGGCCGTAGAGACCGAGCGCAGTCAGCAGCAGCGCCGAGGCGCTGAAGATGAGAGAAAGACGCGCGAGCGCCGACTCGACGGCAATCTGACGCGCCGCCGCCTGCGCCGTGGTCGCGAGGTTGAAGGGTGCGATCTCCGGATCGATCTCGGCGGCAACCGACCGCACGCTGTCCGCCAGGGCGGCCGGATCGGCCGACGCCCGTACCGCGAAGCCGAGGAACGCGCTCGGGGCGCGCTCCAGATCGGTGTAGACGACAGGGTCCGGCCGGCTGCGCTGATCGCCCAGGCGCACGTCGCCGACCACGGCCTCGATCCGCGCATCGATTCTGACGCGCGAGCGCAACGTCACCGTGCGTCCAGCCACCACGCCACCCTCGGGAAACAAGCTGTCGGCGAGCCGTCTGGTAATCACCAGGCGATCGCGGCCGATCGCGTCGGCGCCCGGCTCATCGAACAGCCTGCCCTGCAGCACCGGGATGCCGATGGCACGAAAGTAGTCGCGATCGGCTTTCACCAGCCAGCCAAGCTCGCCTTCGGCATCGTCGGCGTCGGGGCGACCAAGGAACAACCCGGCAAACATCGCTTCCTCCTGCGGCAAATAGCTCGTCGCGCCGACGGCGACGATCTCGCCTTGGCCGCGCAGACCGGCCTTCATGTCGCGCAGGTAGGCAGCGCGGGAGAGGTCATCGGGATAGGCGGCCTCGGGCAAGCGCACCTGGAACGTGAGGACGCGCTCGAGGTCATAGCCCAGCGGTACCGCCTCGAGGTTGCGCAGGCTGCGCGACAGCAAGGTCGCGCCCACGACCAGACCGAAGGCCAACGCCACCTGGCCAACCACCAGCACCCCCTGAGCGCGCCTGTTGCGACGATCCCCTGTGGCCGTGTGCAGACCGCGCGGCTGCTCGCCGACGAACGCCCCCTGCAACGCCGGCAGCAGTCCGACGAAGAGAGCGGCAACGGCGGTGATCGCTGCGGCGAAGCCGAGCACCGGGGCGTTGATGGCGACGCCATCGAGCCCCGGCGTCGCGCCCGGGAGCATGCGGCGCAGCAAGCCTGCAGCCATCGTGGCGGCGACGACGCTGGCGAGACCTCCGAACGTGGCGAGCACGACGACCTCGATGAATAGCTGGCGAAACAGGCGCCAGCGCCCCGCCCCCAAGGCGCGGCGCATGCGTAGCTCGTGCAGCCGTGCTCCGTTGCGCGACAGCACGACACCGGCGAGGTTGAAGCAGCCGAGCAGCACGAGCAGCGCGGCGATGGACAGCAGCACGACCAGCGGCGTGCGAACGCCGCCGGTGAGCTGTTCCCGCAAGCCGGTGAGGCGGGTCCCCGGGGGGTTGCGATCCATCTCTGCGTAGCGGGCGCGGGTACGATCTCCGACAAAGCCGGCCACGACATCGACGTCACCGGAAGCGACCAGGCGTACCACGCCGGAAGGCCCGTAGGCGCTCGCGTAGAACCCGGCATCGGTGGGAAACGGCAGCCAGAGGTCCACCGGCGAGGGAAACGCCACGCCCGCGGGCACGACCCCGGCGATCCGGTAGCTGCGACCGTTGAGCTCGAGATCACGGCCGACGATGTCGCGAGCTGCGCCGAATGCCTGCACCCAGAACGCGTGGGACAGTACGATCTCGCGCTCGTTGCGTGTCATCCGCGCGCTACCGATCAGGGCGTCGACGCCGAGAACGGGGAAGAAGTCCTCGGTCACCTGCGCCAACGACACGTGCGTCCCGGCGCCGTCGCGGCTCAGGTTCGCGCCGCCGCCGTCGACGTAGAGGGCCACCGCTTCGACCTGCTCGAGCGCACTGAAGTCCGGGGCGACGAACCAGCCTTCATCGGTGCTGATCTGCGGCACCGGGCTCACATCAAAGACGCGATCCGGCGCGCCGTACGGCAGCCCTTTCAGCAACACCGCGTGGGTGACCGAGAAGACCGCCGTGTTGCCGCCCAACGCCAGCGCCAGGATCGCCACCACGAGCAAGGAGTAGCCCGGCGCGTGGCGCACGCCGCGCAGCGCCAGACGGAGGTCCCGGAACGGCGCGTCCCAACGCAGCAGCCGGCGCGTCTCGAGCGCCCACAGCCGCAGCAGCGTGACGAGCGCGTCGACGAGCTGGGCCACCCCGGTGGCGTCGCGGCGCAGCCGCAGATCGCGCTGCAGCTCGGTCGCAAAGCGCCGCTGGAAGCGTGCCGGATAAAGCGCCCACACCAACCGGATCAACCTGCGCATCATGGCGATTTCTCCCCGCTCAGCGCAGCACGCCGCTGGTGCGCGCGTGGGCGACGATGTCCGCCAGTGTAGCCGCCTCGGACTGCAGGCGGTCACGGCCGCGGTCGGTCAGCCGGTAGTAACGCCGCCGCTCCTCGTGCGGCGCGTCGGCGTCGGCAGGCGCCTCCGCCGCGGCGATCAGGCCGTCGTCCTCGAGCCGCCCGAGGGCGTAGTACAGCGAGCTCGGACCGACCGTGACGCGGCCGTCGGTGCGCTCCTCGACCTCCTGCATCATCGCGTAGCCGTGCCGCGACTCACGCGCCAGCGACAGCAGCAGGTGAAAGAACAACGGGGTCATGCGCAACTCGCGGGATGCCATGTCCTTGTACTCCGGTTTCTGCTATATCGGTTTCTGTACTATAGAGACGGTCGCCCCCGCCGGCAACGCCCTCGGGGAACTTTTCGCGCACCGAGCGCCCGGCCCGTCGGGCGCGTTGCGGTAACCGGACGTCAGGCGCCGGTCACGGAGGCGAAAGGAGCGAGGAATCATCGCCGCCTGCTACCCTTTTCAGATGGGCGATTCTCCCGCCGTTTATCTCG
Organism: Acidobacteriota bacterium; assembly: GCA_050114655.1. GTDB lineage: Bacteria > Acidobacteriota > UBA890 > UBA890 > UBA890 > JASFRZ01. The sequence goes on from JASFRZ010000199.1 coordinate 6,692, forward strand.
ATTACAACGCCAGTGCGCCGCTGTGCGCCGAGGCCGCCGATGCCATGCAGCCGTGGCTCGCCGGCGTGGTCACCAATCCGTCGAGCGTGCACCGCAGCGGCCAGCGTGCGCGCGCCGCGGTCGAGCAGGCGCGCACGCAGGTGGCCGCGTTGCTCGGCTGCGAGCCCGCCGCCGTGGTGTTCACCAGCGGCGGCACCGAGGCCGACAACAGCGCGGTGATGGGGGCGATGGGCTGGCCGCCGAGCGGCCACCTGGTGATCTCCGCCATCGAGCATCCCGCGGTCATGGAGCCGGCGGTGGCGCTGCATGAGATGGGCCTGATGATCACCCGTCTGCCGGTCGACGGCGAGGGCCGCGTCGACCCACAGGCGGTGTGGGATGCGTTACGCGATGACACCCGGCTGGTGTCGGTGATGGCGGCCAACAACGAGATCGGTACCTTGCAGCCGATCGCGGCGATCGCCGAGATCACCCACAACGCCGGCGTGCTGCTGCACACCGACGCGGTGCAGGCGGCGCCGTGGCTCGATCTGCGCCCGCTGGCGGCCGCCGCCGACCTGCTGTCGATCTCCTCGCACAAGCTCGGCGGACCGCTCGGTATGGGGGCGCTGTACGTGCGGCCGGGCGTCGAGCTGGTGCCGCTGCTGCGCGGCGGCGGGCAGCAGGGGGGCCGGCGCGGCGGCACCGAGGCGACCGCGGCGATGGTGGGCTTCGGCGCCGCATGCGAGCGCGCGCTGGAGCATCGCGACGAGGCCGCCCGACAGGTTGTTGCGCGCCGCGATCGGCTCGAAGCGGGCCTGCTCGGCACGATCGAGGGCGCCCGCCGCAACGGCTGCGCGACGTCGCGCCTGCCCAATACCTGCCACCTCGCTTTCTCGCGTTGCGACGGCAACGCGCTGGTGGCGCGACTCGATCTCGAGGGCATCGCCGCCTCCGCCGGATCGGCCTGTGCCAGCGGCCTGGCGCACGCCTCGCCGGTCATCGCCGCCATCGGTCTCCCGCGTGAGTACGCCGCCGGCACCCTGCGGCTATCGCTCGGCTACGACACCGACGACGCCGACGTCGAGCGCGCCCTCGAGGTCGTGCCGCGGGCGGTCGCCGCGCTGCGCGCCGCCGGGCTGGAGACGGTGCGCTGATGGCGCGTGTCGCGGTGGCGATGAGCGGAGGGGTCGACTCCTCGACCGCCGCGGCCCTGCTGCGCGAGCAGGGCCACGAGGTCGTCGGCCTGACCCTGCAGCTGTGGGACTACAGCGCCGAGAACCTGGCGTCGGGGCGCGGGCGCTGCTGCTCGCCGGCGGACGTCGCCGACGCGCGCGTGGTCTCAGACCGCCTCGACGTGCCGCACTACGTGTTCGATCACAGCGCCTCGTTCGAGCAGCACATTGTCGCGCCGTTCGTCGACGCCTACCTCGCCGGCATCACGCCGAGCCCGTGCATCAGCTGCAACCGCCTGGTCAAGTTCGACGTGCTGTGGAAGCTGGCGCGCGGCCTCGACGCCGACTACCTGGCCACCGGGCACTACGCCCGCCTCGAGCAGGACAACGGCCGGCCGCGCCTGCACAAGGGACGGGACGAGGACAAGGATCAGTCGTACTTTCTGTTCGACGTGCCGCCGGAGCGGCTGCGCGACGTCATGTTTCCGCTCGGCGGTCTGACCAAGGACGCCGTGCGCGACGCCGCGCGTCGTCTGGGCGTGCCGGTGGCCGACAAGCCGGAATCCTACGAGCTGTGCTTCATCCCCGACGGCGACAAGGACCGCTTCGTCGCCGCGCGTGCCGGCGCAGCGGCCGATCGCGGCGGCCCGATCCGCCACCTCGACGGCACGTTGCTCGGCTATCACGGCGGGCTGCACCGCTTCACCATCGGCCAGCGTCGCGGGCTCGGCGTGGCGCACGCGGAGCCGCTGTTCGTCATCGATCTGGAACCCGACACCGACACTGTGGTGGTCGGCCCGAAGAGCGCTCTGGGCGCCGATGCGCTCGAGGCGGTGCGCTGCAACTGGGTGTCAATCGAGCCACCCGCGGCGCCGCTACGCGCTGCCGCGCGCATCCGCCACCGTCACCGCGAGGTGCCGGCGCTGATCACACCGCTCGGTCGGGGCCGGGTGCGCGTGCA
>JASFRZ010000200.1:0-8791 GCA_050114655.1 Acidobacteriota bacterium
GCGACCGGCTGTAGCGTGATCGATGTGCCCAACATGCCGAACTCCCTCGAGTTCGACGGTTCCGGAGATCTCTGGGTCGCGACGTCGCAGCAATCGAGCGGCCGCCGGGGGGCCGTCTATGAAATCGAGTCGCCGGGATGCGGGACGGGCCCACTCACGGTCGATCTGCGCGGCGGTGAGCTGGACGGCGCGCTCGGCATCGCGCTGACGCCGACCGGTTCGGAGCCGGTGACGCTGAGCTTCCCCGAGGGCTCCGAGAAGTCGAACGTCGTCAACCTGTGCAACAGCACGTTCAACCTCGATCAGGTGACATCGCTTTGCCAGGACACGTGGACGGTTTCCTGCCGCCTGCTGTCCAAGACGGAATTCGACACGCGCACCGGCTACGCCGTCGGCTCGCCCACCGCTGATCCCGGTGAGGTCGTCCAGGACGACTTCTCGTTTACCCAGTGCGCCGACTTTCCCGGGGCTGCCGGCAATTGCACCGAGATCCGTATCAAACAGGTCGTCGACGAGAGCGCGTGCCAGGAAGACGACATCATCCGGATCCTCGCCAACTGGCAGTTCTACTCGCTGGCGGACTTGGATCATCCGGGCTTGTTGTACTCGCCGGGCGATTTTCCCACCAGCGAAGGCAACCCGGTGCCCGAGAATGCGCCCTTCAGCGAGAACATTCTTACCGACTACGACCCGGTACCGGTGCCGACGGATCCGCTCGATCCCCGCGCCACGGGCAGCCGTGACGCCTGGGGCTCCGGCATCATCGTGGTCGAGGATGCCCCCAATCGCCCACCCACCGCCATGTTGTCGGTCACTCCGGCAGCCGCGCAGTGCGGCGTGCCGGTGACCTTCGACGGCTCCGAGTCGTTCGACAACGACTGGAATGTCGATCATCCCGATTCGATCACCAACTGGGACTTCACCGTCGACGGAGTTTCGCGGCAGAGCACGGCGATCGACTTCTACGTTTTCGACACCAGTGGCCTGGCGGCCGGCAACCATACCATCGGTCTCGAGGTCACCGACGAGGGTTGGGACGTCAATGGCCCGCTGACCGACAGCACCACCGCGACCCTCGAAATTTTGGCGGACACGGAGGCCCCGGTGATCTCCGACTTCCGCCTCGAGGATTTGAACCACCCCGAGATCACCGTGGCTTCCGACGGTCAAAGCGCGACGATGTGGTCGCCGCACCACGACCTGCGGGCATTCCTGGTCAGCTACCTCGCGGAAGATGGTTGCCGGGCCGACTGCCAACTCCTCATCACCTCCAGCCAGCCGGAGAGTGGCACCGGAGAGGGTGACCAGGCGCCGGACATCATCGTGACCGGTGCGACGACGTTCGACTTGCGCGCCGAGCGCACCCCGAGTGAGGAGGAAGCGAGCCGCTTCTATACGGTGCGGCTTGCTTGCACCGACGGCACGAACACCACCTACTCGGCCAACACCATCACCATCGAGGTGCCGGCAAGCCAGGGCAGCGGAGGGGAGTAGCCGCGGTCGCGGACCACAACCGGGTCGGACCGAGTAACGACAGTGAAGGCCGGGCCTCCGGGCCCGGCCTTCTCGCGTCCGGCGAAAGGACTATTGCTCGTGCGCCGCTGCGGCGTCGTAGATGGCGCGCAGGTCGGCGCGGCGTAACGGATCACCGTTCTCGGATTCGGTCTGAATCCCGTCGAGGATATTGACCACGCGAGCGTAGCGGCGGGTGGCGGCGGCGCTGTCGCCCTCGGCTTCGTCGATGCGTGCGAGCACGAAATAGGCCTCCGCCTCCTCGGCACGTAGCTGCAGGCGCTCGGCGACATTGAGGGCGGTCTGTACCGCGCGCCTGGCGGCGACAGCGTCGCCGCCGCGCAGCAGCGCGTCGGCGTACAGCAGGCGGGCGCGGGTGGCGACGTAGCGCAGGCCAAGGGCGTCGGCATCGGTCGCTGCCGATGCCAGAGAGCCGACGACAGAGCCCGCGTTGCCCTCGGCTACGGAAATGCGGTCGAGGTTCAGCCGTGCCTCGAGCGCCTGCTCCTGATCTCCGCCCTCCTCGGCCTGTTGCAGGGCCTCCTGGAAGACGGCTCGTGCGTCATCGGCGCGATCGCGGTATAGCAGGTTGAGACCTTGAAAGTTGAGCGCCTGAGCGATGAGCGCCGGATTGTCGATGTCGCGGGCCATTGCCAGCGCGCCGCCGAGATCCGCAACCGCTTCTTCGACAGCGCCGTCCTGTGCCTTTGCCAGCCCGCTGTGAGCGGTGATGATGAACCGCCAGTAGCCTTCCTCGCCGCTGGCGTCGAGCGCCGTCACGGCCTCCGCGAGGGAGTCACGTGCCGCCCCGAAACGTCCCTGATAGCCGAAGATCGTGCCGGTTCCCACGCGCGCCCAGGCGATGCCGAGCTCGTCGTTGATCTCGCGCCATTGTTCGAGGGCGCCGAGATAGTAGTCGAGCGCTTCGTCGAACTGGCCCAGATTGGTGGTGGTTTCGCCGAGGTTGTACAGCGTGCGGCCGAGCTCCTCGGGGATGCCGTACTTCTCGTGGATGCGCAGCGCCTGTTCGAGATTAGTGAGCGCATCGCCATAATTGCCGCGCTCCATGTAGACAGCCGCGATGTTGTTCAAGCACAGCGCCTCGTCGAGCTCGTTGCCGGTCTCCCGCTGGATGACCAGCGAATCGCGGTAGCTCTGCAGAGCGTCATCGTCGCGCCCCATATCGAGGTAGACGTTGCCGATGTCCAGGAGGCTGGCACCGATCCCCTCGCGGTCGCCGATCTCGCGGCGCAGCTCGAGTGCCTGGGTGTAGCTCGCGAGAGCGTCGTCGAGTCGTCCGAGGCCGAGCTCCACCGCGCCGATGTTGGTGAGATTGGCGGCGATGCCGACCTTCTGATCGAGCCTCTGGTTGATCTCGAGCGCATCGCGGTAGGTGCGCAGGGCGTCCTCCGGCTGACCCAGTCGCCGGTAGGCGATACCGATGCCGTTGAGGATGCGGGCGCGCGCCTCGTCGTTGTCGAGCGTGAGGCCGAGCGCCTGGTTGAACCAGTTGAGCGCCGGTTGCGCGTTGCCACGACGCACCTCGACCCGGCCGATCGAATACAGCGCTTCAACGTAATTGGGGTCGTAGCGCAACACCGTCTCGAGCTCACCGTAGGCCTCGTCGAGCGCGCCGGTGCTCTCGTACAAGCCCGCCAGGTTGAAGTGCAACTCGGGGTCCTCGGGGGCGGCGGCAAGCAGGCGCCGGTACGCGTCGATCGCATCGTCTGTCTGGCCGAGCAGGTCGTAGTGGCGCGCCGATATGAGGTTGCTCTCGAACTCCGGCAGGCCGGTGGCGAGCTCGTTGGCGGTGCGCGAGGCTTGCTCCGCCTCGGTGTCGAAGCCGAGCCTGGAATAAGTCTGCGCCAGCTCCGAGTAGGCGAGGGCGAAGCTCGGGTCGGCATCGGTGGCCGCCGCGAAGCGCGCCTGAGCCTCGACATAGTTGCCCTGTCGCGCCAGCTGCCGGCCTTCGCCGTAGAAGCGTAGGGCTTCCACCGACGTGGACGATGGCGTGAACGACGCCGCCTCCAGTGCGGCGATGGCGTCGCTCGACAGGTCCAGATGACCGCGCACTGCCACCGCAAGCTCGCCCACTGCCGTGAGCAGGGCGGCTTCCGTAGGCGCGGTGGCGGACAGCGACGCTTCGGTGCCCTGTTCGATGTCGTGTATTCGGGCGTCGATGCGGATTTGATCGCCCGCTTTGACGTACTGGCCGACAACGACCTTGTCTGCGTTGGAGAAGGAGCCGAGCTGGTCGATAGTGGCGGCATCGAAGGCGGAGTTCTCATCGAGCTTGAGATCACCGAGGATCTGGCTGATGCGGTCCACCGAGATGGTGCGGAGCTCGGCGGACTGGCCGATGTCGGAGCGAAGCATCTCGGCCAGGCTGGCACCCATCCAGTCCAGCGACGGGTCGCCCGAGGCATTGCGGAACGGGACGATCGCCAGCGCCATCGCGTCGACGGTCGGTGTCGTGACCCCACTCGCGGAGGACGGCGCGTTGCCGCCGCCGAACGACAGCCAGCCGCCGGCCCAGGCACCGATCAGGCCGAGCGTGAGCACCACCGCCGCACCGCTGATCCACAAGGTGCTCTTGGAGGTCTTCTTGAGGACGACCGGGAGTCTCTGCGTGACGCCGTGATCACGTGGTCCCTTGCGCGACTCGAGATCCGCGAGGATCTCGCGCACGTTCTGATAGCGCAGCTCGGGCTCGGTCTCCAGGCAGCGCATCACCACCCGATTCATGTGCTCGGGGATATCCGGGTTGAGGCTGATCGGCCGCGGTGCCTTTTCAAGCGTGCGCTTGACGATCATCCCGTAGGGTGTGTCGGCCTGGAACGGCACCTCCCCGGTGAGCAGCTCGTAGAAGATGATGCCCAGGCTGAAGATGTCGGAGCGCGCGTCGCTAGGTTCGCCTTTGGCCTGTTCGGGCGACATGTAGGCGGGCGTCCCGAGCATCTCCCCGGTGCGCGTCATGCCGGTGACGTCCATCGAGCGCGCCACGCCGAAATCCATCACCTGCGCGAGCCCCTCCGAGTCGATCATGACGTTCTGCGGCTTGAGGTCGCGGTGCACGATGCCGGCGTTGTGCGCTGCATTGAGCGCACGGCATACCTGCACGATCACCTTGGCCGATTCCTCGGCCGTCAGCCGGGGCCCGTCGACGATGTACGACTTGAGGTCGCGGCCCTCGACGAACTCCATCGTGATGAACTTCAGACCCTGGTCCGTGCCGAGGTCGAAGATGCGCACGACGTTCTCGTGTGTGACCTTGCGCGCCATGATGAGCTCGCGCTTGAAACGCTGCAGAACCTCCGGGTTGGCGGCGAGGTCCGGCCGGATGAGCTTGATCGCCACCTTGCGCTCGAGCTCGAGATCGTCAGCTTCGTACACGCTCCCCATCCCGCCCTCGCCGAGCAGGCGCACGATCTGGTAGCGCTGTTGCAGGATGAAGCCGGCGGGCAGCGTGGAGGTGACGCCGGGGGCGCCGGCAGGTAATGACCAGCCCGCGGCCACGGCCTCGGTGGTGCCCGGGTCTGGCGGAACCGCGCCGACGGCCGTGTCGGGCCCCGGCAAGACAGTGGCGTCGTCGTCGCGCCAGCCGGCAGTGCGGTCGAACGGGCCGTTCCTGTCAGGCCCGATTGCGGTGGCTTCGGGAGGCGTGCTCGCCGCGGAGCCGTCGGGCGCAGTCGCTGACCCCGTCGCCCGCAGGCTGGTGCCGCATGCGGAGCACCGCTTAGCCGATTCGGGATTCTCTTTGGCGCAGGTGGGGCAAATCATCGCGTGATCCTCAGCGACCTACCGTCAGACAAACGTATACCGAAAATGGAAGCAACGAGCAGATTTAACCGCAAATCGGCACCCGCCTCGGCGCGCCGGTCCATCACCCCGCTGCCGTATCGAGGCTGGAGAGGTCGCCTGCCGTGGAGTTTGAGCGACGATCGCGGGGTCCTATACTCCATAGCGCATGGGATGCGATGGTCTCTGCCCCTCTGCCCCTCCCCTTCGAGCCGCCGATGTCGAGAGTCGTAGCGCGCGATGAAGTCGCCCTACCGCACACGGTCGACAAAGTGTATGCGGTGCTCATCGATTTTCCCGCGTACCACCTGTGGTGGCCACGTTTGCTTTCATTTCGGATGGTCGGCTCCGGACCGGTCGAAGTCGGGACCCGGGTGCGTTTCGGTCATACCTACCTGGTGAACTGGACCGCGGTAGTCACCGCCGTGCAGCCCAATGCCCGCATCGCCATGCGCTATGACGGCGGCGCCTGTATCGGCGAAGCCGTGTGGACGATGAGGGCTGCCGGGCGTGCGACACGCATCGCCTACTCCATCGATCTGCAGGTGCAGCCTTGGTATCTGCGCGCCTTTTCGCACGTTCTGGATTTCTCCCGCGAGCACACACGGCAAATCCATCGCGTATTCCTGGCGCTGGACCGCCGCCTCGCCGCGCTCGACAGAGGCTGACGCCCCCGTTCGGTCTGCCGGGCGCATCCGAAACAGACTTGACAGCCAGCCTGAAAATCGGATACACCAATTCTTTAATCGTATCTTGGCATGAGGCCGATATGACGCGGCCTCGCCATCATGCGAACAGCATTACCGGGGACCATGGCCGAACTCACTTCGATGGCCGCGAAGGCCTCGGGACCGGATTCCGGTCCGCGTCCTCTCCTGCTCGAAGACGGATCGCGCATCGCCGTGATCGGCGGGGGCCCGGCCGGTTCCTTTTTCACGACGTTCCTGCTCGACCTGGCCGAGCGCGTCGGCCTCGACGTGGCGGTGGACGTATTCGAGCCGCGCAACTTCGACCAGCCTGCGCCCACCGGCTGCAACATGTGCGGCGGGATCATCTCGGAATCGCTGGTCCAGAACCTCGCTGCCGAGGGCGTCAACCTGCCCGAGACGGTGGTGCAACGGGGCATCGACTCGTACATGCTGCACATGGATGTGGGCAGCGTGCGCATCGAGACCCCGTTGCAGGAGATGCGCATTGCCGCGGTTTATCGAGGGCCGGGCCCGCGTGATATCAAGGTACGCAAGTGGGGCAGCTTCGACCACCATCTGCAGAAGCTCACCGAGACCCGCGGCGCCCACGTCATCAACGATCGCGTTGTCGACGTAGCCTGGGTCAATGGCTGCCCGGAAATCAAGACCAAGGACAACTTCTGCCGCAGCTATGACCTGCTCGCCGTCGCCGTGGGCGTCAACTCGCCGGCGCTCAAGCTCTTCGAGGCGATGGATATCGGCTACAAGCGCCCCGAGACCACGAAGACGCTCATCCGCGAGTACTACCTCGGCGAAGAGGTGATCAACGAGACGCTCGGCAGCTCGATGCACGTCTTTCTTCTCAACCTGCCGCGCCTGGAGTTCGCTGCCCTCATTCCCAAAGGTGACTACGTCACCATGTGCCTGTTGGGAGAGGACATCGACAAGGAGCTCATCGACGCCTTCGCCGGGTCGGCCGAGGTTCGGGCGGTCATGCCGTCGGGCTGGCAGTTCGACGAGCGCTCTTGTCAGTGTCAGCCGCGCATCAACGTCATGGGGGCGCGCAAGCCGTACGGCGATCGGATTCTTTTCATCGGTGACTGCGGCGTCGCACGCCTGTACAAGGACGGAATCGGGGCGGCCTACCGGACCGCCAAAGCGGCCGCCCGTACGGCGATCTTCGAGGGGGTATCGGAAGAGGCCTTTGCCGAGCACTTCAGGCCGGCCTGCGATCGCATCGCCAGGGACAACCGTGTCGGCAAGCTCACCTTTGCCTTCACCCGCCAGATCCAGAAGTACAAGTTCGCGCGCCGCGCCGTTCTGCGCATGACCCGCCGGGAGCAAGCCGCCGGGGGGCCGGCCCCACGGATGAGTAGCGTGATGTGGGACATGTTCTCGGGCAGCGCGCCGTACACCGACATCTTCAAGCGCACCCTGCATCCGGCGTTCATCGGCCGGCTCGGGTGGTCGCTCGCCACATCACTGGCGCCGTCGCGGGAGGCGGGTATTGTCAGCGGCGAGGCGGGCTCAGCGAGGACGGGCTCATGACGACAGGGGCTTTGGGAAAGGTATACAGCGACGGCGAGATCCTGGTGCGCCAGGGCGACGTCGGCGATGCGATGTTCGTCATCCAGGAGGGCCAGGCCGAGATTCTGGTCGAGCGCGACGGCGTCGAGACGCGGGTCAGGCTCGCGGGTGTGGGCGAGATCATCGGCGAAATGGCGGTCTTCGAGCGCGAGAGGCGTTCTGCCACTGTGCGCGCCATGGGCGAGCTGCGTGCCCTCACCATCGACAAGCGCAACTTCATGCGGCAGATCGCCGAGGATCCATCCGTCGCGTTCCGTGTCGTGCAGTCGATGTCGAGCCGTATACGCGAGCTCAGCAACCAGATTGCCGAGCTCAAGGGCACCCAGGAGGAGTAGCCGGGCGGCTCAGGCTGAACGTACGGTCAGGAGACGCGATGTTGTCGGTGGTCTACAGGGATCCAGCGGCCGCGGAAATGCCGGCAAAGTACCTGACTGCCCGGCTCGATGGGGAAGAGCGCCGCTTCCTCTTCTTTGACCGTGTCGAGATAGGACGCTACCACCCCTCACGCCCGGTACTTCCGGGCCAGTTGCTGGTTGACGATCCGACCATCTCGCGGCGACATTGCGTTATCACACAGAACCACGAGGGCCGATGCTGGGTTCGCGACGTGAGCCGCAACGGCACGCGCATCGACAGCCGACGCCTGGTCCCGAACATCGAGCACGAGTTCTGCGTCGGCCAGGTGCTGGATGTCGGCCAGGGCCTGCGACTCCTTCTCGAGGGAGACGTCACCGGCGTCGCCGTTGCCTTCGATGGTCCGGCCACGGTCGGTGCACCCGGTACGACTGTGGCAACGGTGCTGGTGGGCGATATCCGCGACTACACAGTGCTGGTGCGACGCGCCTCGTCCGAGCAACTGCAGACTTCGGTCGGACGGGTATTCGAGAGCCTCACGCGACAGGTGACCGCGCTCGGCGGCACGGTGAAGGAATATCAAGGTGACGCGCTGTTCGCCTTCTGGGACAAGGCCGAAGACGCTCGTCAGGTAATTGCCGCCTGTCGTGCCGCGCTCCACCTCGACGAGCACGTCTGCCGGATGGCCGCCGATCCGGAGATCTGGGACGTGCCGGGCTTCGAGCTGCGCATGGACTGGGCCTTGACGACCGGCATGGTGGTCATCGACTCGTTCGGCGGCGACCGTCCGACCGGTCTCTCGATGATCGGAGAGCCGGTTGTACGTGCGTTCCGGCTGGAGAAGTTCGCCA
>JASFRZ010000201.1:0-8663 GCA_050114655.1 Acidobacteriota bacterium
GTGAGGGCACGCAGGTCGTATGGCGTCTGGAGGCGGGGCGGCCGGTCCGCGTCACGGCGCGCTGACGTCGGATCGAGATCGTCGGCTCTCCCCGACAACGTGGTGAGGTTCGGATGAGCGAGATTCGTGAGAGCATCTGTGTACTGGATTGTCCCGACGCCTGCAGCCTGCGGGTCGAGGTCGAGGACGGCTGCCTGGTGGGCATCGACGGCGGCGACAAAAACCCGGTCACTGACGGCTACATCTGCGCCAAGGTGCGCTCGCAGATCGCCGATCATATCTATGGCGAGGCGCGTGTGCGGCGACCGCTGGCGCGTCGCGGCGCCAAGGGCGCGGGCGAGTTCGAGCCGATCGGCTGGGATGAGGCTCTGGAGACGATCGCCCGTCAGCTTGTCGCGGTGCGCGACGAACACGGCGGCGAGGCCATTCTGCCGCTTTCGTACGGGGGCTCCAACGGCCTGCTGACACAGGACAACACCGACGCGCGCCTCTTCCGCCGCCTCGGCGCCTCGCGCCTGGCGCGCACCGTGTGCGCCGCCCCGACGACAGCCGCGGCCATCGGCCTGTACGGCAAGATGCCGGGCATCGCGATCACCGATTACGCCCACGCCGACGGCATCCTGGTGTGGGGAGTGAATCCCTCGGTGACCGGGATCCACCTGATGCCGGCGCTGCAGGAGGCCAGGGACAAGGGCGCCTGGCTGGGGGTGATCGATCCGCGCCGTACTCCCGTGGCACGCATCGCTGATCTGCACCTCGCGGTGCATCCGGGAACCGACCTCCCGGTGGCCCTGAGCATGATCAACTGGCTGTTCACCTCAGGCAATGCCGACGACGAGTTCCTCGCCGCGCACGCCACCGGCGTGGCCGAGCTGCGCCGGCGCGCCGCGGCATGGGACTTCACGCGCGCGGCGGAGGTCGCTCGCGTCGATGCGCGTGACATTGCCGAGCTCGCCGAGCGCTATGCGGCTTCCGATCCCGCCGCGCTACGCTGCGGCTGGGGTCTGGAGCGCAACCGCAACGGCGGCTCGGCCGCCGCGGCCGTCCTCGCCCTGCCGGCGGTGGCCGGCAAGTTCGGCGTGCGCGCCGGCGGCTACACGATGAGCAACACCGCGGCCTGGAAGCTCGATGCCACGAGCGCGGCGCGCGCCGAGGTCGTCGAAACGCGGGTTATCAACATGAACAGGGTGGGGGAGACCCTGCTGCGCGCCGATCCGCCGGTCAAGGCGCTGTTCGTGTACAACTGCAATCCGGTGGCGACGTTGCCGCATCAGAGCAAAGTGCGGCGTGGCTTCGAGCGAAGCGACCTGTTCACCGTGGTGTTTGACCAGGTGATGACCGACACGGCCCGCTATGCCGACATCGTGCTGCCGGCGACCACCTTTCTCGAGCACGGTGAGCTCGGCCGTGGCTACGGCGCGTACGTGTTGCACCGCAGCCGCGCGGTGCTCGACGCTTTTGGCGAGGCGCGCCCCAACGTCGAGGTCTTCGCCGATCTGTGCGAACGCGCCGGCGTGGCGCGCGAAGATGACCCACGCGGCGAGGACGAGGTCGTCGATGCGATCCTCGCCGAGGCTTTCCCGGAAGACGGCGTCGGCGAGATCCTCGACCGCGGCGGCGTGGTGCGTCCGTGCTTCGGCGATACCCCGATCCAGTTCGAGGACGTGCTACCGCTCACCCCGGACCGGAAGGTGCACCTGGTGCCCGAGGCGCTGGACGAGGAAGCTGCCGCGCGCGGTGGCTTCTACCACTATGTACCGGAGCACGCCAGCGAGGAATTTCCGCTGGCGCTCATCTCTCCGGCCAGCAAGCGCACCGTCAGCTCGACCTTCGGCCAGCTCAACCGCGACATCATTCCCGTGCGCCTGCACCCCGACGACGCGGCGGCACGCGGGATCACCGAGGGCGCAGCCGTGCGGGTGTTCAACGATCTCGGCGAGGTTCGTTGCAACGCGGCCATCGACGCCAACCTGCGCCCCGGGGTCGCGGTGATACCCAAGGGAACCTGGGAGCACAACACCCGCAGCGACAACACTGCCAACGTGCTGGTCCCCGATACGCTTACCGATGTCGCCGGCGGCGCGTGCTTCAACGACGCCCGGGTCGAGGTCGCACTCGAAGGTTGACCGGGAATGCGCAAACGAGACGACGGTCCCGGTTTTCGCGATCGCCTGGTCAACGGCCCGCCGCTGCTGCTCGACGGCGCGCTCGGCAGCGAGCTCGACCGGCGCGGCGTTGACGTATCGCTACCGCTGTGGTCGGCGGGCGCCCTGTTGACCGATCCTACGGCACTCATCGCCGTGCATCGCGAGTATGCAGAGGCGGGCGCGGACATCATCACCACCGATACCTTCCGAACCCAGCGGCGCACCTTCGAACGTGCCGGCGTCAACGAATCCGCCGCAGAGTTCACTGCGGTGGCGGTGCACCTGGCGCGCGCCGCGGTCAGCGTCGCCGCCTCCCCGGCGTTCATCGGCGGCTCGATGGGGCCGCTGGAGGACTGCTACCGGCCCGAGCTGGTGCCCGACACAACGGCGCTCGAGGCCGAGCACGCCGAGACGGCGCGGACCCTTGCCGACGCCGGCGTCGACCTGCTGATGGTGGAGACCATCAACACCGAGCGCGAGGCAATGGCCGCTGCGCGGGCCGCGCTCGCCACAGGGCTTCCGGTTACGGTGAGCCTGGTGTGCAACGCGCAGGGAAAGATGTTGTCCGGCGAGGACCCCGGCAAGGTCGCCGCCTCGCTGGCGGACATCGGCGTCGACGCAGTGCTCATCAACTGCGCGCCCGCCCCCGATCTGCTGCGCGCCCTCGAGCGCGTCTCCGCAGCGACGGACGTTCCCAGCGGCGGGTACGGCAACGTAGGGCATGCCGACGAGCAGGGCGGCTGGGTCAACACCGACGCGGTCGACCCCAAGAGCTACGCTCGCTACGCGGCGACGTGGCTGGATGCCGGCGCGCGCATCATCGGTAGCTGCTGCGGCACCACACCGTCGCACACCAAGGCGCTGCGAGTGTTGATCAACGGCCGCTCCGGTGTGTTCGGCAAGCGAACCTAGCTAGGCTCGCTAGAGGTCGTCGACCCGGCCGTCACGCACCTCGAGGCTGGTGAAAACCTCCAGCCGCTGGCGGTCGTCGCTGCTCAGCCGACGGACCGGGCGGGCACGCGGGCCGCGCTTTTCGATGTACATATCCACCGCCTCGCCGGTCTCGTCGAGCGGGTAGACGAGGGAGAAGTCGAGGCTGGGAAAGCGCGCGCGCGGGTAGAACTCCTGCCCACAGAGGAACGCCACCCGCTCGCCGGCGAGCTGAAATGCATAGCAGGCGCCCTCGTCCTCGTGCTCGTCGAACTCGACGAAGTCAGTCGAAAGGAAGTCGTAGGCGTCCGCCTCGCCACGCCGCAGCGCCGACTCCATCTGTTGGCGCGCCGGCTCGGTGTGGAGCAGGTCGCGACGTTGCTCGCGATACGCCCAGAAGGTCACGCCGCCGCCGACCACCGCCCAGAAGGCGGTAATCATCGCCGCGGGAGCGTCGGAGAGCATCATGGTCGTGGACCACAGGACAGCGAACACCGCGGCTGCGGGCAACAGCACCGAAGCCGGGAGGTTGGCCGAAGCCGCGTCGGTGGCGGCGAGGCGGGCGCGCAACAGGCGTCGCTCGGCTTCGCGCAGGGGGCGGCGCGAGGGTTGGAGGGTCTCGACTGCCATCAGCCTGCCGTGGTTTGTTGGTGGGAATCGCCGACGGCAGTGTAAGGTCTGGCGCATGCACGAGCCTATCCCCGCCGCCGAGATTCAGGCCGCCGAGGCCTACGAAGACCTGCACGTGGCAGCGCTGTTCGCCGAGTGGGCGCCGCGCGTGCTCGACGCTGCCGAGGTCGGACCCGGTGCGGACGTGCTCGACGTCGCCTGCGGCACCGGCGTGGTGGCGCGCGCCGCGCTCGGGCGCGTCGGCGAGAGCGGCTCGGTAACCGGACTTGACCGCAACCGTGCCATGCTGGCGATCGGCGAGCGTCTCGCGCCGGCGGCGGACTGGCGTTGCGGTGACGCCGCCGAACTGCCCTTCGAGGACCAGAGCTTCGATGCCGTGGTCAGCCAATTCGGGTTGATGTTCTTTGCCGATCGCGGCGCGGCGATCGCCGAGATGTACCGCGTGACGCGGCGCGGTGGACGGCTTGTCGTCGCCGTGTGGGACGCGCTCGAGGCATCGCCGGCCTACCCGATCGAGGTCGAGCTGCTCGAACGTCTCGCCGGCTCGCCGGCGGCGGAGGCGCTGCGTGCGCCCTTCGTGCTCGGCGATGCCGGTGAGCTGTCAGGACTCTTCGAGGAAGCCGGGGTCGCCGACACCACGGCGGCGACGATCGTCGGCACGGCACGCTTTCCCTCGGTGCGCTCGATGGTCGAGGCCGACCTGCGTGGCTGGCTGCCGGTAATGGGCGTGCACCTCGAGGAGGAGGTCATTGCGCGGATCCTGAGCGAGGCGGAGAGTGCCCTGGCGCGCTTCGTCACGGCGGATGGCGCGCTGGTCTTCGACTCGCCGGCGCACATCATCAGCGGCACCCGCGGCTGACGGGCGCGGCCCCGCGTCGCCGATCTCCGATCTTCTCGTCTCCTTTCGCCGGCGGCGGTAAACTGCCGGGGAGACCCGCTTCCAGGGGGAGCCCATCGTTCGCCGCTCGACAGGAGGTTGTCGTGACCCGATCCGCCAGCGCACCCGCCCCGCGCCTTGCACGCGTACTGCTCACCGCCGCCCTGATGTTGCTGCTCGGCGCTGCCTACGGCCTGCCGATGCCGCAAGCACCGACGCCGCCGAGTGGCGCCGGCATCGCGGCCCTGCCCGGGGTATCGTCCGCCGTCGCGCAGCAGCAACGCGCCCTCACCGTCGACGACTACACGCGCTGGCGGCACATCAGCGGCGAGGCGCTCTCCGGCGACGGCAAGTGGGTGATCTACGAGCTGCGCTACGATAACCGGCCGCCCGACGAGAGCGAGCCCGAGCTACGGCTGCAGAACCTCGCCACCGGCGACGAGGTGGTGATCGCCAACGGCGGTGGGGGGCAGTTCTCCAAGGACTCCCGCTGGCTGGCGTACCAGGTCGATCCGAGCGGCGCGGCCGGCGGTCGTGGCGGCCGCGGACGCGGTGGGGCGGCGCCGCAGGGACGCGGTGGGAACGACGAGGAGCCCTCGCGCGTCGAGCTGCGCAACCTGGAGACCGGGGACGTGCGCTCGTGGCAGAACATCCAATCGTTCAGCTTCTCGGACGCGTCGACCCACTTGCTGCTTCGGCGTCGTCCGCCGCAGGCGGAGGGCGGCGGCCGTGGGCGCGGCGGCTCCGGCGGACAGGGCAACGGCGAAGACCAGGAGCAGTCGCGCGGCGTCGACGTCATCCTGCACGACCTCGGCACGCGGCGCGATCAGCTGCTCGGCAGCGTCGGGGATGCGGCCTTCAACAAGGTGGGCGACCTGCTCGCCTACACCGTGGACGCCACGGTGGACGACGCCAACGGCCTGTTCGTCCTCGAGCTCTCCGACGCGCGGCTGATCGCGCTCGACAACAGCGCGATGCGCTACAGCCAGCTCACCTGGAACGACGAGGGCACCTCGCTGGCAGCGCTCAAGGGTACGCGCGAGGACGGCATGCGCGAGCGCGCCAACGTGCTGATCGCCTTCCCGGACGTGCGCGCGGCGATCGCCGGCGGGGCGGCGACGGTGCTCGATCCGGCGACCGCCGCCGGCTTCCCCGACGGCTGGGTGATCAGCGAGAACGGAGATCTGGCGTGGAGCGACGACGGCGCACGGGTGTTCTTCGGCACCCGGGAGCAGGAGGCCGAGGCGGCCGACGACGATTCCGACGAGGACGACGAGGCCGCCAACGTCGACATCTGGAATACCTCCGACGACCGCATCCAGTCGGTGCAGATGCGCCAGGCCAACCGCGACCGCAACTTCACCTACCGCCAGGCGCTCGACGTGGCGTCCGGCGGCTACGTGGCGCTCGCCGACGAAAGCATGCGCGATATCGACGTGGCGCCGCAGGGCAAGTGGGCGGTGGGTACCAACGAGATGCCGTACCTGAGCGACTTCCTGCCCACCGAGGCGGACTTCTACCGCGTCGACACCACCACCGGCGACCGCACGCTGATCCTCGATCGCCAGCTCGCCGGTCGTAGCGCGGTGTGCGGCTTCACCCCCGACGGTAGCGGCATCATCTACTGGAAAGACGAAGAGGTGCAGCTCTATGACCTCGACGCGCTCGCCAGCCGCACCCTGGGCGGCGACACCGCGCCGAGCTTCATTGACACGGAAGACGATCATCCGGGACCGCGGCCGTGGTACGGCGTCGCCGGCTTCACTGCCGACGGCGAGGCTCTGGTGATGCAGCACCGCTATGACCTGTGGCTCCTGCCGCTCGACGGCTCTGATGCACACAACCTGACCAACGGCGCGGGCGCCGCCGACGAGATCCGTTTCCGCTACGTCGATCCGGTGCCGAGTGACACGCCGTTCGGCGGCGCCTGCGGCAGCAACGGCCGGCCAGCGCGCGAGATCGATCTGTCCGCCCCGGTGACCCTGTCGGCCTACGGCCAGTGGACCAAGAAGGACGGCTTCTACCGCCTCGACGGCGGCGAGCTCACTCCGGTGGTCTACGAAGACGCCTCGTTCAGCAATCCGGAGCGCGCCGCCGATGCCGACGTCTTCCTGTTCACGCGCCAGACCTTTGTCGAGTTCCCCGACCTGCGCGTCTCCGGCCCCGACTTTTCCGATTCGCGCAAGATCACCGACGCCAACCCGCAGCAGGCCGAGTTCAACTGGGGCCACCGCATCCTGTTCGACTTCGAGAACAACGACGGGATGCGGCTGCAGGGCATCATGGCGCTGCCGGACGACTACCAGCAGGGCGAGAAGCGTCCGATGATCGTGACGTTCTACGAGAAGAACTCGCAGAACCTGCACCGCTACACGTCGCCGTCGTACCTCACCGGAATGGGGTCGTCACCGATTCAGGCAGTGAGCGAGGGCTACATCACCATGCTGCCCGACATCCACTTCCGCACCGGCGCGTCGCACTCCGACATGCTCGAGTGCGTCGAGGCTGCGGTGCGCAAGGTCATCGAGATGGGCTACGTCGACCCCGAGCACATCGCGGTCACCGGCCACAGCTATGGCGGCGAGGGCGCGGCGTTCATCGGTACGCGCTCCAAGCTGTTCGCTGCGGTAGGCATGGGGGCGGGCGTTACTGACCTGTACTCCGATTTCAACCAGAACTGGGGCTGGACTTACAACATCGACGGCGGCAGCGGTGCCAACGGCCACGCCTACTATCTGTACGGCCAGGGGCGCGAGGCGGTCACGCCGTGGGAGAACCCGGAGCTGTACCGCTTCGAGTCCGCCATCACCCACGTCCCCGAGGTGCGCCAGCCGTTCCTCATCGTGCACGGCACCGACGATCCGACGGTTGCCTTCCAGAACGGCCTGGGCTTCTACAACGCCCTGCGGCTCAACGACAAGACGGCGATTCTGCTCGCCTACCCGGGCGAGGGGCACGGCCTGCGCCGCCTCGCCAACCGCCGCGACCTCACGATCCGTTACTTCGAGTTCTTCAACCACTACCTCAAAGGGGCGCCGGCGCCGGAGTGGATGACCGAGGGCGTGTCGTACCTGGAGAAGGACGGGCAGCGGTAGCCTGCCGGACCTTCCAGCGGGGCTGCCGACGCGGCCCTTTCGGCGACGCCTCTGCGGCTAGCGGTTGGCAGGCCCGCCGACCTTGACGAAACGCACGCCGTGGCGTGGGACCGTGGCACCGAAGCCGCCGTCGAAGACACCGAGGTCCTGCTGCGACCACAAGTCGCGTACCGGCTGGTCGCCGCTCAGGCCGAGATCGGACCAGCGCGCGGTGATCTCGTAGGGTTGCAGGCCGCGGTTGAACAGTCCCACCGCCATGGTGCCGTCGGCGAGCGGGCGGGCCCACACCTCCAGGCGGCCGCCGTCGGACCACACGCGCCCGCCGGCGCGGCCGAGCGGATCGTTGGTCACCGCCAGCACCTCGTCGTTGGTGAGCAGGTCGATGGTCCAGTCGTCGAGCTGCGACATGTCGGCGCCGATCATCAGCGGCGCCGCTTGCAGCGCCCAGAGGCTCAGATGTACGAGTTGCTCGTTGCGCGTCAGCTTGGTGTCGACCAGCTCTCCACGGCCCCAGCTGAGCTTGCCGACGATCAACATGTCGGTATCGTTCCAGTGACCCGGGCCGGCGTACACCTCGCGGCCGGCCTGGCGGAAGCCGACGCTCTCGAGGTTGGTCCAGG
The DNA here is from genome assembly GCA_050114655.1 of Acidobacteriota bacterium. Classification (GTDB taxonomy): domain Bacteria; phylum Acidobacteriota; class UBA890; order UBA890; family UBA890; genus JASFRZ01. The sequence goes on from JASFRZ010000201.1 coordinate 8,300, forward strand.
AGTTCTCCAGGTCGCCGGTGGTGCGCCACAGGTTGCCGCCGGCGCTTTCGCCCCACTCCCACACGTCGCCCCAGCCGTACTCGCCGATGCTGTAGACGATGTCGCGGTCGATGGCGTCGAGCACGCCGCGCATCAGGTCGTAGGGCTTGCGCAGCCAGTACACCGAGCGATCCGGGGCGATGCGCGAGTAGCCGCAGTAGTCGTACTTGAGGTAGTCGACGCCCCAGTCCGCCCAGGTCTCGGCGTCGAGGCGCTCGTAGCCGTAGCTGCCCGCCAGCCCCTGGCAGGTCGTGGGGCCGGGGGAGGAATAGATGCCGAACTTGAGGCCGCGGGCCTGGATGTAGTCGGCCAGTGCCTTCATGTC
>JASFRZ010000202.1:0-8545 GCA_050114655.1 Acidobacteriota bacterium
CGCTGCTGTACGACAAGAGCGGCGAGGAGCACTTCAACCTGATCTCGGCGCTGCACAAGTCGATGCGCAACTCCGACGCCGACGCCGCCATCTACTGGCTGGCGCGCATGCTCGAGGCGGGCGAGGATCCGCTCTACGTCGCCCGCCGCATCGTGCGCTTCGCCTCCGAGGACGTCGGCAACGCCGACCCGCGCGCCCTCGAGATCAGCCTCGCCGCCAAGGACGCGGTGCACTTCCTCGGCATGCCCGAGGCCAACACCGCGCTGGCGCAGGCGGTCGTCTATCTGTCGGCCGCGCCCAAGAGCAACGCCGCTTATGTCGCCTATGGCCGCGCCGCGCGTGACGCCACCGAGGACGTCGCCGCGCCGGTGCCGCTGCACCTGCGCAACGCGCCCACCCGGCTGATGAAGGAGATCGGCTACGGCGACGGCTACCGCTACGCGCACGACGAGGGAGAAGGGGTCGCGGCGATGTCGTGTTTGCCCGAGCATCTCGAGGGACGGCGCTACTACGAGCCCACCGAACGTGGCATCGAGGCGCGCATCAAGGAAGCGCTCGAGCGCGCCCGGCGACTACGCCGCGCAGGGGGTCGGACACACTCCTAGCAAATGTCCTCGAGCACGCGGTGCGCGGAAACCGCCGTCACCTTGCGGTGCAGTGGAAACGTCTTCTCGCCAGCGTGAACAACGAACGCCTTCTGCAGGTCGAGAGCTTCGATGGCCCTCTGCAGAGATGACGTCAGCTTGGGAGCCGATGTCCTCTTGAGCTCGAAGCCCCATCGCCGCCGGCCGCGCATCCACAGCAGATCGAGCTCAGGGCCCGAGTGGGTGGCCCAGAAGAAACACTCCTCGGGCGCCGCGCCGAGGTGTCGTATGAGCTGACGGATCATGAAGCCCTCCCACGATGCACCGACCTTGGGATGCCGTTCGAGGTCACGACGATCGCGAATGTCGAGCAGCGCGTGCAGTATCCCCACATCCCTCACGTAGACCTTCGGCGCTTTGACCTGCCGCTTCTTGACGTTTGCGTGCCAGGGCTGGAGAGGCTGGACGACCAGCGCCGCGGAGAGGATATCGAGGTAGTGACGGACGGTCTTGTCGGTGACGCCCAGCGCCCTCCCCAGCCCCGAGGCATTCCACGTCTGCCCGTGGTAGTGCGCCAGCATCGCCCAAAAGCGCGAGAGAGTCTGCGCCGACACCCGGATCCCGAGCTGCGGCAGATCGCGCTCTACAAAGGTCCGAATGAAGTTGCGCCGCCACTCGAAGCTCACACCGTTGGAACGTGCGAGATACGACTCGGGAAAGCCGCCGCGAAGCCACAACTGTCCCAGGTTGTCCGGCCCGACCTCGGCAAGATCGAAGCCGTCCAGCGTGTGCAAAGCGATGCGACCCGCCAGGCTCTCGGACGACTGCTGCAAGAGTTCCGGCGAGGCGCTCCCGAGTAGGAGAAAACGGGCCGGCCTCGGCCTGCGGTCCGCCAGCACGCGGAGCACGGCAAACAAGTCGGGAGCCCGTTGCACCTCATCGATGACCACGAGACCGCGCAAGTCGCCGAGTGCGAGCCGTGGATCGGAGAGGCGGGCGAGATCAGCCGGGTCCTCGAGGTCGAATCGCTCGCCCGGCCCCTCGAACGCCTCCAGCAACTGCAGAGCGAGAGTCGTCTTCCCCACTTGTCTCGCCCCGAGAATTGCGACGACAGGATAGTCATTCAGGAGGGTTTGGACCTTGTTGCGGTGTTGAGGCCTGTCGATCATATCGACAGGGTATCAGAAATGTCGGAGGCTACCTCCGAATTTTCACCCATCCGTAAAGAGGAGACGGCCATCAAGGGCGCGATGCCGCGGCACCATGTAAGATCGCACCGGAAAAGGAGGAGCGATGACTTCCAGGTCCCGTTGGCTGATTCTCGCGTTCGCGCTCGTCGGGCTGGGGTTCGCCTCGGCATCGACGCAGGTTCACTACCGCCTGCTCACCGAGCCCGGCTACGTCAGCGTCTGTGACATCAACACGTCGGTCAACTGTAGCCAGGCGTACCTGAGCTCCTACGGGTCGCTGTTCGGTGTGCCGGTCGCCCTCGGCGGCGTCGCCTGGTTCGCGCTCATCGCACTGATCGCCGCCTTCGCCACGACGCCGGCCCCGGCGCCCGCAAAGAAAAGGAAGGGTACCGCCGAGAGCACGGTCCGGCCTGTAGCGACCTACATCTTCGGCCTCTCCCTGATCGCGCTCTGCGCCATCCTCTACCTTGGCTACGCCTCGCTGTTCGTCCTGCAGACCTACTGCGTGCTGTGTCTGGGCACCTACGTGTGCGTGCTCGGCATCCTGGTGACCTCGGGGATGAGTCAGACGATGTCGCTGGCGCAGGTACCGGGGAGGCTGGCCTCCGACCTCACCGCCGTCTTCAAGCAGCCGACCACCCGTGTCGCAGCGCTCGTCTACCTCGCCGTGATCGTGTTCGCGTTGGTGTGGTTCCCGCAGGAGTCGTCGCCCGCCGACGCGGCCGCCGCGGCGGCCGCGCCACCACCACCGGCGGACGCGCTGTCGGACGCCGAGCGGGCGCGCTTCGCCAGCGCCTGGGCGCGCCAGCCGCGCGCCGACCTCAACGTCGATCCGGGAACGGCGAAGGTGGTGGTGGTCAAGTTCAACGACTGGTTGTGCCCCGGCTGCAAGCAGATGGAGGAGATCTACGCCCCGGTGCTTGCCAAGTACGAGCGCGAGCAGCCCGGCGCGGTGAAGTACGTCATCAAGGACCTGCCGTGGAACCCGCTGTGCAACGTCAGCATCGCCCAACCGCTGCGCGGCCACGAGGCCGCCTGCGACGCGGCGGTGGCAGTGCGGGTGGCGCGCGACGAAGGCCGGCCGCAGGAGATGATCGACTGGCTGTTCGCCAACCAGCAGCGGCTCGCCGAGCAGGGCATGGCGGGGGGCGGCGCGGCCAACGAAGCCATCCGCCAGAAGACCGCCGAGCTGTTCGGCGTCACCGACTTCGACGCCGCGTACGCCGCCAAGGTGCCGCTGATCCGCGCCGACACCGAGGACGCCGTCCGGCTGGACGTCGGTTCGACGCCGACCTATTTCGTCGATGGTGTCCGCACGACGACCGTGCGCACCGCGAACGACCCGGGAGGCCAGAACCTGCCGCCGGAGTACTTCGACCTGGCGATCCAGCTCGCGCTCGAGCAAGCGGGCACATCCGGCGGCTAGACGGCAACGATTCTGCCTGCCCGAGCTGTTCCCTGATGTAGCGCAACTCCGTTACAGGTTCGGTCAGGAACCGTTCGCGGCTGTCGGCGGGCCCCCTGCGGACGCGTCTTCGGAGGCTTCCAGCGCCTCGACCCGGCGCTGATACTCACTCCCGGTCATCTCGGGAAGCTGACGCACGAAGGCGACGATGTCCCAGATCTGCTCCTCGCTGTGGGTCGGTCCGAAGGCGGGCATGCCGGCCAGCTTGATGCCGTGCTTGACGATCCAGAACAACTCGGCGTCGCTCCAGTCCTCCGCCTCCTCCGACAGATCAGGAGGTTCCGGGTTCATCCCCTGACCGATCTCGCCGCGCAGCACGCCGGGTGCACCGTGGCAGGTGACGCACATCTCCTGGTAGTGCTCGACGCCCTCCCGCAGAGCCGCAGGGTCGGTCGGGAGCGTTCCCCGGACCTCGGTCGCCCGCGCAGCGACCGAAGCGTGTTGCAGTCGGCCCAGCGCCCATCGTGTCAACGGTGTGTGCGGCGTCGTGGCCGCAACATCGTAGGCGCCGGTGAACATCACGATGAGCAGCACGGCGGCAACAGCGAGCAGCGTGCCGAAAACGGAATACAGAACGATTCGTAGCCTCTTCAATGGAGACCTCCATTCCATCCGACGATAGAACCGCCCGCTCCGATTCGAAGCCGGAGACTTCCCGAGGTTGCCGTGGGGCGATTCCTACAGGCGGTTGCCGCGCCTGTCCCCGCCCGCTGGTTGGCGCGGCCAAGCAACGGAAATTACGTGAGCGAGGAGGGGCCGGTGCACGGACCGGCGGCAAGAAAAGGCGGAGGGGGTGGGATTCGAACCCACGTCCCGGGTTTATACCCCGAGAACCCGATTTCGAGTCGGGCGCGTTACGGCCAGGCTTCGCTACCCCTCCGTAAAGAGATCTCTGTGGAGTCCCAGAGGATAACACCGGGGGGCTATCGTTGCCGCGCCTCTTCGATGCGCTCCAGCTCCTCGTTGACTACGGTGCGCCACTCCCGCGACCAGTCGCCGCGCGCGACGCCGTGGCCGAACTGGCGCGCCAGCACGCGGCCGGTGGTGTCGAGCAGGATGGTGGTCGGCAGACCGATGAGGTCGAGGCGCTCGATGGTCTCCAGCTCGGCGCCGGCGAGCGCGATGGTCAGCAGGTTGCGCGAGCGGAAGCTGGTGAACTGGTCGTAGCTCGGTCCGTCGCGCCGGCTGTAGTTGATGGTGCGCTCGACGCCGACGGCGAGCGTCGAGAGGCGGGGATCGCCGAGGGACAGCGACAGCGCGTCGAGCGCCTGCACCTGCTGCACGCTGGGCTCGCTCCAGCGCGCGAAAAAGACCAGCAGCAGCAGGTCCCCGCCGAGGTCTTCGGCGGCGATCGAGGGGGCGCCTTCAACCGGCCGCAACCCGAGGCTCATCACTGGTATGCGGGGCGCGGCGTCGGCGGTGAAGCGCTTGATCTCAGGCGCGGCAATCTCGTTGTAGACGCTCGTGACGTCGTCGATGAAGCCATTCAGCATAGAGCTGGGAAGGGTGCTCGCGCTGCTGGGCGAGTACCACTCCGAGATCATGTAGTGGATGGCGGCGTCGCGGTAGCTGCCGGTGAGATCGAACACCTTGCCGGCGATGTAATGGGTGCGGGACGGGCTGCTGCCGGAGGCCGGCTCCCCGAGGGGCGGTAGCGCGGCCAGCATGCGCTCGACGAGCTCCAGGGCGCGACCGGTCTGGCCGGCGAGCGCATAGTAGAGCGGCATTTGCTCGAGATCCCGTTCGAGGTCACCGCGGGTGTCGTCGAGCTCGCGGGCGCCGTAGGCCCGCTCGATGAGCGGATCGGTGCCGGAGAGGGCGCGCTCGGCGCGCTCCATCAGCCGAAGGCCGAGGTCGCGGTACAGCGAGTTGTCGAGCAGTCGCTCGGCGACGTACGCCAGCGACCGTGGGTCGTTGCAATCGGAGGCCTCCAGGGCGCGCGCCGCGGTCAGAGCGTCGGGACTGATCGGCTGCTCATCATCGCCGACCCGGTAGATGTTGCCGCCGCGGCGGCGCGCGCCGGCCTTCGCCTGCGCGACATCGAACCATCCGGCGTAGCCGATCCCTGCGAGCGTATAGCCCCACGCCGTCGGCTTCTCGAACAGGCCCTTGGTGTCGTCGGCCCGCTCGGGCTCCGGCTCTGTGGTCAGGCCGCGCGCGATGCGCAGCGCGCGGTCGTACTGCTCGTGGGCCATCAGGTCCCGCAACATGCGGAAGTAGACCTCGTAGCGGATTGGCGAGTCGGGGTAGTCGCCGAGCACGCGCTCGTACAGGCCGATGCGATCGTCGACGTCGTCGGTGAGGCCGGCGGCACGCACCAGCGCGTTCCTGGCTTCCGGGTCCTGCGGAAAGCGGTTGGCCAGCGCCAGCCACAGGTCACGCGCACCGTCCCGGTCGGCCATCGCCGAGCCGAGGTAGAACTCGGCGAGCTCGGCGGTGAGCTCGGCAGATGCCAGGAAGCGGCCGCGGTTGGCGGCTACCTGCCAGGCGAACGACGCCCGCTCGGCCTCGAAGTCGTCGACGCCGCGCATGCGCAGGCGCCACAGCTCGAGCAGGAAGCGCGGGTCGTCGGGGTTGAGGGCGGCGGCCTGCTCCATGTAGCGGATCGCCTCGTCGCGCAGGCCGTTGAGGCGCAGCAGGTCGGCGTAGCTGGTCGCCAGCGTCAGATCGTTGCGGATCGCCTCGGCGCCGATGCGCGCCAGGCGCAGCGCCTCGTCGCTGTCGCCACGGATCTGCGCGAAGATGCCCTCGATCGCCGCCGCCCAGCCGAAGCTCGGATCGAGCTGCAATGCTCGCTCGAAGTAGACGCTGGGGCGCTCCCGCGAGCTGCGATCCAGCGCATTGAGCAACGCGTTGCCGTACAGGTACTGCGCCGCGGCTGATGCGGGATAGCGCTCGGCGAGCTCGCGGTAGCGCACCAACATGGCGGCCTCGTCGTCGCGCCGCAGGATGCGCTGGATGAGGTGGTGCGCCTCGACGTTGAAGGGATCGCGCGCGACGATGCGGTCGGCCATCTGCAGCGCTGCGCTGCGGTTGCCCTGCGCGAGCAACGCCTCGGCACCGTCGACCGTCGCTTCGACGCCTGCGCTCTGCGTCGATTGCGCCGACCCCGTAATGCTGGCCGCCATCAGACAGGCGGCGATCGCCACGCGGAGCATGGCACCCTCCCGGCGGCGGCGTGGCGTCTGCACCACCCGCTGCCTGCTGTCGACGCGCGCACGATCAGGACGGATTCAGCTCCAGCCTACTAGCAGGCTGGGTGCACGCTCAAGGGTTCGCTGCCGCCGGTCGTGGCCCGGCGACCGCTACTCCGCGACCCAACCGTTGTCCCGCAGCCAGGCGCGTGCCTCGTCGCCGCGCTCGTCGGCGACGGCGAACCAGACGGCGCGGCCGCGCTTCACCTGCAGCCGGTCGTGGAAGGGCTCGACGACGTCCTTGCGCACCAGCGCGAGCGGCAGCAGCGCGCCGTGCAGCTCGTCGGGGATCTCCAGCGCGCCGCCCTCGGCGGCCTCGCCCTCGAGCTTCCACAGCTCGGTGCGCGCGCGCTCACGGTGCAGGCGCTGCGCCCAGCGATCGAGGTCGGCGGGGCCGTCGTAGAGAATGCGCGCGCCCTCCTCGCGCAGGTCGTCGACCTTGAGGCTGGCGTGGCCGCGCTGCAGCGCGACGTAGAAGGCCGGCGTGCGGAAGGTGTCGCGCGCCGCCAGGGCGAACAGGTGATTGACCTCCTCGTTGGTGGTGGTGCCGATCGCCGCCCGCCGGCCGTCGAGCTCGGCGCGCTGCAGCACGCTGTCGTCGGTGCCGCTGCCCCAGAAGGCCCTGAAGCCGGCTTCCTCGGCGTGCCCGGTGGCGGACGCGTTTGTGTCGATGAACACCACCTCGTCGTCGTCATCGCCCAGTGTGGCGCCGAGCGCCAGGCCGAGCGCGTTGGCACCCAGCACGGCATAGCCGCGGTGCGGGCGCAGCACGCCGAGCGCCCATGCCACCGGTCCGGCCAGCAGCCCCTCGACCAGCACGGTGATGGCGATCACCAGGAACACCAGCGCGCGCAGCTCGGTGCCGCCGGCGATACCGTCGCGCGCCATCTGCTGGGCGAACAGCGATGAGACCGCCGCAGCGACGATGCCGCGCGGCGCCAGCCACGAAAGGAACGCCTTGTCGGGGCCGGTCAGCCCGGAGCCGCGCGTGCTCACCAACACGTCGAGCGGCCGCACCAAGAACATCAGGCCGAGTACCGTCAGCAGCCCGGGCACGCCGAGGCCACGCACGTCGTTCAGGCCGACGTCGGCGGCGAGCAGCACGAACAGCATGCCGATCATCATCACGGTGAGCTGCTCCTTGAACTCGCGCAGCTCGCGGGTCACCCGCGTCCGGGTGTTGCCGACCAGCACCCCGGCGACCGCGGCGGCGGCGATGCCCGACTCGTGCAGCAGCTGGTTGCTGGCCTGGAACAGCACCAGCACCAACGACAGGATGAAGACGTTTTCAAGGCCGCGCGGCACGATGCGCTCCCAGCGCACCAGCACCGCCATGATCGCGCCGCCCACCAGGCCGAACAGGCAGCCACCGCCGAAGCGCAGGGCGAAGTCGACGAGGACACCGGCGGGCTCGTGTCCCGCGGCGACGACGCGCGGGAAGGCGGCGTCGAAGGCAGCCACCGCGCACAGCGCGCCGACCGCGTCGATGAAGACGCCTTCCGCTTCGAGAATGGTGTGAAGCTGGCGCTTCACCCGCGTGCGGCGCAGCAGCGGCGTGATCACCGTCGGCCCGGTGACCATCACCAGCGTGCCGAAGACGATCGACACCGGCCACGGCCAGCCCATGACGAAGCGTGCCAGCAGCGCACCGCCGGCGGTGGTGATCGCCGCGCCCTCGGTGATGAGCCGCCGGATGACCACCGCCTGCCTGCGCAGGCGCGCCATGTTCAGGTTGAGACCGCCCTCGAACAGGATCACCGCGACGGCGTAGCTGACCAGGATCTCGAGGCCCTCGCCGAGCGCGCCGGGATGCACGATCCCCAGTCCTCCGGGGCCCAACACGGCGCCGGCGGCGAGCAACAGCACGATGCCAGGGATGCGCAGGTGGCGGCCGAGCGCCTGGGCCGAAAGACCGACCGCGAGGGCGATCGCGACGGTGATGCCGGGTTCGTTGAAGTGGAAGCTCACGGCCCAGAGGGTACCCGGTTCGGGGCCTTGCCGGCGCCGCGAGGACGACGCGCTCAGCCGCTGCGAAGCCCGTCGAGCCTGCCGGCAAACAGGTCGGCCACCGGCCGCATGACCTCGCTGCGCTCGCAGATGATCTTGATCACC
>JASFRZ010000203.1:0-8533 GCA_050114655.1 Acidobacteriota bacterium
CGATGGTCGCCAGCAGCAACAGGCTGATCGTCTGCAGCCGCTGATCGGCGCTGGGGGCGTCGCTCATTGCCCGCTCTCGAACAGCACCGCGCCCTCGCCACGCTCGGCGATCAGCACATCGATGTGCTCGATGACCTTGTCGCGCCGGCGCAACACCCAGCGCACCTCGGAGTCGGTCAGCGGCGGCGACAGCAGCGGCTCGAGCTGCTCGAAAGTGAGCGTCTGGAGTCGTTCATAGAGCTTCCGGCTGCAACCCGTGATCCGGGGCAGGTAGCGGGTATCGTCGTTGCGCATGAAGGCGCGCGAGTGATCGATCAGCCACACGTCGAAGTCCTCGTCGTAGAGGATGTTGCCGCTGTTGCGATCGACGTTGCCGATCACCGAGTCGAACACCCGCATGTCTTGCGTCTGCCGCCGGAACTCGACCACCGACGGCGGCTCGATCGCGCGCTCGATGCGATCCGACTCCATCAGGGCGCCCTCGACCCACGCCTGCAGCGAGATCTGCGTGCCGCTGATGCGCCGCAGCGTCACCGGTGGAATGTTGATCTCGAGCAGCCGCGAGAGCTTGTAGGCCGGGATGTCGAACACGTAGGAGTCGCGCAGCCGGGCGTAGAAGATGCCGTCAAAGCGGCTCTCGGTGTAGGTCTCATCGTAGTCACGCAGCGCGGCGCGCATACGTACGCCGTTGCGTTGCAAGGTCACCCGCCGCGGGCCGGTGACGCCGAGCTCGATGTCGCGCGCCGATACGATCTCCGCCGTGCGCAGGAACTCGATGATCTCCTCGTCGGCCTGGAACGGCAGCGGATTGCCGTCCGGGTCCTTCCAGACGTATACCGGGCCTGCGCCGCGCACCTGCGACGGCACGGCGGCGCGCAGCGGGGCTACGGCGAGTGCGGCCAGCGCCAGAGCGACGCCGGCGACAGCGCATCGAGGGCGGTGTGGGGTTCGCATACGCACAGCGCGCAGTCTACCGCGGCGTCGCGCGTGGAGCCCGGAAAAACGCGCAGCTACCGCGCCGCCGGCCGCCCAACGATGCTGTCGCGGTGCGACCGCGGGATCGCGAGGGCACGCCGGCGGCGGTGGCATTGCCATCCCCTCAGTGCGCCACCGCCGGCTCGATCTCGATGCGCTCGATCACCGCCCCCTCGAGCACCCCGTCGATTACGTCCATCCCGGAGGTCACCGTGCCGATGATGGTGAAGTTGTGGTCGAGGCGGATGTTGTCGACCAGGTTGACGAAGACCTGTCCATCGCCGGTGTCGCGCCCGCGCGTCGATATGCCGACGGTGCCGCGCAGGTGCGACCGTACGGTGACCTCGTCGCGGGTGTAGGGGCCGTCGCCGACGTACTCGTTGGCGCCGGGGCTGCCGCCCTGGATGACGAAGTTGGGCACCACGCGGTGGAAGGTCAGGCCGTCGAACCAGCCCTCGCGCGCCTGGCGTGCGAAGCGCGCCACGTTGGTGGGCGCCTCGAAGGGGTACAGCTCCATGGCGAACACCCCGCCGCCCTGCATGTGGACGCGCGCGACGGCGCCGTCCAGCGCGAGCAGCTCGTCGAACGAGGGGAACGGCAGCGGCGTCAGCGGGCGCGGCGTCGGCGTGGGGCGCTCGCCGGTCCACGTGGCCAGGACGTCGGCGGCCTGCGCGGCGACGCGTGGGTCGAAGTCGCTCAGGTAGGAGCGGACCTCCTCGGCGTGCGCGGCGCCGCCGAGCTCGCCGATGCGCTCGAGCAGCGCCAGGCGTGGGTCGCGCGAGGTCTGGCGCTGCTGCGTGGTGATGCGCGCCAGCGCGGCGAGCAATGCCGGCAAGGCGTCGTCGTCGTCGGCTCCCTCGAGCGTGTCCGCGGCGGTGATCAGGAGCTGGTAGTCGTCGCTGCCGAGCGCCGCCACCGCGGTGGCGGCGGCATCGAATCCGGGTTGGTCGGCGAGGCCGCGCAACGCCGCTTCGCGCACGTTCGGATGCGGGTCGTCGGCCAGGCGTCGCAGCATATCGAGTGCACCCGTGAGGGCTGCAGCGCGCGCCGTGTACATGCGTACCTGCCAGGTGGGATGCAGCGCGAAGGCGGGCAGCAGGGGGGAGGCGAGCGTGGCGTCGAGGCGCGCCAGCGAGACCAGGGCATGAGCACCCTGGTGCCAGGCGACCGGCGGCGCGGCATCACTCACCGCGGCATCGACAGGCGCGCCGCCGGCGGCGCGCACGGCAGCCTCGTCGGGCAGGCCGGGCGTGGCGCGCGCCAGCTCGTCGAGCATGCCCTCGGGTTGCGGATCGGTAACCGTGCGGGTGGTGACCCCGCGGCACCCCTGCCCGAGCAGGTCGATCGCCTGCAGCGCGACATGCGGATCGTCATCGGTCAGCGCCGCGACGATCGGCTCGCAGCCGCTCTGCGTGCGCAGCCGCATGGCGTAGATCCGCAACCCCTCGTAGCGCACCCGGCCGGAGGCGTCGGCCAGCGCGATCTGCACCAGCAGCGGCATCGCGTCGGCGTCGGCCACGCTGCCGGTGCCCGCGGCGGCGATGCGCCGTACCTCGACGTCGGGATCGTAGAGCGCGGTCTCGACGGTGGTCGCATCGAGCGCGCGGCCGGCGCGCAGCGTCGCCGTGGCGAGACGCCGCACGCGCGCCGCCTGCAGGGTCGCCTCGTCGTCCGGTTGTTCGCCTGCGGCGGGCTCGACCCAACCCTCGGCGCCGCGCCGTCCGTAGCGCGTCAGCTCGCGCAGGCGATCGGTTGCCGGCCCCGGCAGCTCGAGGTCGGAACCGTTGGTGCGCACCAGCCACTCGAGACCGCGCAGCGTCGGCATGAGCGTCTCGACGGGTGCGTCACGCGTCAGGTCGATGAGCGCGGCGAGAGTGTCGTCGGCGGCGGCGGCATCGGTTGGACGCAGCCGCCCGATGGCGCGCGCCAGGGCACCGCGGGTGGCGGGATCCTCCTCCTCGGCAAGGCGATCGCGCAGCAGCTCGTAGGCCACGTCGGAGGGCTCGTTGAACACGCTCTGCGAGATCGCGATCGCTGCCTGGGCGCGCACCGTCGGATCGGGATCGGCGAGCAGGGGCGCCAGATCGGGCAGGGCTGCGGGATTCTCCAGCCGCCCCAGCCCGCGGGCGGCGAAGCGACGCAGCAGCGCCGTATCCGAGGTCAGCCCGGCACGCAGCTCGGTGGCATCGCCGGGCGCCGGCCGTTGATCCTCCTCGACCAGCATGCGCTCGAGCTGCGCGCGGTCGCCGGCGTCGAGCTCGGCGACGGTCGTCGGCGGGCTCGCACAGGCCGCCGCCAGCAGCGCGGCGAGCAGCGCGGCGCCGGTGCAGACGGCACGCGCCGGGGGTGTCGGGTGGTGGGCAGAGGGTGCGGTGGGCGCCGGCGCGGCGCGATGTAAGGGCGGCATCGGTTGTTCCCCGGATCGATTATTTCCCGTTGAGAAACTCGTAAGCGGCGGTGATCTGCTTGAACTTCTCCGAGGTCAGCTCGACCAGCTCGGGGCCGAGGTGCGCCACCCGGTCGGGATGGTACTTGGAGGCGAGCTCGCGGTAGGCCTTCCTGATCTCCGCCGGCTTGGCGCCGTCGTACAGGCCGAGGATCGCCAGCGCCTCGCGCCGCTTGGCCTGCAGGCTGGGCGGCGGACCCTTGCGATAGCGCGGGTTGCGCGGTGCGGCACCCTGCATGGCGGCGCGCACCACGGTGAGCACCAGCCAGGCGACGATGAAACTGACGATCAGGCGCATCAACATGCCCCAAGTATGCCAGAGCGGTATCCTCTGGATTCCGCGTCGGCCATCACCGCGTCCGCGTCCCGGCACCCATGAGCTTTGCACCCGAACAGGTCCTGGTGAGCTGCGAGCACGCCAGCAACCGGCTGCCCCCCGAACTGGAGGCACCGGCGGAGATGCTCGAGCTGCACATCGCCTGGGATCCCGGCGCGCTGCCGATCGCGCGGCGCCTGGCGCGCATGTTCGATGCCCCGCTGCACGCCGGCGAGTATTCTCGCCTGGTGGTCGATCTCAACCGCACGGTGGGCAATTCGGTCCTCGTACGGCGGCGCTCCGACGGGCACCCGATTCCCTTCAACCGCGGCCTGACCGAGCACGAGAAGCGACGCCGGATCGAGCGTTACTACCACCCCTACCGCAATGCGGTGGCCGCGGGGGTGGAACGCACCATTGCCCACCACGGTCGCTGCGTGCACCTTTGCATCCACACCTACACACCGGCGCTCGCCGGCAAGGTGCGCGGCAACGACATCGGCCTGTTGTACGACCCGCGCCGCGAGCCCGAGGCGCCCCTGGTGCGCGAGCTGCGCGACGCGCTCGCCACCCGCACCGGGCTGGTGGTGTGGCTCAACCGTCCCTACTCGGGCACCGCCGACGGTATTCTGCCGCGCATCCGTGAGCGCCACGACGCCGCGGCGTATGTCGCCATCGAGCTCGAGGTGAACCAGAGGTTCGCCGATGATCCCGCGCGACTCGACGACATTGCTGTTGCCTTCGGCGAGTGCGTGCGCGACCTCGAGGGCTGGCAGGGTGCGCCGCTGCCCGGGTAGCGGCGCCTACGAGATCGAGCGCGGCTCCCGTTGATCGAGATTGAGGTCGTACCTCACGCCTGCGTCGTGCACCATAGGTGCACCGTCTGAAGTGATCCGACCGTTTTCAACCCGTTCCGTGCGCCGCCGGCAGATGCGGCGCCTATCCGAGGGAAAAGACATGCGACGCGAGATCTTGACGGCGCTCACCGCCGTTGCAGTGCTCGTTCTGGCCCTTGCCGCGCCCGCACCGGCGCATGCGCAGCAGGCGTTGCAGCTCAACCAGCCGCAGCGCGGCAGCGCCTCCGGCGACAACCCCGCGGTGTTCACTTTCGACGCCGAGAGCGCCGGTGTGCTCACCGTGGTGCTGCGCGGTGACGGCGACGCCGACCTGCAGCTCGCCGTCGCCGACGCGGTCGGCCAGCCCCTGCCCGAAGGGCAGAGCGACATGGATCTCGGCGGCAACATGGGCGCCGAGCAGCTCGCCGTGACCATCCCCGGCGCCGGTCAGTACCAGGTGCGGGTAACCATGTTCTACGGCAGCGGTACCTTCGAGATGGTCGCCGGCTTCATCTCCTATCCGGCGCTCGCTGGCCCGATGGACCCCGACGGTATGCCAACGGCCGCCGCCGAGCTGACCCCCGGCTCGCCGATCCAGGACAGCATCGATCCGGCGTCCGGGGACGCGTGGGACTGGTTCAAGGTCACCGTCGACAGCGCCGCCGCCGTCACCGTGATCACCTCCGCCGAGTCGGGCGACCTGGCGCTGGAGGTGTTCGAGGAAGGCAACTACGCGGAGGCGATCAACCGCTCGGACCAGGACATGCAGGGCGTGGCGGGCAACGAGTCGCTTACCATCCAGGCGTCGCCGGGGCAGACCTACTACTTCAAGGTTTCGCCGGTGTTCGGCAACGAGGCGGTCAGCTACACCATTCGTGTCGGCATCATGTAGTGCCTGAGGACCGATGAACGCCGGGAGCGTGGGTAGGCGACGTCGCCCCGGCGACCGGGCCTCCCGCACGGGGGTCGCAGGTCGTCGGCGCCGGCCGTTTCGCCTCGTCGCTCTGGCGGCGGTTGTCGTCGGGCCGGCGCTGTCCGCCTGCTCGATGGGCGGCAACGCCCCGGTGCAGGCGCCCGCCGATCTCGTGGTCGTCGACGCCGATGTCCACACCGTCGATGCGTCGATGCCGCGCGCCGCTGCGATCGCGGTGCGCAATGGGCGCTTCGTCGCCGTGGGCGAGGCTGCCGAGGCGCTGGTGGGCCCCGACACCGAGGTGATCGACGCCGGCGGCGCCACCGTCGTGCCGGGCCTGATCGACGGCCACGTGCACTTCGGCTCCGGCAGCTCGCTGATCCGCGGCGTCGACCTCACCGGGATTGCCTCGCGGGGAGAATGGCTGCGCATCATCGCCGCCAAAGCCGAGGCGCTGCCCGACGGTGCGTGGATCGTCGGCGGGCGCTGGGACCACACGCTCGATGGCGGTGGGTTTCCCACCAAGGAGGACCTCGACGCGGTGACGCCGCGCAACCCGGTGGTGCTGTCGGATATCGACGGCCACACCGCGTGGGCCAATAGCCTGGCGCTGGAGATTGCCGGCATCAACGCAGATACGCCCGACCCGCAAGGTGGTCGCATCCTGCGCGACGAGAACGGCGAGGCCACCGGGATCTTCCTCGAGAGCGGGGGGCTGGTAAGCCGCCACGTGCCTGATCTGACCGAAGAAGAGCGGGTCGCGGCGCGGCGTGACACGTTGCGCTACGCCAACAGTCTGGGCATCACCATGGCGCACGACATGGCGGGCGCCGGAGCGCTCGACGATTACCTCGCCCTGCTGCGAGAGGATGAGCTGACGGTGCGTATCTGGTTCGGCACCTATACGGACCTCGATTCGGTCGACGACGTGGTCGCGTTGCGCGATCGCATTCGTCGCGAGGTGGAGTTGATCGAGCGCAGCCGTGCCGCCGCGGGCGTCGACACGAAGGCGCTCGCGCGCGACGAGGGCGGGGCGCGCGGACCGCTGCTGCAGGTCGGCTACATCAAGCTTCTCATCGACGGCGTGCTGTCGTCGCGCACCGCGGCGATGCTCGAGCCCTACGCTGACGCGCCCGCCGAGACGGGGCTGCCGCGCATGTCCCAGCAGCAGCTCGACGATCTGGTCGCCGCCGGCAATGCAGCGGGCTTCCCGGTGGCCATCCACGCCATCGGCGACCGCGGCGTGCGCATGTCACTCGATGCCTTCGAGGCGTCGCAGGCGACCCATCGGCCCCCGCTGCCCAACCGCATCGAGCACAACGAGGTGGTCGACCCGGCCGACGCGACGCGCTACGCAGAGCTCGGAGTGATCGCCTCGATGAACCCGCATCACTGCATCACCGGAATTGACAAGTACAACACCGCGCGGCTCGGGCCGGAGCGCGCCGCCTGGTCGTTTCCGTGGGGCAGGCTGCGCGACGCCGGCGCCACACTCGTGTTCGGCAGCGACTGGGCCACCGCGCCACTGGCCCCGATCGAGCACCTCTATGCTGCCACCCTACGCGAGAAGCCCAGCGGCGGGCCCTCCGGAGGTTGGTACCCGGAGAACCGCTTGAGTTGGGATGAGGCGCTGCGCGCCTACACGCTGTCGGCCGCCGAGATCACCGGACACGGCGACGAGCTGGGCAGTATCGAGGTTGGTAAATGGGCCGACTTCGTCATATTCGATCGCCCGCTGCCCGAGCCGCTCGATCGCAGCATGCTCGAGATGCAGGTTGCCATGACCTACGTCGCCGGCCGCGAGGTATATGCGGCGGTACAGCGATGAGGGATAATCGCCTGGCCTCGTGAGCACGGCCCACCCGACCTCGGGAGCCGGCAGATTCGCTCTTCGTGATCGACGCTACCCACCGACCGTCATCGTTGATCCGAAATGCAAGCGTAGGCACCTGTTTTCGGGCGGAAAAGCACGCAAAGTCACCATACGCATAGAATCGGATTTTTTTATCGGCTTTTTCTGTGCGTGCACCTTGACTTGCCCTTCCGACGTTCACAGGATCGTCGTGCAGCTCTGATGCTTTGCAGTGCAGGCTGGCGCCCCCGGGGACCGATAGTGTTCGGGCAGCCGGCCACAATCCGGAGGCGTTTTATGACGCGCCGAGTGTTGATGACGGCCGCCGTCCTGGCGGTCCTCGTCGTATTCGCCCAGACGCCCGCATTCGCCCAAGACGACCCCGACGTTTACGTTTCGACAGGACCGGCGGGGGAGATCCTCCTCGGCGTCGGCGGAACGAGCTATCAGATAGCCATCGCAACCAACGCGGGGTTCAAGCCCGAAGAGATCGCCTTCGCCGGCGATGGCAGCCTGTACATCTGCGACGCTTCGAATAGCGAGATCTTCCGGCTGACCGAGGCCGGTCTGGTCACCATCTACGACCGCAATTCCGCCACCTCGGTCAACCCGCCGGAGCAGCCCAAGGGTTGCACGATCGCCGGCAACGACCTGCTCTTTCTGTCGCGCAACGGCAACGGCAAGAGCGCCAAGACGGGCCTTTGGGCGATTCAGAACGTGACCGGCGTCACGCCGGGCGAGCCCGTCATCCTGAAGAGCCTCGATGCCGTCGGGGGCCTGAGTGGTCAAGGCCTGGCCGTCAATTTCGACGGGCGGGTTTTCTTCACCTTCGGAACCGAGATCTGGGTGGCCACGCCACAGCCGGGGTCGGGGCGTGTCGATGAGTACGCAGACTTCCGCATTTGGGGAAGCACGGCGGCAGAGGGTTTCGGTATCGCCACCCGGGCTTTCCCCGATCCCTCCACCGCTTCGCTGCGCACGCAGGTCTTCGTCGCCGCCAAGTTCAGCGGCGTGATCGAGGTCCTCGACGAAGTGATTCCCGTCGAAGGGGCCCTCCCCATCGGCAGCGCGACCGGCTGTAGCGTGATCGATGTGCCCAACATGCCGAACTCCCTCGAGTTCGACGGTTCCGGAGATCTCTGGGTCGCGACGTCGCAGCAATCGAGCGGCCGCCGGGGGGCCGTCTATGAAATCG
>JASFRZ010000204.1:0-8527 GCA_050114655.1 Acidobacteriota bacterium
CGGCGCCGGCGCCCGCGGCGCCGAGTCCGATCGCTACCGAGACGGCATAGGCGTCCGGTGTGGCGAAGAGCTGGCTCTCGGAGTTGGCCGCGACGGTGAGCGCCCCGGTGTTGGCGCGCACCCGACTGCCGTCGATGCCGGCGGCGGTCAAGCCGGCCAAGAAGTTGGTTGCCACCGCCGCCGAGACGGCAATCCCCCCGGCCACGAAGCCGCCCGAGATGGAGATCGATGCGGCCGACGCGTCGGCGGTGCTGGAGATCGAGTCCGTCGCCGACAGGAGCACCGATCCGACGGCCGTCACGTCCTGCCCATCGTCCATGTTGGAAGCAAGGATGTCGGCCTGGACGGTCTGGAAGATGGTGTTGAGCACCACCGCGCCGGCGCCAGCGCCGGAGAGCGAGAAGCCCAGTGCTGCCGACATGGACACGGCAACGCCGGTGCCGTTTGCCACCATCGAGCTATCGGCGAGCGCCGTCAGCTCCACATTCGTTCCGGCGTCCACATCGCTGTCGCTGATGCGCGCGCGCACCGTACCGCCCAACGAGCTCGTCGCCTCGGCATATGCGACCACCAGGGTGATCGATGTGCCGGCCGCGAAGCCACCGCCGACTGCGATGCCGAATACCTCGTTGGTGAACGCTGTCTCGTCGGTTGCGGAGAGCAAGACCGAGCCGGCCGTGGCGTCGACGTCCGAGCCGGCGGCGATGGAAGCCTCGACCAGATTGGTGGAGTTCAGGGACGCGACCGCGCCCGCGGCCGTGGCGTTACCGGAAACCCCACCGGCAGCGCCGAACGCGACGCCGACCGCGACGCCGAGCGAGTCGACGGAGCCGTCGGAGAGCGCCGTCAGGGTGACGTCGCCGGTGTCGGCGGTCACCGCCGAGCCGGAGATGATCGCCTGCGTGCTGGTGCCGAAATTCACCTCGGCAATCGACAGCGCCAGCGACAGGTTCAGGGACACGCCCCCTGCGCCGCCGACAGCAACCGAAACCGCCGTCAGGGTCGAAGCGACCGTCGAGCTGTCGAGCGCGGAGATGGACACCGCGTCGCCATCGACATCGGAACCGTTGACGATGCTGGCCTCGACGTCATTGCTCAACGTGTTGCCGGCGATCACTGCGCTGACCGCCAGGTTGATGGAAACACCGCCCGCACCGCCGGCCGCCACACCTACGGACAGGCCGAAGGACTGGAGGGTGTTCTCGGCGTCGGCTTTGACGATGACGTCGCCGCCGGTGCTCTCGACCTTCGAGTCGTCGATCGTCGCCAGCAGGCTGCCGCCCAGCGTGTTGTCGGCGTAGGTGATCGAAACCGACACATTCACTGACAACGCGCCGGCGCCACCCGCGCCCACGCTGAACGCGCCCAACACGGACAGGATCTTGGCCTTGTTCGTGGCCTCCACCGTGACGTCGTCGCCGGCGATCACGTCGCGGCTGCCGATGATGCTGGCCTCGATGGCATTGTTGATCTGGTTGAACGCGATGACGCCCGCGCCGGCGACGTTCACCGAGACGCCACCGGCCCCGCCGGCGGCGATGCCGACGGCGATGCCGAACGACTCGATTTCCATCTGGTCGGCCGTAGCCGCATCGTACGTGGAGGCCGACACATTCACTGCGCCGGCGGTGTCGACCTGTGAGTCGCCGATGGTTGCCAGCAGGGCGTTGCCGACGCGCACGTCGTCGGACGTGGTGCCGGTGAGCAGCAGATCGCGGAAGTCGATGTTGCCGTCGCCGTTGATGTCGAAAGTCGAACCGATCTTGGCCTTGAGAGCCGCCCTGTAGGCCGCATCGGGCTGCCCGCTGGCGAAGACATCGAGACCACTCAGGGCATCGATGGCCTGGTCCGCCGTCAGGTTGTCGTCGGCCGTCGACGTATCGTCGGCAGTGTCCATCATCTCGTCGGCACCGGCTTCCGCCATGTCCTCGAAGATCCGGTCTTCGCCGGCACGCAGTTCGTTGAGCCGCGTCAGCACGGCGACGCCCGCATGGATGTCGTAGAAGTCGATGACCCCGTCGGCGTTCCAGTCGAAGTCGATGCTCGACGACATCGCGTTGCTCGCGTACACCAGCGCGCCGGCCGCGTTGACCGACACCGCGCCGGCGCCACCGGCGGCCACCGACACCGACACCAGCGCCGCGAGAATCCCGGACACGTCCTTGGCGCTCACGGTAACCGCGCCGTGGGTCGCGTCGGCGGCGTCCACCTCGCTGCCGTTCTTGATGCTGGCCTCGACGGTGTTGCCGCTGATGTTGGTCGCCGCGACCGCGCTGAGCGCGACGTTGATCGACACGCCGCCGGCGCCGCCGGCGGCGACGCCCACGGACTGGCCCAGGGCGAGGATGGAGTTGTCGGCATAGGCGTCGACCGTCACCATGCCGCCCGTGCTCTCGACATTCGAGGCGTCGATGCTCGCCAGCAAGCTGCCGCCCATGGTGTTCTCGGCATAGGTGGCCGAGACCGCGACGTTCACCGAGACCGCGCCGGCCCCGCCTGCCGCCACCGTGATCGCGAGAAGTTGGGACAGGATTGCGGCGCCGTCCTCGGCGGCGACGAGGACGTCGTCCGCGGCGTCCACCGTGCTGCTGACGATGCTCGCCTCGATGCTGTTGACGATCTGGTTGAAGGCGAGCACGCCTGCGCCGGTCACATTGATCGACGCGCCGGCGGCTCCGCCCGCGGATACGCCAACGGCGATGCCGAAGGAACTGATCGACATCTGGTCGGACCCATCCACAGTCGACGCCGTGACGGTGATCGCACCGGTCGTGTCAACGGTCGAGCCGTCGATGGTCGCCTCCAGGGAGCCGCCGATGCTGTTGCTGGCGTAGACGAAGGCAACGGAGACGTTCACCGACGCGCCGGCGGCTCCGCCCGCCGAAACGGCGGCCGAGACGAGGATCGCGGAGATGTCCGACACGTCGGTCGCGCTGACGGTGACCGCGTCGTTGGTGGCGTTGGAGGCCTCGGGATCGCCATCGCCTACGATGCTGCCGTTCCGGATGCTGGCCTCGACCGAGTTGGTGGTCGTGTTGGTCGCCACGACGCCGGCGACCGCAACGTTGACCGACCCGCCGGCGGCGCCGCCGGCGGACACGCCCACCGCCACGCCGATGGCCTGGATCTGGCTGTCGGCGGAGGCGTCGACGACGATCTCCCCGTCCGAAGTTTCTACGGTCGAACTGTCGACGGTGGCCAGCAGGCTGCCGCCCATGGTGTTCTGGCCGTAGGTGAACGACACGCTGACGTTGACGGAAGTTCCCCCGGCACCACCGGCGGAAATCGAGATCGCGAGGAGCAGCGAGAGAATCTCCGCTCGGTCCTCGGCCTCGACGGTCACGTCGCCACCGGCGTCGACCGTGCTGCCGACAATGCTGGCCTCGATGCCGCTGCTCACCTCGTTGAAGGCGATGACACCGGCACCGCTGACGTTGACGGACACGCCACCCGCCCCGCCGGCCGCGATGCCCACCGCGATTCCGATCGCGGTGATGCCCGAGCTGTCGTCCGCGACGTCGTCGTAGTTCGACGCCGTCACGGTGACCGCACCCTCAGTGTCGACGGTCGACCCGTCGATGGTCGCCAGGATCGAGTTGCCGACGACCACGTCGTCGACCGTTTCGCTGGTGAGCAGGAGGTCGCGCGTGTCGATGCTGCCGTCTTCATTGATGTCGAAGCTGCTGCCCACCAGGGGCTGCAGCATTGTCTTCAGGTAGGCAAGGAAACCGGGGTTGGCAGCCAGGTAGGCATCGATCGCCTCATCGAGCGTCAGATCGTCGGACGGCACATCGTCCAAGCCAACCGGCACATCGTCATCGCCCACCGGCACATCGTCAGCGCCCGTCGGCACGTCGTCAGCACCCGTCGGAATGTCGTCCGCGGTTCCGAGCTCGCCGTCGGGGCCTGGCTGGTCGCCGAGGATGCCGTCGGGGCCCGGCTGGTCGCCGAAGATGCCGTCAGGGCCTGGGCCGCCGAGGATGCCGTCGGGGCCCGCCGTGTAGGGACCTGGCTGTTCGTCGATGCTGTCGATGATCCCGTCCGGGCCGGGCTGGGGGCCGACCACCCCGTCCGGGCCGAGCTGCAACGCTTTCGTTTCACTCAGGCCGGCCGCCTGCTGGCGGATGTAGGCATCGATCGCCTGCTCCACGGTCAGGTCATCGTTGACGTAATAGCGAACGTCATCGGCGCCCGTCAGCACGTCGTCCTCGGTCCCCAGGATGCCATCGTCGCCCGGCTGGTTGCCGACGATTCCGTCGGGGCCCGGCAGGGTACCCGTCAGCTGCGGACCGATGGCCCCATCCTCGCCGGCCTGCAAGTCGCGCAGCGCTGTCAGGATGGCCACGCCCGCCTGCAGGTCGCGGAAATCGATGTCGCCGTCGTTGTTCCAGTCGAAGTCGGTAATCGCCGTCAACGCGTTGCTGGCATAGACGAACGCGCCCGCCACGTTGACCGACGTCGCACCCGCACCACCGGCGGCGATGCTGGCCGACAACAGCAGCGCGAAGATGTCCGACACGTCCTGCGCGTGCACCGTCACGGCGCCGTCGGCCACATCGTTGGCTGTGACGAGGCTACCGCCCTTGATGCTGGCCTCGACCGCATTGACGATGGTGTTGGTCGCCGCCACGGCGCTGAGCGCCACGTTGATCGACAAGCCGCCCGAGCCGCCGGCCGAAACGCCGACCGCTATACCGAAGGCCTCGATGAGGTTGTCGGCCAGGGCCTCGACCGTCACCGCGCCGCCGCTGCTCTCGACGGTGGAGTCATCGATGCTCGCCAACAAGCTGCCGCCGATGGTGTTCTGGGCGAAGGTGGCAGCGACGCTGACGTTGATCGACGCCGTCCCGGAGCCGCCCGCGGCGATCGACACAGCGCCCAGCGCAGCCAGGATGTGGGACTCGTTCCGCGCCAAAACCGTGATGTCGTCGGCGGCGAAGACACCGACGCCGTCGCCGGGGTCGGCGTCACGACTGCCGACGATGCTGGCCTCGACCGAGCCCCCCAGGGTGTTGAAGCCCAGCACGCCGGCGACCGCGACCTGCACCGACACTCCGGTGCCCCCACCCGCGGCGATCGCGGCGGAAATCGCGAGTGCGTGGATGCTTGCGTCGGAGAGGGCCTCGACGGTGATGGAACCGGCGGTGGAATCGACGGTGGACGAGTCGATCGTCGCCAGCGTGTCGCCCTCGATCGTGTTGTGCGCCAGAGCAACCGACGCAGCAACACCCACGGCCGCCCCGCCGCCGCTGGCGGACACCGAAACCGCGACCGCAAAGAGCATCGCCAGGATCGCTGAGCTGTCCTGCGCGGCCACCTGGACGCTCCCGGTGGCGTCCACGTCGCTGTCGACGATGGAAGCCTCGAAACCGCCTTCGATGGTGTTGAGCGCCACGGCGCCCGCTACCGAAACGCCGACCGCGACGCCGCCGCCGCTGACCGCCACCGACACGGCGGCAGCCACCGCCAGCGAGTCGATGATGCGCGAGTCGGTGAGCTGGATCGTGTGGGAGTCGATGACTGTGGCGCGGTAGCGGCCTCCGTCGGACAGGCCACTGTCGTCGGCGCCGCCCAGCGTGCTGCTGTAGGCGAGGATGTCGCCGGTCTCGAAGTAGTGAGCCGACGCGAACGTGATCGTATCGTCGACGATGTTCACGATCGTGCTGCCGTCGAGGACCGCGACGTCCTTGAGCTTGATGCTGAACTCGTCGACGACCTGAACCTGGTACTTCGCGCCGTCGATCAGGCCGCTGCCGTCGGCCGGCAGCGTGGTGCTGTAGTCGACGTGCTCGCCATCCGTGAAGGAGTGGCCGGTCTGCAGCTTGATCTTGTGCTCGTCGACCACTTCGACGCGATAGCGCTGGCCGTCGATGAGGCCGCTGGCGTCGGCGCCCTCGAGGCTGCTGCTGTAGGTGAGGATCTCGCCGTCGTCGAAGTCGTGGGTCTCCGAGCCGAAGTCCAGCTCGTTCGTCGCCGCGATCAGCGTCACCGCGCCCAGATCGACCTCGACGCCCGAGGCCCGCGTCAACGACTTCGTGCCTGTGTTCCAATCGCCGTCCGTGAGATTGACGACGTACCCGAAGGTGAGCGTGTCGCCGTTGGCATCGACGTCGACGACGTCCTCGTCGAGGGTGACGCCTCCCAGCGTGTTCGTTCCGCTCGCCCACACCGGCGCTTCGGGCTTCAGCTTGATGTTGAACTCGTCTTCCACGACGACGATGTAGTTCGCACCGTCGACCAGGCCGCTGTTGTCGCTGCCGCCCAGGTCGCTGGTGTACATGACGGTGTCGCCGTCGTTGAAGGTATGGCCGCTTTGCAGTTTGATCGTGTGCTCGTCGATGACGATGACGCGGTATCGAACGCCCTCCTCGAAGGCCGACTCGAGGTCGGGGCTCGCGCTCGCGTCGTCTGTTCGATAGAACGCGAAATCGCCCTCGGTGAATCCGTGCTCCTCGACGAAGGTCAACGTGTCGGCGCCTGGATTGAGCGTGACCGTGGCGTCGACCCCGCCCGTGACGAGTTCGACCTTGGCACCCGTGTTGGTCTCGAGCGAGTGGCTTCCGCTGGACCAATTCTCTCCGGTGAGATTGACGACGGTCCCGATCGCGATCGCGTCGGTGACCGTGTTCACCGCCACGTCGCCGTCGAGAGCGACGCCTCCGAGCGCGTTCGTGCCGCTGCTCCAAGGGTCCGCCACCTTCAGATCGACCGGTTGATCGGGCGTTCTCAGGTCGACGAAGCGCCGGTCGCCGTCGATGACCAGCGCGTTGTCTCCGTCGGCCCACGGGTTGTCCGTGAGGTTGAGCACGCCACCGTCGTTGGCGAGCACGGTGACGCCGCCGCTCTGCGCGGTGACCTCCGAGTCGTCGATCGTCGCCAGCACGCTGCTGCCGATCTCGTTCTCGGTCAGCGCCAGCGAAAAGCCCACCGCCACAGCGGCCGACGAACCCACGGCCACCGATACACTGACCGAGACGAGCCGGGCGGTAATCGACGAGCTGTCGACCGCCGTCACGGAAACGGAGCCGTCGGCGATCACGGTACTGCCGTTCATGATCGAGGCCTCGACGTCGTTCGTCATGACGTTCTTGGCCCACGCGCCGGCGCCGGAAATCGCCACGCCGACGCTGGAGCTCGCAGCGACGCTGATCGCGGCGGCTGCGGCGATGGCGTTGATGGCATTGTCCGCCAGGGTCGAGACGATCACGTCGCCGCCCGTGGCGTTGACCTCGGACGCGTTGATCGACGCGCGGCCGGCGCCCTCGATGGTGTTTTGCGCCAGCGATACGGCGAGCGCGAGCGAGCCGGCCACGGAACCGCTGGAGGCGGCTACGGCAACGGCTGCCGCGATCACGTTCGAATTGATCGTGGAGGTGTCGTTGACGGTCACGCCGACGCTGCCCGCCGCATCGACCGTGCTGCCACCCCTGATCAACGCCTGCGTCGAGCCGCCGATGCTGTTGGTGGCCGAAGCCACGGCGAAGCCTCCGGCCAGGGTGACCGTCCCGCTGCCCGCCGCCACGCTGGCCGCGAAGGCCACCGTGTTCGCGTTGATCGTATTGCCGGCGGTGGCGCGGATCGACACCGCACCGCCGCTGTCGACCTCGGAATTGTCGATGGCGGCCAACGTCACGCTGGTGATGCTGTTGGTAGTGATTGATACGGCGCCGGCCAATGACAGGTTGACCGTGCCCGAGCCGACCGAGATGGACACCGCCGCCGTCGCCAGGATGGCGTCGATCGTGCTGACGTTGTCGGCGAAGAGGGTGATCGGGCCGCCCGCCTGGACGGACGGCAACGGGGTCGCGTTCGCGCCGGCGATTTGCGCCTCTACCTGACCGCCGATCGTGTTGGTCGCGATTGCAGCGCCGAAGGCGCCGCTGATGTTGAAGTTGCCGCTGCTGGCACTGACCGATACGGCTATCGCCAGGCCCAACGCGTCGATGTCTTTATTAGACGTGGCCGTGATGTCCAGCGCGCCGACCGCATGCAGCGACGAATCCAGCACATGGGCCTGGACTGTGTTGTCGATCGTATTGGTCGCCACGGATACCGCGGCTACCAGGCTCAGGGTGACGCTCGAACTACCGGCGGCCACGGCCACCGCGGCGGTTGCGACGTCGGAGATCACACTCGCCGAGTCCGTGGCGCTGATGCTTGCCGCACCGCCTGCGTCGACGAAAGAGCCACCGATCACGCCGGCTTCGATGGTGTTGGTGATGGTGTTGGTGGCGCCGACCCCGGCGCCCGCACCGGACAGGGCGGCGCTACCGCCGCTGCTGACGCCCACGCTCACCGACGCCGCCACGCCCAGAGCGTCGATCGAGCCGGTGGAACTGGCATGGGCATCGAATGCGCCGGCGGCATTGATGGTCGAGCCGCCCATCACCAGCGCCTCGGTGGTGTTGTTGATGGTGTTCTCGGCAACCGTCACGGCCACGGTCAGGCTTCCGCCGTTGCCGCCGGAGCTGACCGTCACGCCGAGGGCGGCAGCCGCCACGTCGGCGACAATTGCCGCGGGATCGGT
>JASFRZ010000205.1:0-8516 GCA_050114655.1 Acidobacteriota bacterium
AAGGAGAATCGCACCTACGACCAGGTGCTCGGCGATCTGCCGCAGGGCAACGGCGACCCCGACCTGACCATCTTCGGCCGCGACGCCACCCCCAACATCCACGCCATGGCGCAGCGCTGGGTGCTGCTCGACAACACCTACTGCAACGGCGTGCTGAGCGCCGACGGCCACCAGTGGACCGACGAGGGCATGGTCACCGACTACCTCGAGAAGGCCTTCGGCGGTTTCGTGCGCAGCTATCCCTACGACGGCGGCGACGCCCTCGCCTACGCCTCGTCCGGATTCATCTGGGACCACGCGCTCGCCGCCGGGCTGACCTTCCGCACCTACGGTGAGTTCGTCGGCGCCGACATCGAGCCCGCCGACGCCACCTGGTCGGACATCTACGCCGACTACCTCGACGGCACCTCGAACGTGTCGATCCGCGCCTTCCCCAAGCTGCACACGCTGGAGCCCTACATGGCGCCGACCTTCATCGGCTTCCCCGGCAAGGTGCAGGACGTGTACCGCGCGCGCGAGTTCATCCGCGAGCTCGAGGGCTTCGAGGCCACCGGCGAGATGCCTGACCTGATGATCATGCTGCTGCCCAACGACCACACCGTCGGCACCCGCGAGGGTTACCCGACGCCGCGCGCCGCGGTGGCCGACAACGACCTGGCGCTGGGTCAGATCGTCGAGGCGATCAGCAACAGCAGCTTCTGGGACGAAACCGTCATCTTCGTGGTGCAGGACGACCCGCAGGGCGGCTTCGACCACGTCGACGGGCGCCGCACCGTGGCGCTGACGATCAGCCCGTACACGCGGCGCGGCGCGGTGGTCTCGACGCACTACAACCAGAACTCGATCCTGCGCACCATCGAGCTGATCCTCGGATTGCCGCCGATGAGCCAGTTCGACATGGCGGCCAACCCGATGGTCGACGCCTTCACCGACGAGCCGGACTTCACCCCCTACGCCGCGCTGCCCAACATCATCCCGCTCGACGAGATGAACCCCGCGGTGGCCTCATTGACCGGCCTGCAGCGCCACTACGCCGAGCAATCGATGGCGATGCCGCTCGACGACATCGACGAGGCGAACGAGGACCTCTTCAACCGCGTCATCTGGCACTCGGTCAAGGGCTGGGACGTGCCCTACCCGGCGGCTGCGGTCGACGACGACGCAGAAGAGCGCGGCCGGCACCCCGAGGGGTAATCGGCCGCGCTTCCTTCGGAATAAGATGCCGCGCTCTGCAAGCGTCGGGCGGCCCGCTGGTCAACGCGGGCCGGTAGGCGGGCCGGGATTCTGTCCGAGCAGCCACACTCCGAGTCGAATCAGCGTCGAGAATTCACCTACCATGAACGTGTTCGACGCACCGTCCTGGATCCTCGAGAGGCGCTCGACGTAGGCCTTGATGAACCGGTCACGACGGCGGAGGTCACCGGCCTTCTCGAACTCGATTGCGCGACGCAGGTAGTTCAGCAGCACGGTGGCATCCGCGGGCGGCGTGAGCACGACGGTCTGCAGCACCAGGTACTCGAGCGTGATCACCGGTTGCGGCGGCGGGGGCATCGTTCCGAACGATCCGGGATCCTCGCCGAGGGCACCGAACTGCATCGCGTTGTCGACCTCGTCCCAGAAGGGCTGCAGCTCGTCGGACAGGGTCTCGCCCAGAGCGTGCAAGCCGACGATGATCGACTGCGGCGTCACGGCGCCGTCGGGACCGGCCAGCATGGCGGAGATCTGTGCGATGTTGGCCGGGTCATTCGCATACGCCGCCGCGCCGCGCGTCACGTCGTCGACTTGATCGTCCTCGGCCCCGCTCATCAGGCGGGCCATCGCCCGCAGGCCACTGCGGGCCACCTCGGCGAACATCCGCCGACGCGCCTCGTCGGCGCCCGGCGTGGGGATAAAGTACACCTCGCCGACCTTCCAGGTGCCGTCCTCATTGCGCATCGCCGGGAGGACACCGGTCAGCCCACCGGTGCGCCCCGCCAGCGGCTCGCAGACGATCGAGCGCACGCTGCCGTCGGCAAACAGGAAGTTGGCTCCCCCCGTGTGATTGCTGTGAAAGGAGCTTCCGTCCGCCGCGCCCGTCTCCGACAGGCCGGCTGCCTTCAGAACAGCGGCCAGGCTCTGTGGATCCAGTCCGGGCCGTTGCAGCGCCACAGCGATGCTGGTCAGGTTGGCGCCGCATTTGTCGCGCGCGGCGGCCTCGCGGACCTTCTGCACAGCGGGCAATAGCAGGCCAATCAGAATCGCGATGATGGCGATGACGACGAGCAGCTCGATGAGGGTGAAGCCGCTGCTGCGGGGTCGCAGGATTGCAGGGTTCGTCGCTCGTGGTCGACGAGCGTCCGCTGAGCGCATGGCTACCTCCGGTGTCGGGGTTCCGGGGGCACGCGGACGCGGACGCGGGCACACCCAAGCTGGGGCGAGTCTACGGAGGGACCGCCCCAGTGTCCAGGGGGACCGGCGCCCTCGACCGATTCCGGCGATCCCGTGCGGCTGCCTGCAAGGCGGGGAACAGGCACTCCTGGGCACGCTACAGTAATCCCATGCCGACCAGCGAGCAGGAGTTCCTTTCCCGCCGCGCACGCAACATGGTTCACAGCGCGCTGCTGAGCAGTGCGTCGCTGGCATTCGGCGGCGTCATCGGTTGGGGGTTCGCGAGCTGGCTCGGCGTGCCGGGAATCTGGGGCCTGGCGTGGGTCGGTGGGGCGATGCTGTCCTTTCTGCTGGTCGGGCGGCAGATGTCGTCACGGTGGGTATTTCGCCTCTACCAGGCGCGCCCGCTGTCGCGACAACAGGCACCACAGTTGACCGCCATCGTCGAGGAGCTGGCGCGACGCGCAGAGCTGCCGCACGCGCCGCGCCTCTATTACATCGCCAGCCCGATGGTCAACGCGTTCGCAGCCGGTACGCGCGGTAACGCTGGCATCGGCGTGACCCACGGCATCCTGCGCAACCTCGACGCACGCGAGATCGCCGGCGTTCTCGCACACGAGATCAGCCACCTGGCGCACGGTGATCTGACCGCGATGGGGCTCGCTGACGTCACCACCAGGGTGGCCAACACCGTCTCGTGGATCGGGCAGATCATCCTCATCATCAACCTGCCTCTCTACTTGATAGGGGCCGAGACGCTGCCCTGGTTGCTCATCGCGTTGATGATCTTCGCACCCACCATCAGCGCCCTGTTGCAGCTCGCCCTGTCGCGCAGCCGCGAGTTCGACGCCGACCTCAGCGGCGCCCACCTGACCGGCGACCCGCGCGGCCTGGCTTCGGCCTTGAAGAAGATGGAGCGGCTGGAGGGTGGCTTCGTGGAACGCCTTCTCCTGCCCGGCCGGCGGATCCCGGAGCCCTCCCTCTTGCGCACCCATCCCGACACCGAAGAGCGGGTGCGGCGGCTGCTGGCGCTCGAAGGCATCGCCTACCAGCCGCCACCGGCGAAGGAGCGGCTCAGCGATAGCCTCGAACGGCTTCCGGCGGCCGTGCGGCGGCGACCGCGCTGGCACGCCAGCGGCCTGTGGTACTGACGCGCCCCCGCATCGTCGCGGAGTGTCTGGCTAGCGCCCTCCTCCTCCCGACCAGGGCGACATCACCTTGGGATAGTTCTCCAGCAAGGTGTTGAGCTCCTGGATGGTGGTGTTGAGGATCTCGTTGAGCTCCTGGATGCGTTCCTGGGTCTCCTCGTCGAGCTCACCGAGCGCGATCATGGCGCCCTCGGTGGGACGCGCCTGCGCGCCGGTGATGGCGCCCTGCAGGCGGCCGAGCTCCTCGGACAGGCGCGGGTACACACGGTAGCCCATCGCCGGGAACGGCCGGCGCAGCTTGTCTTGCAACTCGACGAGCTGGGCCGCGGCGGTGCCGGTCTGCTCGACGATTGCCTCGACGTTGTCGACGTCGAGGTCGCGCATGCGGCCCTCGACGCCCTCGACCTGCTCGGTGAGGCTGTCGACCGCGTTGATCAGCTCGCCCACCGTCACGCGCAGATCGCGCACCTTGACGGCGGCGTCGTACTGCGCCTGGTAGTCGGCCATGGTCAGCTTGACGTCGGGGTCACCGCGCAGCTCGAAGGTGCTGCTGCCCGAGCGACCGGCCGCCGTCACCGTGGCGGTGTAGGTACCCGGAACCGCCGGGATCCCGCCGCCGCCGCCGCGGCCACCGCCGCGACCGCCGCCGGTCATCCCCGGCGGGTTGGCCCAGCTCATGTTCCAGATGGCGCGGTTGACGCCGGCGTGGCCGCGGTCGCTGAACTCGTTGACCTCGGCGCCGTTGGCGTCGGTGATGGTGATGGTGACGCCGCCGGAAGCGGCCTCCGGCAGGTAGTAGTCGATCATCGCGCCGTTGGGCGGGTTCTGACCCATCCAGGTACTGGCGCCCCAGTTGGAGTCCTTGTCCCAGCTCTCCCAGCGGGTAGCGCGGCGCACGTCGAACACCGTCAGCGGCGAGCTCATCGCCGCGGCGAGGCCCTGGATCGGCGCGAGGTCGTCGAGGATCCAGGCGCCGCGGCCGTGCGTGCCGATGATCAGGTCGTTGTCGCGCGGGTGGATCTTGATGTCGCGCACCGAGACGCGCGGCAGGTTGAGGCGGAACTCGTGGAACGTCTGGCCGCCGTCGATCGAAAGCTGCAGCCCCTGCTCCATGCCGACGTACAGCACGTCGGGGTTCTTGGGATCTTCGCGGATCACCTTGGTGTAGTCGTCCTGCGGCAGACCGGCCGACAGATCCACACAGGTGGCGCCGTAATCGTCGCAGCGCCAGACGTGCGGGGTGAAGTCGTTCAGCCGGTGCTGGTCGACGTTGATGTAGGCCCGTCCCGCGACGTGATGTGAGGCGTCGATCTTCGACACCCAGGCTTCCGACGGGAAGTTGGGGATGTTGGCGTTGAGCAACGTCCAGTCGCCCGCGTCGGTACCGCCGCCGGTGCGCGTGATCTGCACGTTGCCATCATCGGTTCCGACCCAGATGACGCCCGCCTCGACCGGCGACTCGGCGATGGTCAGGATGGTGGTGTGGAACTCGGCCGCGGTGTTGTCGAGGTAGATCACGCCGCCGGAATCGAGCTGCTTCTGCGGATCGTCGGTGGTCAGATCGGGGCTGATGATGTCCCAGTTGTAGAACTGGTCGCTGCTCTTGAACAGCACGTTGCCACCGAAGTAGGTCACGTCAGGATCGTGCGGCGAGATGTGGATCGGCGAGTCCCAGTTGAAGCGGTAACGCGCCTGGTACATCCCCTGGCCCTGCGAGCCCATCATGCGCGGGTAGGGTTCGATGCTGCGCGAGCGCCCGGTGTTGGTGTCGGTGACGGTGAAGTACCCGCCCTGCGCATCGGAGTACACGATGTTGGGCTGGCCCGGCACCGGCACGGTGTAGAAGCCGTCGCCGCCGGAGACGGTGTACCAGTCGTCGTTGAGGATCTCGCCCGCCTTGCTGCGCGACGGACCGCACCAGTTGCCGTTGTCCTGCAGGCCGCCGCACACGAAGTACGGATCCCGATCGTCGTAGAAGATCTGGTAGAACTGGCTGAACACGACGTTGCGGAAGATGTGGTAATTGATGCCGCCGTCGTAGCTCACCTGGTAGCCGCCGTCCGAACCGCTCAGCACGTGGTTGCCGTCGGCCGGATCGATCCACAGGCTCTGGTGGTCGCCGTGCACACCGGAGGCGACGCGCTGGAAGGTGCGGCCGCCGTCAGTGCTCTTGGACTGCCCACCCGAGATCACGAACACCGTGTTCTCGTCGGACGGATCGGCGAAGACGTCGGAGTAGTAGAACGGCCGGAAGTTGATGTTGCGGTCGTCGTTGACCATCTCCCAGGTCTC
This sequence comes from Acidobacteriota bacterium, assembly GCA_050114655.1. GTDB lineage: Bacteria > Acidobacteriota > UBA890 > UBA890 > UBA890 > JASFRZ01. The sequence continues at coordinate 5,808 of JASFRZ010000205.1, forward strand.
GCCGTAGTCCTCCGAGCGGAACAGAGTCCCTGCGGTGGGGTACTCGGTCACCAGGTAGACGACGTTGGGCGACGACTGCGCCACCGACACGCCGGGCCGTGCCATCGGCTCGTCGGGCGTGGTCTCGATCTTCTTCCAGGTCTCGCCGAGATCGCGCGAGACGTACAGCGCGGTCTCCTTGCCGCCGTCATCGAAGCGCCACGGCAGGCGACGGAAGGTCCACATGCCGGCGTAGACGTTGCGCGGGTTGGTCCAGTCCATGTCGAGGTCGGAGCAACCGGTGTCCTGGTCGATGTACAGGACTTTCTTCCAGGTCTGCCCGCCGTCGGTGGTCTTGAAGACGCCACGCTCCTCGTTGGGGCCCCACTCGTGGCCGAGCGCGCACACCAGCGCGACGTCAGCGTTGCGCGGGTCGATGACGATGCGCTTGATGCGCTCGGTGTCATCGAGGCCCATGTGGGTCCAGGTCTCGCCGCCGTCGGTGGAGCGGTACACGCCGTCGCCGTAGCCCACCGAGTTGCGCGGGTCACCTTCGCCCGAGCCCAGGTACAGCACGTTGTGATCGGATGCCGCGAGTGCCAGCGCGCCGACCGAATAGGAGCGGTAGTCCTCGAAGACACCCTCGAAGGTGGTGCCGGCGTTGGTGGTCTTCCACACGCCGCCGTCGGCACCGCCCACCCAGAAGGTGTTGCGGTCGCCCGGCGTGCCCAGGATGGCCGAGATGCGGCCGCTCATGTTGGCCGGCCCGATCGAGCGGAAGCTCAGCGAGCTCAGCGCATCGGTGATCGGGTCACCGGTGGCGGGACGCGCCATCTGGCGCTGCTGCTGGAAGCCGCCGAACTGCGCCGGGGCGGGCGCGCCGAGTGCCAGCGGGGAGGCGCTGATGCCGGCGAGCAGAACGAGGGAGAGGAAGATAGCCAGATAGGGCCGATGGGAACGCATGGACTGCTCCTCGGTTGGTCCGGAGATGGGGAGCGTCCCGAGCGTCGCGCCGGGGGACGCGCGCCCGGATGACCGTCCGGAGGGCTGCCTTAAAACGACGAATGGGGCTGATTTTGCCCGGATTCTCCCGTTTCGTCCAGCGGCGCGCGCATGCCGGTGCCGCGCACACGCCGGTCGATCCCGAGCCGGCTAGTCGATGGCAACGCCGTAGAGGTGGTTCCAGCCACGCACCACCACCATGCCGTCGACCAGCGCCGGGGTCGCGAACAGCGGCTCGCCCACCTCGTTGGCTGCCAGCAGCTCGAACTCGCGGCCGACCGCAAGCGTGTACACCACTCCGTCTTCGGAGGCGAGGAACACCTTGCCATCCGCGGCCACCGGCGACGCGCTGAAAGTGCTGGGCAGCCTCTCGCGGTATACCGGCTGCCCGTCATCCAGGTCATACACCGACAGAATGCCGCTGTCGGTGACGTTGTACAGCAGGCCGGCGACCGCCAGCGGGGTCGCCGTGTAGGGACCGCCCCGCGGCACACGCCAGTGCAGAGCATCAGCAGCGACCTCGCCCTCTGCAGCCGGATCGAAGGCGTACATCGGCCGTCCCTGTGGATAGCCCCCGGCGAGGATGATCTTGCCGTCGGCGGCGAAGGGGCTCGGCACCTTGACCTCGGCGTCGTCACGAAAGCGCCAGACCTCGGAGCCGTCGGCGGGATCGTATGCGCGGATGTAGTTGCCCCCGTTGGCAACCAGCAGCTCGTGACCACCGTGCTCGAAGTAGAGCGGCGTGCTCCAGGTGTTCTTTTCGCGCCGCGCGGTGCGCCAGATCTCGGCACCGCTGTGGATGTCGTAGGCGGCGATGAAGGAATCGGCGTGCCGGTCGACCTGGACGAAGACGCGATCACCGTGGATGGTGGGCGACGCGGCGTAGCCCCACTGCACCTCGGGCTCGCCGTATAGCCCGGTATCGAGCACCCCGAGATCGATCATCCACTGCTGCTCACCCTGCAGGTCGTAGGCGAACATGCCCTCCGACCCGAAGATGGCGATCACGTAGCGCCCGTCCGTGGACGGGGTGGAGTTGGCGTGGCTGGCCTTCTCGTGGCGCTGCGCGCGCGGCCGGCCGGACGCAGCGGTCACTTCCCAGAGCGGCGCGCCGTCGTTGCGATCGAAGCTGAACAGCCGCCACTCGAATTCGCCGTCGTCATCGATGGTGTCGTTGCCGACACCGTCGACGCGGCCGGTGTCCCCGTTGGTCCCGACTGCCGAGGCCACGAAGATCTGATCGCCCCACACCACCGGGCTGGAGTGCGACACGCCGGGCACCTCTACGGACCAGCGGATGTTGTCGCCGCTGTGCACATCCCACGACGACGGGAGATCGGTGGCATCGCTCACCCCGGAAGTGGCGACACCGCGGAATGAGGGCCAGTTGTCCGCCGCCGAAAGGGGCGAGGAGTGCTCGGAAGCACCCGCCGGGCGGGACGAAGGTCGATCACCGCCGCCGGCCACGGCGGCGCCTGCGGTGAACGTCGCAAGGGCGACAAGAAGGGCGTAGAGGGAAGACTGCGGTGACTTCACGGCACACCTCGTCGGTTCTCGTGGGGAACGGGGTGCCGAGAAAGGCTAACATCTCGTCTCCGACCACACGCGGCGGGAGACCCGCCGAGTCAGGAGTCCATGGGACCGATGAACCGACGCCGAAGCCGATGAACCGACGCAACTTCCTGGCCAGCCTCGGGGCGACCGCCGCAGTTGCCCCGGTGGCCCTCG
>JASFRZ010000206.1:0-8496 GCA_050114655.1 Acidobacteriota bacterium
CTCGAGGCATGGGGGCAGGAGTTCCCCTCCCTCACCGAGGTCTACTCGATCGGTGAGACGCTGCGCGGCAATCCGCTGATGGTGATCGAGATCACCAACGAGGAGACCGGCCCCGCCGCGGAAAAACCAGGCTACTACTACGATGGCAACATCCACGCCGGCGAGCTCACCGGCGGCGAGGTGGCACTGCACTTCGCCTCGTACCTGTTGACCAACTACGGCAGGAACGAGCGCGTCACCCGTCTGATCGACAGCCGCGCGCTGTACATCCGGCCCAAGTTCAATCCCGACGGTGCCGACCTGGCACTGACCTCCGCGCAGACGCTGCGCTCCACGCCACGCCCCTACGACCAGGACATGGACGGCCTGCTCGACGAGGATCCGCCCAACGATCTCGACGGCGACGGTCACATCACCCAGATGCGCGTGCCAAACCCCGATGGCGACTGGTACGTCAGCCCCGACGACCCCCGCCTGATGGTGCGGCGACCGGGCAGCGGCGGTCGCCGCGGCGCTGCCGCGCAGAGCGCCCCACCGCCGGGCGCGCAGTTCTACGACGTCATGTCGGAGGGCATCGATGACGATCATGACGGCCGGCGCAACGAGGACGGCGTCGGCGGCATCGACATGAACCGCAACTTCCCACGCAACTGGGGCATGGAATTCGAGCAGGGCGGCGCCGGCCCGTACCCACTGTCGGAGCCCGAGACGCGCGCCACCATCGAGTTCCTCAATTCGCACCGCAACATCACCGGTATCTTTCACGGCCACACCTCGGGCGGCTTCGTGTATCGGCTTCCGTCGACCACCGCCTGGAACAATTTCTCCGCCGCCGACCAGGAGCTGATCCTGGAAGAGGCGGCCGTTTACGAGCAGACCACCGAGCAACCGGCGGTGCCCAGCTACACCAACCCCGAGGCGCATCGCCATGGCACCCTGATCTCGTGGGGCTACTGGGACTTCGGGGTGGTCGGCTTCGTGCCCGAGTTCTGGGCCGGCATGGGCATCGACTACGACGAAGACGGCGAGATCAGCGCGCTCGAGCGGCTCCGTTACCACGACGAAGAGCTCACCCGCAGCTACTTCACCGACTGGGCTCCGTACGATCACCCGGAGCTCGGCGCGGTCGAGATCGGCGGTTGGCACTCCAAGTTTGTCAGCCAGAACCCGCCGACGGAGCTGCTGCAGCGGGAGGTCGAGCTGTACGTGCCCTGGATGCTGTGGCTCGCCGAGATCGCGCCGCAGATCGAGATCCGTGACGTCACGGTCACGCCGGTCGATGGGCAGGCCGGAACTTTCCGTGTTCGCGTCGAAGTAGAGAACAGCGGCTACTTGCCGACCAACCTGACCCAGCGCGCGCTCGACGCCGAGGTCGCCGTGCCGGTGCGCGCCATCGCCGAGCTGACCGGCGCGGAGTGGGTCGAGGGCAACGGCCGCGTCGAAATCGGCCACCTCAGAGGCAGCCGCGACGGCGGCGGCCCGGGGGCGCCCACTTCGAGCACCGGATCGGCGGAGTTTCTCGTGCGTGCAACCGGTGCTGACCCCGCCATCGAGCTCGCGGTGGTGTCGGAGCGCGGCGGCACCCGGCGGCGCACCGTCGCCCTACGCTAGAAGCGACTCAGCCCTGCTTCAGGCGACTTCCGCGAACGTTTGTGCGGCGGTGCTGGACGTCGAAGGGCGCGCGACGGGCCGCCCCGTGCGCTGCTCGACGCGCTGTCGCGCCAGCTCGTAGGAGTGGCGCAGAAGAACCACCGCCCACTTCAGATCTGCGTCGCCGCGCAGCGGAAGCGAGATCCAGCCGCTGTCCGGCAACACGTGGTGCGGCTGCACCTGGTGCGCCGCGACGAGCTCGTCGCGCAGGTGCTTGGGAAACGGGATGTCGACCATCTCGTTGCCGTGGATGTGACCGATCTCCCGCTTGCCGAGGCGCCACTCCGTGCCACCGAAGCGGTGCGGTCCGGAGGTAACTCCAGGCCAGCCGGTGACGACGACGTCGATCTTGTGTTGTGCCCCTGGAACCATTGCTTTCTCACCTGGGAGCGCGTCTGGTGGTGGACCGTCGGCTTCATCTGCTTAGACGCGCGCCGACGACCAAAAGTTGCATTCCTGACCTTTCTTTACCGAAGCTTGGCCAACTCTGCGCATTTCTTTCGGCCAGGCTCGGATCGACGCCCCTAGAACGGCAGCACGAGGGGGATCAGGAGGGCCAGGAGGCCTAGGACGATGACGGTCAGCACGCTGCCGACGCGAATGAAGTCGTTGACCCGGTAGCCTCCGGCGCCCATGACCAGCAGATTGGCCTTGTGCGAGAAGGGGGTCAGGAAAGCCGCTGAGGCCGCCAGGCCGACGCCCATCATCAGGGGGCGCGGGCTGATGGCGAGGTCGTCGGCGAGCAGGAACACCACCGGGGCGAGCAATACCACCGTCGGGGCGCCGTCGAGCCCCTGGCTGAGGGCACTGGACAGGATCAGCAGGGACACCAGCACCGCCATCGGCCCGAGGTGCCCGGCGTAGTTGACCACCCCGTCGGCGATCAGCGCCGCCGCGCCGGTCCGCTCCATCGCGATGCCCACCGGCAGCACGGCGGCGACCAGGAAGATGGCACGCCACTCGATAGCACGATACGCCTCGGCCATGGTCAGCGCGCCCGTCAGCACGACGAAGACCGCGGCGGCGAAGGCAGCGACCTGGATGGGGTAATAGCCGCCGGCGACCAACGCCACCATCATCGCCAGGCCGGCGAGCGCGAAGGGAGCCTTGCCGGTGCGGCGCACTTCCTGCAGGCCGGGCGTCAGGACGAGGAAATCGGGGTTCGAAACGAGTAGATGCACCTTCGCCGCCGGCCCCTGCAGCAGCAGCGCGTCGCCGATGCTCAGCGTGAGGTCGGCGATGCCCTCGTGCAACGGCGCGCCTTCGCGCCAGATCGCCAGCACCTGCAGGCCGTAGCGCTCGCGGAAGTCGAGATCCTTGACGGTGCGCCCGGCGATCGCCGCGCGTGGCGCCACGACGGCCTCGACCACCAGCACAGAGTCCGACGCGATGGCGGTCTCGGGCGCCGTCGCTTTCACCTCAACCTCGCCGACGTCCAGGAGGCTGGCGATGCGCGTCGGCTCGCCGGTCACCAGCAGGCGGTCGCTCGCCTCGAGCGTGTCCTCCGGGCCCACCGCAACGAGCTTGCCGTCGCGCATCACGCCGATGACGGTGAGACCGACGAGCTCACCGATGCGGCTCTCGCGCAGCGTCTTGCCGACCATCGTCGAGCCCTCGCCCACCGCAAGCTCGAAGGCGACACCGTCGAGCCGCTCCACCGCGGTGCGTCCGATCTCAACGACGTCGGTCTGCGGGCTCGCCGCCACCTCCTCGACCTGGTCGCGCTGGCCAACGAGCAACAGCTCGTCACCCGCCTCCAATGGCAACCCGCCGGGCCGGTCGTGCACCACCTGATGGTCGCGCCAGACAGCCGCCACCAAGACCCCGAAGCGATCGCGAACGCGCAGCGCCTGCACCGTCTGGCCGACCGCCGGATTGCCTTCCGCGATACGGATCACCACGCCGGTGAACACACCCGAGGCCTCGCGCAGGGAGGTCTTGCGCGTCTTCGCCACCCGCAGGCCCTGCACCCCGATGAGGTGCTCGACATCGCTGAACTTGCCCTCCACGAGCAGCTGGTCATCGCCGCGAATCACGAAGTCGGGCGCCGGCGCGAGTTCCTTGCCCCCGCCGCGCAGCACCGCCACCACGTTGACCCCCAGCGCTGTCGCCAGCCGCGCGTCCCGCAGCGTGGCGCCGTCGAGCGGCGAGCCGACCGGAACGTGAATGGAGAACAGGCGCTCGCGCAGGCGGTAGATCTGCGTCAGGTCGCCTTGCCCGCCGGCCTGCGCGCTCATCCCGGAATCGGGCAGCAACCAGCGCCCGAGGGTCAACATGTACAGGATGCCCGCCGTCAGCAGGGCGGCGCCGAACGGGGTGAACTCGAACAGGCCGAAGGGCTCCATGCCGCGGTCGCTCATCACCTCGGCGGTCAGCAGGTTGGGAGGCGTGCCGACAAGCGTCGTGGTGCCGCCCAGGATGGCCCCGAAGGCGAGCGGCATGTACAGCCGCGACGGCGCGATGTTCGCCTGCTTGCACAGCGAGGCCACCGCCGGCATCAGCACGGCGGTGGCGGCGACGTTGTTCATGAAGGCGGACAGCAGGCCGGCCACCAGCATGAGAAACACGATGAGCAGCTTCTCGCGCGGGCCGACGATGTTGTGAATGGCGTGCGCCGCGCTGTCCGCGACGCCGGTGTGCAGCAACGCAGCGCTGACGAAGAACACCGACAGCATGGTGATGACCGCGGGGGACGCGAAGCCCTCGAACGCCTCGGACGGCTCGACGTAACCGGCCAGCGCGAGGACCGCGAGCCCGGCGAATGCAGTCAGCTCGACAGGCAGCTTTTCGGTCAGAAACAGGGCCACCATGACCGCCAGAACCGCCAGCAGGAAAGCAATTTGCAGCGTCATGGCGAGCTCCGCGAGCGCAGCATGGACGACCCGACCGTGGTTGGACATACTACCCTCCGAATCCGGCATTCTGCAGAGAGCGGAGGTAAACGATGAGGCCCGGCAGCCGAGCCCTGACGCCGCGGGCGGCGCTCTTCGCCGCGCTGGCGCTGATCGGCGGCACCATCGCCTGCGGCCGGAGCGGTCCGCTCCCCCCCGAAACGCGGCGCGGGGAAGTGGTCGACACGCTCCACGGCGTGGAAATCGCCGACCCTTACCGCTGGCTGGAAGACCGCGACAGCGCCGAGACCCGCGCCTGGCTCGCCGGGCAAGCCGACTACACGCGCGTGGTGCTCGCGCAGGCGCCGCCGGCCGAGATGGTTCATGCCCGGCTCACAGAGCTCTATTCGGTCGATTCGGTTTCCGCCCCGGTCGCGCGTGGCGGACGGTACTTCTTCGCACGCCGCGCGGCCGACGAGGACCTCGCGCGCCTGTACATGCGCCGCTCGGTAGACGGCACCGACGAGCTGCTCGTCGATCCCCGCGAGTTGAGCGCGGAGGGCGCGCTTTCGATCGCCCTCGCCGACGTCTCAGCTGATGGCTCGATCGTTGCCTACAGCGTCCGGCGCGGCGGCGAAGACGAAGTCGAGATCCGCTTCATGGACGTCGACAGCGGCCTGCCGCTCGACGATGTCCTCGAGCGCGGACGGTACTTCAACGTTTCGATCGACAGCGATCGCAGCGTGGTTTTCTACGACCGACAGACCGAAGCCGGCCCGCGCGTCTTCGAGCATCGCTTCGGCGACCCGGGGCAGGCCGATCGCGTCGCCTTCGGTAACGGCTACGGCCCCGACAAGATCATCACGTCGCAGCTGTCCTCCAACAGCCGCTACCTGCTGATCAACGTCAGCCACGGAGCCGCGGCGGTACGCAACGAGCTGTACTTCCGCGACACCTGGACCGGCACGCTGGTCCACCCGATCGTCACCGACATCAACGCCACCTTCGAGGCGCAGATCGCCGGTGACACGCTGTTCGTGCTCACCGACTGGCTGGCGCCCAACCGCCGCATGTTCGCCGCCAACCTCCGCGAGCCGACGGTCGATAGCTGGGCGGAGATCATCCCGGAGGGCGACAGCGCCATCGAGAGCTTCGCCGCCATCGGCGGCCGTCTGGTGGTGCAGCGGCTCGAAGACGTCCAGCCGCGGATCACGGTGCACGAACCGGACGGCTTTCCGGTACGCGACCTCGAACTGCCGGGCACCGGCTCAATCTCGGGGGTGGTGGGCGGAACCTGGGAGAACGACGAGGCGTTCGTGGTGTTCAGCTCGTTCGCCCGGGCCCCGACGGTTTACCGCTACCGCGTGTCCGACGGCGACGAGGAGGTGTGGGCCGAGCTCGACGCGCCCGTGAGCCCCGACGACTTCGTCGTCACCCAGGTGCGTTACCCGTCGACCGACGGCACGATGATTCCGATGTTCCTGGCGCACCGCAGGGGGATCGTCCTCGACGGCTCCAACCGAACCTTGCTGACCGGCTACGGCGGCTTCAACGTCAGCATGATGCCGAGCTTCAACCGCATGGCGGTCGCGTGGATGGAGCAGGGCGGCGTGTGGGCGCTGCCCAGCCTGCGCGGCGGCGGCGAGTTCGGCGAGGCCTGGCACCGCGCCGGCATGCTGGCGAACAAGCAGAACGTGTTCGAGGACTTCATCGCTGCCGCCGACTGGCTGGTGGCGAGCGGCTACACCCGCCCGCAGCACCTCGCCATCATGGGGGGCTCGAACGGCGGCCTGCTGGTGGGAGCGGCGATGACCCAACGCCCGGATCTGTTCGCCGCAGTGGTGTGCACCTATCCGCTGCTCGACATGCTGCGCTACCACCGCTTCCTGGTCGCCCGCTACTGGGTGCCGGAGTACGGCTCGGCGGAGGACCCCGTGCAGTTCGAGTACCTCGCCAGCTACTCCCCGTACCAGCACGTCGTGCGCGGCACCCGTTATCCCGCAGTGATGCTGGTCAGCGGCGACGGCGACACCCGCGTCGCCCCCCTGCACGCCCGCAAGATGACCGCCCTGCTGCAGTTCGCCACCGCCTCGTCCGCCCCCGTGGTCCTGCTCTACGACACCTCCGCCGGCCACTCCTCCGGCCGCCCGATCTCCGCCATCATCGACGAACAAACCGCCGAGCTCCGCTTCCTCTTGTGGCAAACACAGTGAGCACAAAGGTAGCAGCGCGGGAGCGCAAGTCGCGCGGGAATCGCCGCGAGGGCGCAGGGGTCGCGAGGGCAGGGCGCGCGCAGCCCGCGCGAGCGGAGGCGTACTGATCACGTACGTCGGAGCGAGCGCGGCAAGCGCAACGCCGCCATCGCGAGCCCTGCGTCCTCGCTACTGGTCCATTCCGTTCAGGCGGGCGATGAGCGCGTTCGTGATGTCGACCGAGGCGTCGTGGTAGAGCAGGCCGGGGGTCTCGGTGTTGAGCACCGTGGTGTAGCCCATCTCCGTGGCGAGCTCCGCGATCACCGGGGTGATGGTTCCTTCGAGCTCGCCGAGGATCTGGTTCTGGATCGCGGTCGCCTCGCGCTGCGCGTTCTCGCGTAGCCTTTGCAGCTCGACCTGCTTGTCCTCGATGTTCATGTTCAGCTGGCGCAGCGCTTCCGGCGTCATGATGCCGCCCTGCTGCTGGCGCTGGCTGATCAACCCCTGTACCTCGGTCTGCAACGCGGTGAGCCGCTGCTGCCACGAATCGACGTTGGCCTGGATCTGCTGGGTGGCGGCGCGGCCCTGGTTGGACTCGTCGAAGACGCGCGCGTTGTCGACCACGGCGATGGCGCCTCCCTGTGCCCCGGCAAACGGCCCGGCCACCAGTCCGAAAGCAGTCAATCCGAAGATCGCCGCGGTCATCAGTGTCAGTTGGTTGCGCATCCTGGTTCTCCTTGAAACGTCCCTGAAACGAGTTCTCGTCGGACTATCAGTCGCAGGGTAGGTTACGTTACGCTCTCAGCGCCCGCCGCAATGACCGGTCTCATCCTCGTCTTGGTGCCATCGCATGGGTGCTTTGCTTCAGAATCGGGCTCTCATTGTAGTCCTGCTGGCGACGGTTGCCCTCTCCGGCTGCGACCTGTTCAGCAACAAGGACGACGAAACCCCGACAACGCCGCTGCTGGCGAACGTGGTCCTCGTCGGCTCCGCATCCGTGCAGACCAGCACGGAAGGCTTCGCCGAGTACCTCGGGCAGGTGGTCAACACCGGTAGCGTAGCGGCTCGCAACGTGCGTGTCTCGGTCAACATCTACGATGGCAGCTCGAACCTCATCGACGTGGCCACCACGACGTCGGTGCCGGCGGAGCTGCAGGCGCAGGCCACCGGAACCTTCAAGGTCACCAGCGCGACGCTACGTGACCAGGCGGCCACCTTTCAGGTCGTCATAGAATGGGACTGACGACGCCGCTCGATAGTCGAGTTTGCGGCGTTTGACCGCTGCGGGCAGACACCCGTAGAATTATCGGCTTGGACGGTGAGCGTAGCTCAATTCGGCAGAGCACTAGGTTGTGGTCCTAGGGGTTGGGGGTTCAAATCCCCTCGCTCACCCCTCTGAGTTTGCAAATACCCTGTCCAACGCCGCGCCTGTAGCTCAGTCAGGATAGAGCGTCGCACTCCGGATGCGAAGGCCGCAGGTTCGACTCCTGCCAGGCGCACTTGGATTCGATTTTTGGTGGGCCGCTAGCTCAATTGGCAGAGCAACGGACTCTTAATCCGTAGGTTCTAGGTTCGATCCCTAGGCGGCTCACCATCATTTTTTCGACGGCGGCGGGCCGCCCGTCGCCGCGAAGCCCCGACAACCGACGCCTTTTCAGCGGGAGGCCGAGCGGCGCTGGCGCGCCCCGGCCCCTGCCCCTGCGAAAGTGGCGGAATTGGCAGACGCGCTGGCCTTAGGAGCCAGTGGGCATAGCCCGTGTGGGTTCGAGTCCCACCTTTCGCACCAAGTTCGGCAGCGCCCCCCGCGGGCCCTTTCGCGCAGG
>JASFRZ010000207.1:0-8443 GCA_050114655.1 Acidobacteriota bacterium
GTCGCTGCGGGGCGTGGCGCAGTTCGCCGTCGGCTTCGACAACATCGACGTGGCCGTCGCCACGGAACTCGGCATCCCCGTGAGCAACACTCCGGGCGTGCTCACCGACACCACCGCCGACCTGACCTGGGCCCTGCTGCTTTCGGCATCTCGGAACATTGTCGGCGGCGACGCTTACATGCGCGGCGGTAACTACAAGCTGTGGGGCCCCAACCTGCTTCTCGGCGAGGACGTCTCACCAGGGGGCGACAACCGCCAGAAGGTGCTCGGCGTGGTCGGTTTCGGTCGCATCGGCCAGGCGGTGGCGCGCCGCGCTACCGGCTTCGACATGCGTGTCCTCGCCTACGATCCCTACGCCCGCGAGGCCATCGAGGCCGACGAGCAGGCCGAGTGGGCCGAGCTCGACGACCTGCTGGCCGAAAGCGATTTCGTCACCATTCACACGTTGCTGACGGACGAGACCCGGCATCTCATCAGCACCGCAGCCTTTGACAGGATGAAGTCGACGGCGTACCTGGTCAACGCCGCGCGCGGGCCGATCATCGACGAGGAGGCGCTGGTCGTCGCTCTTGATGAAGGCAAGATCGCCGGCGCCGGTCTCGACGTGTACGAGTACGAGCCGGCGATGGTCGAAGGCCTGGCACAGTGCGAGAATGCGGTGCTGCTGCCGCACCTGGGCAGCGCGTCGCGCGGTACACGCGACAGGATGGCCACGATGGCGGCGACCAACGCGGTCGCCATGCTTCGTGGCGAGCCGGCGCCCAACTGCGTCAACGCGGAGGTCTACGAGTCCGACGCCTACGCCGGGCGAACAGCCGGCTGAGGGGCTAGACTTTCCGGGCCACTTCGACGTCATACCCTGAGGAATCAGCGTGCGTTTCACCGAAACGGAAATCAACTTCGCCATGCGCTTGCGCGCGTCAGGATTTTCCTGGGGCCCCGAGCCGGGGCAATACGTGTTCGACATCAACGGGCTGGTGCGCGCCGGCTCACCCTTTCAGGCCGGCATCTTCCTGATCACCAGCACCAACACGTTCGAGTCGATGGTCGGCGGGCAGGAGGAGATGTTCGAAAACTTCGTCTGGCTGCCGACCTGGGAAGAGTGCCGCTCCTGGCTCAAGGAGAGGGGCGTGGACGACGACACGGTCATGCAAAGCTGGAAGGAAGGTGTCGCAGCCGGCATCAGCGACCGCGAGGCGATGTACCAGCTCATCCTGCGCATTCTCGAGGGGAGCGCCGCCAGGGGATGAAGCGGCACACCACATTCGTCGCAGCCCTCGCGCTGCTGCTCGCGGCACAGGCGTGCGGCAACACGCCACGCCAGTTCAACCCCCTTCCGGCGGCGCTCGGCGATATCCGCGGGGTTGCCCTCGGCTTCGACGGGCTGCTACCGCTCAACGATGCCGAGGGACGCTACGCCCTCTGGGTGACGCTCGACAACCGCGAGATCGTCGGCCTCGGACCATTCAACGTCAACGCCGAGGGCCGGCCGATCAACGCCAACGGCGAGCTCATCCAGCGCTTCACCGCTGATGTCAACCTGTTCAACTCGGTAAGCGTTCTGATAACCATCGAGCCCGGCGGCATTCCCGGTGACAATCCCGGCGGTGGCTACATCCTGCAAGGACCGGTGATCGACGGCATCGCGCAGCTGAGCGTCCCCGCTCCGCTTCTGATCGGCGAATCGGCGGGCAGCTATCGCGTGTTCACCCCCACCGACGGGCCGGACACCAACGAGGGCTCGGGCGTGTGGGCGGTCAGCGCCGACGATGAGCCCACGCTGTCGCTGCCGCCGCTCAACAACGTTTACGCGTACGAGCACTACATGGTGATCAACGGCACGCCGTTGACGATGGGCCGCTTCACCAACCCCAACGTGGCCGATTTCGCCAACCCCTACAGCGGCCCCGAGCCCGCGCCCGACTTTCCCGGCGAGGACTTCCTCGAGAATCCGCCCGAAGGTGTGCAGTTTCCCGCCGACCTGAGCGGCGCGCATCTGCTGGTCACCCTGGAGCCGATCTTCAACGATACCGCCGACCCTTCCCAGTTGGTCGTGCTGGAAGCCATAATGCCGGCGGGATTGCAGGGAGGTGAGATCGTCTTCCTGACCAATCGTACGGCGGACTTCCCCACCGGAACGGCAGCGATTTTCTGATGTCGAACGAACTACAGCATCGCGCACCGGCCGGCCTGCGACGCGCGGCGATCCTGCTCGCTGCGATTGCCGCTGTCCCGGTCAACATCGCGATTCCCGGATCGGCGCGCGCGGCAACGTCGGCGCTCACTGCGGTCAGCCGGGTGGCGGCCCCACTGGTCGCTCACCTCGAGAACGACGCCGACCCACCGGCGGCGCCGCAGCAAGAGCAGGATCAGGATCGGCCGCCGCCGGTCGTCGATCCGATCAACGGTCCGGTCATCTCGATATTCGTCGGCTCGATCTTCTCCGGCTCCAGCGCGCTTCAGACCGGCGGCGCCTTCGCTTACTTCTTCGGCGCGAAGGCGAGCGTCGGCTTCGAGGTCGAGGGCAACGTGACCTTCGGCCCGGCGGGTCGGGTCGGCCAGGGGATGGTCAGTTTCATGTGGCAGACCGGCGCACGCACTTCCAAGTTCGTGCCCTATTTCGCCGGTGGCGCCGGCTACCTGCACGCCACCTCCAAGTACCCGGCCGCCACCCAAGAGGTGCTCGATGAGTTCGGTATCGACCCCGAGCCCAAGACCGAGCAAGGGCCGTTCTTCCAGTTCGGCGGCGGGCTGCGCTTCTACGTCAAGCCGAACATCGCCTTCCGGGGCGACGTACGCTTCGCCTACGTTCCGCTGGACCTGGAGCTCGATCCGGGTTTCTGGAATCGTCTGTTCGGCATGCGGCGCATCGCCGGCATGGTCAGCTGGGACTTCTGACACGGTCCCCTCGGGAAGGGGGGCCTCTGGCCCCTTAGCGTGCGCGACCCGTGGGGCGGGGACGTGCCACACCGCGATCCGAGGCGCGCATGAAGCGCAGCAGCTCGGCGACCTCGACACAGCCGTCGGCGCCCACTTTCACCTTTTCGAGACGCTCCTCCAGACGATTGCCGGAGGCGAACAGCGCCCGGTAGGCGCGCTTGAGGGCACGGATCGTATCTTCTGACATGCCTGCGCGCCGTAGCCCGACGACGTTCAGACCCTTGGGCCGCGCCGGATGACCGTCGGCAAGCGCGAACGGCACGATGTCCTGGCGCACCGCGCTACCGCCGCCGATCATCGCCAGCCGGCCGATGCTGGTGAACTGATGGACCACTACGTTGCCCGACAGGAACACCCCGTCGCCAACGACCACGTGCCCGGCCATCATCACGCCGTTGGCAACGATCACGCGATCACCGAGCAAGCACTCGTGGGCAACATGAGAGGTGGCCATCAGCAGGCACTCGCTGCCCACCACGGTGACGCCTCCGGGCTCGACGCAGCGGTGCACCGTGACGTACTCGCGGATCACTGTGCCGTCACCGACGCGAACGCCGCTCGCGCCACCGCGGAACTTGAGATCCTGCGGCGTGCCGCCGATCGCCGCGCCGGCGCCCACCTGCACCCGCTCGCCGATGGTGGTGCCGGAGTACAGCAGCGCGTGCGGCGCGATGACCGACCCCGGCCCGACGACGACGTCGGCTTCGATCATCGCCCCCATCCCGACGGTGACGTCATCGGCAAGCCTCGCCTCCGGATGCACGCGCGCAGCGGGGTCGATGATTGCCATCGCCGTGGAAATCTCCTTCTCCCGCAGAACGGAACGATCGTGCAGCCGCCCTCTTGGCGGTTGCGCGCTGGTCTATCGGCAACGAAGGCTCATTCTAGCAAGGAGCTGAAAAGCTCCTGCGGGAAGGCGCCGCCGGCGTCGGGAGTCGGCACGTCGAGCCGGACGACAAACGACGAGCCCCCACCGGGTGGGCTGCCATCCGGGACTCGAGCGAGGGGTCCCCTGGTTTTTCCCCTTCCGTCCAACGGTCATCCCAGATGGCGAGCCGACCCGGTGGGCGCTCGTCTCGTCTCTCATGAGAAGCAATTCCGGTGCCAACTACGGGGAGACGGCGCGATTCTCTTCGTCGTGCGGGCAAACCGGCGGCAGAAGCGCACCGCGACGGCGTTCTGAGGCCGCGGGAACGTGCTACAGGGTCGGTCGACCGGGCGCCGACGGTCGGTCGATTGTCGCTCCGTCCGGATATCGACGACTCCCGGTCGTCAACAGCGCCGGCTAGTGACGATATGCGGTCATCATCGGTCGTCTTCGGCGGACCGGATGCCGTACTTGCGCAGCTTGTGGTACAGCGATGTGCGTGGGATCCCGAGCATCTCGGCGGCGCGCGACTTGTTGCCCCCTGCCCGTTCGAGCACGCGTCGGATATGCTGCTCGACGACATCGTCGAGGGCAAGCGGGGGCTCCCCCTCTTGCCCCGGGGGCGCTCCCACGGCGGGCCGTGGGGGAGCTGCGACCGCCCGTTGGGGCAGGCTGCTCACGTCGCCGAGCGCCGCCGGCAGATCCTCGGCACTTACCACGTCGCCGTCGGCAAGCACCGCCGCCCGGTGCACGGCGTTGCGTAGCTCGCGCACATTGCCGGGCCAGTCGTACTGCTGCAACTTGCGCAGCGCTGCGGCGGAGAAACCTTCGGGACCATGCCCGTTGGCGCCACGAAATGCGCGCAGGAAGTAATCGGCCAACAACGGCACGTCCTCGGCGCGGTCGCGCAGCGGCGGCACGCGCACGTCGAAGACATTCAGACGGAAAAGCAGGTCCTCGCGGAAGCTACCCTCCTCGACCAGCTCGGCGAGGTCCTGGTTGCTCGCCGCAATGATGCGCACATCGATCCTGCGCGCACCGCGCTCCTCACCCACCTTCTGGACCTCGCCCTGTTCGAGCACCCGCAACAACATCACCTGCAGCCGCGGGCTCATCGACTCGACCTCGTCGAGGAAAAGCGTCCCGCCGTCGGCGAGCTCGAACTTGCCCGCCTTGTCGCGGTGCGCTCCGGTGAAGGCACCACGCACGTGCCCGAACAGCTCCGACGCCAGTAGCTCTTCGGCGAAAGCGCCGCAGTTGACGATCAGCAGCTCGTGCTCCCGCCGGGTAGAGAAGTAGTGGATGGCGTGTGCCAGCAGCTCCTTGCCGACGCCGCTCTCGCCGGTCAACAGGACCGGCTCACGTGTCGGCGCGACGCGCTTGATGAGCGCCTCGATCTCCCGGATCGCCTCCGACATTCCGACAATCTCGACGTTGTACCCGCGGCTGCGTGAGTACTCCGACAGCCACTGGCGCGAGACAAACAACGACACCGCCTCGGCGAGGTCCTCGAGACGACTGCGGTGCTCGTCGTCGTAGTGGCCGCGATGCACGGACTCCACCGACATCACCCCGATGGCGTTGCCCTGGAGCCGGATCGGTACGGCGAGATTGGCCTGCGTGCCCTTGAACGCGGGAAAGTAGTAAGGGTCTTTGTCGACGTCGTTGCTCAGGTAGGGCTCGTTGTTCTGGTAGACCCAGGTGATGATTCCGGGAGACTGCTTCTCCTGTTGCAGCAGCTTCGGCAGCTCGTCGAGCAGCTCGCCCTCCTCGTGCGCCGAGATGACGCGCAGCTCGTCTCCGTCGCGCTCGATGACGTAAACGCTGCCGTAGTCGCTCTCAGTGATCCTCCGGGCGACGTCGACGAAGTCGGCCATGATCGCCTTGACGGTCTGGTCGCGCGGCCAACCCTCGACGACGATCTTGTGCAGCAGCTCCTGCGACAGCGCGCTGGTTCGGCTCATCGGCTCATTGTACGGCGCCGGGGGGCACGTCGATGCGCAGCTGCATCGAACCGGGGTACCAGTGCATCGCCCATCCCTCCAGGACGTTGTACCCGAGCACGGCGGTGGGGGCGACGCCGCCGTCGCCGGCCCAGCCGGTGAGTGAGGCGGGACGCCACTGGACATCCCCGCGCCAACCGCCCAGCAGCAATGGCGCGGCGGCGGTACTGCTACCGGGTGGGACGACGAAGGTGGGCAGGTCGAGGCGCGAGGTGGCAGCGAAGTCGAGGCCGGCAGCCACAATCTGGTCCGACACGCGCGGGTAAAGAAACAACTGGGCGCCGACACCCTCGCGCACAAGGCGCGCCCGCAACCAAGCGATGGCTCGCCCCTCGGCAATCCCGGGTAAGGTCAAAACCCCGGTCGAAGGCGGCGCTATGGCGAGCTTCCCGGTTCCCGAGTCGAAACTCCAGCGCGCCGCGCTCAGAACGTCCGCCCCCACCACGCCCTCGGCGTCGTCGGGCACCTCCGCGACACCGACGACTACGTTGCGTAGCAGCAACGAGCCGAAGCCGATCGACTCGATCGCCGCCTGTCGCGGCGAAAGCAACGCCGGCCAGCGCGCGCTGGCGGCACGCTCGACGGGCGTGGCCGGCCCGTCGACGAACAGTTGCAGGCGCTGCGCCAGCCGGTTGGACAGCAGACTCTGACGAAACGTGGGATCCAGGCGCCAGACCGATTCCTGCCCCGCGACAGTGACGCGCACTCCCCAACCGCCCCCGGAAAGCCGCTGCAGAGGCAGCAACACCGAATCGCCTTGCCACACGGCGGGAGCGCCGGCCAGGCGCGAAGTTGCCGCGGCCATGGCAGCGGCCGCACGCCCACGCGCAGTACCGGCCTCAGCGGTCGCCCACGCCTGCATCTGACGCGCCGCCTCGGCGCTGTTGCCGGATGCCCATGCGGCGCTCGCCAGCACCGCGCTGGCCGCGCCGACGCGCTCACCCTCGTGGCCTGCCGAGCGCGCCATCTCGGTGGCGGCGCCCCATTCCCCAGTGCTCGCGCGCACCGCCGCCAGGCCCGCGTACGCCTCGCGAGAACCGGCGTCCACGGCGCGGCGGAAGCGGGCCTCCGCGTCGCGCACGCGACCGTTCCTCCACAGGGCCCAGCCGTGAACAACCTCGGCCTCCGGGCCGCGGTACCTCTGGGTGAGCTGGTCGGCCTGCTGCAACGCCACCCGCACCCTGCCCTGGTCCAGCAAGGTGCGCACCTCACCGACCGACGGCGCAAAGGTTCCGGGATCGGCGGCGAACTCCGCCCTACACGAGGTCAGCGTCGCACAGAAAGCCGCAGCGATGAGCAATCCCGTAACCGCGCGCGCCCCGCGACCATTTTTTCTTTCAGCGCGCGATGGTATATTCACGATCGATAGGGATCTCCATGAAGCTGCGTAACTACATCACACGCTGGCAGGAATTTCGTGAGTGGTCGGAAACCAACCGACCCGAAATTGTCTCGGATGTGGAGAGCCTGGGCAACGAGCTCAGGCATTCCATCGAGGCCTACCGCCAGGCCACCGGCCCCGAAGAGCGGCAGGACACGATGGACTCGATAAAAGCCTACTACGACGAAGTTGTTGAGTGGCACATGCGCGAGATCATCGCCAAGCTCGACAACGTCTAGGCTCCAGTCGCTCCCCTCGCACGCGAAAGCAACACCAGCACACGGCGCCCTCCGTTCTCAGGGGCTTCGTGTTTCCGGTGACGCCCGCAACGGGTCTAGGGCGCAACGTACGCCCACGCCACGCGTCGCGGCCCCTCGATCAACGTCTCCACCTCGACCTCGACGCGGCGGTATTCACCGCCGCCGACGTTCTCGAACTCGTCGAGCATCGCCATCTCCGCATCATCGAGCGCGGCCAGCAGCAGGCCGGCGATGACGCCACGCTCGCGCGGCTCGGCGCGAAAGTACCCGGAGTCCCGATCGAGAACCCGGCGATAGCCCGTCAACAGTGCCGGCTCGGCCGACGGCACCCGCCCGATGACCGCGAGCAGCACGGTCGGCTTGCACAGCTCACCGTAGACGAACATGTCCACGCTAATCGGGCGAGACTTCCGACGCCGCCTTCTCCAGCCGCTCGGCCAGTTCGAGCAAACGGCGTCTCTGCGGGAAGCTCAGGGTCGCGCCGACGTCGCGTTCGAGGTCGCGCAGGGCCGCGGAAGCGTCGGAGGCCAGATCGACCAGCGTCGTGAGCGTCTCCGGTGCCGGCTGCTCGGCCTGCGGGGAGGCGGCCGCCGGGTCGGCACCACGCGCCTGCTTGGCGGTCCAGCGGGCGAGCTCGTCGGGATCGAAGCGGACATTGAAGCCGATCTTGCGGTACGGCACGCGGTCCAGCCGCACCCACTCGTAGAGCGTCTTCGGCCGGATGCCGAGGTACTCCGCCGCTTCTTCGACCCGCCACAATGTCGCCATGCCCGTCTCACCGTCAGGTTGCCGGCCGCCCGGGGATCCGCGCCGCGCGCCGTCACGCTACCGCTGCTCTGCGGCACCATCAAGCGCTCGATTGCCGCGGCACCGGGCGAAGACTATACTCGAAACGACTTTCAGGTATTCGGTGCCCACGCGCCCCCGACTGCAGCCCATGCGATGAGCGACGCTCTGACGTCCGAGTCCAACCTGGTTCCGTTGCGCCCCA
>JASFRZ010000208.1:0-8434 GCA_050114655.1 Acidobacteriota bacterium
ATGAGTGAGGTCGACGAGGCGTTGTTCAGCTTCGCTTCCTACAACGCCGGCCCGGCGCGAATTGCCGATCTTCGCAGCAAGGCCCGGGATCTCGGCCTGAACCCCGACGTTTGGTTCGGCAACGTCGAGCTGGTAGCGGCACACGAGATCGGCCAGGAGACGGTGCAGTACGTCAGCAACATCTACAAGTACTTCATCGCCTACGAGCGCGTCGTGCTCATCGAGGAAGAGCGGCAGAAACGGCAGCGGTGAGCGGCGCTCGCACGATCATTGTTCTGCCGCGGCCAGTCCGGCGAGCGCCAGCGCGCGGCCGGGCGCTCGTGCCAGCGCGGCGCGGAAAGCGTCGACCGCCTCGTCGTTGCGACCCGCGGCGAGCAGGATCTCGCCGAGTAGTTCGTACGACGGCTTGTCGACGAACGGGGGGCCGAACATGAAGGGCATTTGCTCCTCGAGTGTGGCCGCCTGCCGAGCATGCGCGACGGCCGCATCGATATCGCCGTCGGCCCATGCCAGCAGCGCTTGCGTCTGTGCCTCGAGCACCGCGGAGCGGTCCATCGCCTGCAACTCGAAGGTGAGATCGGCGCTCGCCGCGAGCTGCACCGTGCCCGCCCCGGTCTCCCGAATGATCGCCAGGGCCTCGCGCACGCCATCGATGTCGCCGCGTCGCGCTGCGCCCAGGCCATGGACGAAGGCCACCGTCATCCGCTCCTGCACCTGATCCTGACGCAGGTCGAGACTGAGCGTCGCGGTGGCGCCTTCGAAATCCTCGGTATCGATCAGGTAGCGTGCCCACATGGTGATGAACGAGGCGGGCCGGCTGTTGTCGGGGTCGAACACCGGGGGGGCGTCCGGCCGCGCCATCGCTGCATCGTGGCATGCGGCGGTCAGCGCGGCGGCCTCGTCGTACTTGCCCACTTGCAGGTAACCGTAGTTGAGCCAGGTGTTGTAGTGCCCGCAGGGAGACGGCACGCGGCCGGCGCGCGCCATCGCCCGCTGCACTGCGGCGACGGCATTGAGGTTGGCTGCGATGACGTCGTCCCACATCCCGGCGGCGACAAAGATGTGCGAGCACATGTGCTGCGCGTGACCGGCGTCGGGGGCGATCTTGGAATAGGCGCGAGCGGCGCGCAGGCCGAGCGGCGCGTGGATCGGGTCATCGTAGGAGTGGATCAGATAGTGTGCCGCCCCGGGGTGCTGCGGGTTGGCGGCGAAGACCTCCTCGGCGATCGCCGCGGCGCGCATGTAGATAGCGAAGTCGCGCCCTTCGTGTGCCGTGCCGAGTATTGCCAGCGCAGTGAACGCAGCGATCTCCGGGTCGTCCGGGTACTCGGTGTGCAGCGCCTCCATCGCCAAGGCGTATTCATCGTCGCGCGACTCCTTGTCGCCCTCGCCGTAGAGAATGTCGAGGGTGGCGAGGATGTCACGCTCGCGCTCGGTGGGCGCCCGTGCCGAGCGCTCTTCCGGCGTCGCGCCGAGGCGCTGTAGAGCGGCGATTGCAGCATCGCGGTCCTGCTCTTGCCACACGGGGTGGTTGTAGGTCATCGCCTCACCCCAGTAGGCGAGCGCGAAACCCGGATCGGCTTGCTGCGCACGACGGAAGGCCTCCGCCGCCGAGGCGTACTCGAAGTTGTGCAGCTGCGCGACGGCGAAGAGAAAGTCCTCTTGCGCCTGCGACGCGCCCGAGTTGGCGAAGACCACGGTACCGACGCGCTGCGGCGGCGCGTAGCCGCTGGCGCCGCCGCAGGCAAGCAGCAGGAAAGCGACGGCCGCAGCCGAGCGCCCGCCAAGGCGAAGATCGAACATGCGTTGCTCCTCCTCAGCAGGTGAGCGTGTGCGCAGGTGAACGACGGGCGGCATTGTACTCGATGCAGTGTGCACCCTCAGGGGCGCAGCTCGAATCTGTGGACCCGCACCCGGCGCAGCTCGGGCTCACCGAGGACGAGGACGGCACGCCACCGATTGATGACCTCCAATGCGGTACCGGGCGAGGCACCTTTGACGCCGATGGCCGCGTGCTGGGTCTGGAAGCGGTCGCGCAAGTCCGTCGCCAGCCCCAGCTCTGCGAGCGCCGCGACCGCGCTCGCCTGTAGGTCGCGCGAGACATCGAATTCGGTCGCCACGACGACCGGTGCGCCGTCGGGAACCTGGCGGACGAAATCGGCCAGTTCCGCGGATGCCTCGGGGAACCATGAGACGTTGAACTGACCGGTGCGGCGGACGGCTGCGGTGGCGGCGTCGAGCTCGACCAGGAAGTAGCCCTTGTCCGGGCGGAAGACACGTCCGTTGATCTGCACGCGCGTCCGCCCGCGGTCCGAGCGTATCGATACGTCGGCGGCCAGGCGCACGCCGGTTTCTCCGATGGGCCGCGCCTGTTCCGGGTCGGTGTAGCGATAGTCTCCCCAGAGAGCAAAGACGTTCATGCCGGGCCGGAGCTGCTCATCGGTGACCGGGATCGTGAGCACGTCCGAGGTGTCGGGGCGCTCCTGAGAGGTCTGAAGCAAGATCGCGTCGTTGAGGGCGATGGCCAACACGCCTTCGGTGCCCGGCCGCTGGCAGCATACTGTCGCCTCGAGCTCCACACTCCTACGATCGCCGAGCGCGCGGCGCGGCCAGCGTCGGTACAGCTCGCTGTCATTGCCGCGGTCGACCAGCTCGTAGACGTAGTCGCTGCCGAACCGACGCCGCAGGCGTAGGGCGTCCCGGTGCTCTTCGATCCGGGCCATCAGCGCCCGGCGCTGCGGGCGCTTGTAGAGCTCCGTGCGCACGACCACGAAGCGGGGGTGAAAGTGCTCCCAGAGCATCGCCAGCTGCTCCGCCCCGAGGTCGTCGAGCTGCTCGAGCTCGCGATACTCATACGGAAACAGATACCCCTCGCCGTTGACCGTCCGGCGGCCGTAGCGCTGGCCGGCATAGATCGCCCAGTGGTAGTCGAGCAGCGGATACTCGATCACCGCGCCCTCGTCCGGCATCTCCGCCAACCACTGGTCGACCGCGCCGGGTGCCGGCGCCTCGTTGAACGTCGGCATGCGGAACGCCAGGTCGAGGTTCAAGAGAACCAGCAAGGTGACGGTCAGGAGCACCGCGCTCCGACGAGTCATGCGGCGCAGCAGTTCGGCGGTTCCGATGCCGGCGAGCACCGCGGTGCCGAGCGCGAGCAGCAACGAAAAGCGCGCAGGCGCGCGCATGATCAACCGGATGGGCAAGAGGTCCATGCGCCACAGCCCGGAGCCCAGATCAACGTCGCTGAACTGCACCCGAGGGCCGAGCGAGAGCAGGGCACCGGTGAGCGCGAGGACGGAGAAGGTGAGCACCGCGATGGACAGTGAATCTCCGCCGCGTCTCCTGCGGGCCGCCAGACCGGCCACGGCCAGCCCGGCCAGACCGAGAACCGCGAACGGGGACAGCCGCTGGAGCCAGCCGAGCACCGGACCCCCGGCCGGGCCGGCTGCTGCCGCGATCAGCATGATGACGGCCATCGCCGCGGACACCAGCAGGGCGGCCCGTGCGATCGCGTCGAGCCTGGTCGCCATGGCGTGCTTCCGGCGCCGCAGCAGCCCCAGCGCGGGAAGCGCGAGCGCGACCAGGACCAGGCCCGGGAAGACGCCCGGCCTGCGGTATTCCGGTTGCCCCCATGAATCGGCGTACGGGGCTCTCGAGTTCGTCGGGCGGGTAATCAGAGCGACAATGTTGATGGAATTGCGAGCCAGCGTGCCCACTGTCTCTCGCCCATCGGTGGTGCGTGGTGGCCAACGCTCCCCGACGTCGGCGTAAACCCGCGCGAGGGGCAACAGCGCGACGGCGCAGATCGCCGCCGCAGCCGCCAGGCCGGCAAGGCGCCGCCCGATAGCTCCAGGGGTGCTCAGCAAGGACCATAACGTCACGATGCCGATGGTGATCGCGCCCAGCACGGCGGTTTGCCACGAAGACAGCGCCACCATCAGAGTCGCTGCGGTGAAAGACGCCCAGCGCGACCAGGTCGGGCGGTCCAGATACCGTAGCAACAGGAAAAGCGCCAGCGGGATCCATTGCGTGGCGGCGATGTGAAGCTGGCCGACCTGGTAGGTGTGGTAGCTGCTGAAAGCGAAGCCGCAGCCGGCGATCAAGCCGCCGGCGAACGATCCGGTGACGCGGCGTACCAGCAAAAAGGTGAAGAGGCCGTTCAGCGCGAAGGCAGCCAGCATCGCGATGTTGAAGATCAGGACACCGCTCGCCCCGGCAAGCGCCATCGGGGCTACGGTAATCGCGCTGGCCGTCTGGTGGTCGAGCACCGCGAGAGTGTCGGAGTATGGGTAAAAGCCGTTGCCCTGCAGCAGGTGAAGGGGGTCCTGCAATAGCTGCCGCGTCAGGCCGTTGAGCGACCACATCGACGCCATCGGATCGGGGCCGGTGACGATCGCGCCGGAGCCCATCCGTGCCAGGGGCCAGGTATGCGCCACCGCCAGGATGACGAAGACAGCGAGCGCCGCCGCCGGTGGTCCGAGAAGGCCCGCTAGCGCACGAAGCCGGCTGCGCGGACCGGTGCTGACCGCAGGGCGGGCGCCGCTCCCTTCGGATACTCCATGCTGTGAACTTCGGTGCCTCATTCGCCGAGAGGACATTCGGCGCGGACGCTTCGGGGGCGTAATCAGGATGTTCGACGAATGTTACCGGCGGCGAGCGGCACGGAAAAGCCGAAGCGAGGTAACCATCAGCGTCCGACCATCTGTTGCAGACGCTCCGGGTAGCGGGCGCCGTGAATCTCGATCTCCGCGAGGGCCTGGTCGATTCCCCGCAGGTCCGCTGCGCTCAAAGCTACCTCCGCGGCGGCGATGTTCTCCTCCACGCGGTGCAGCTTCGTCGTGCCCGGGATCGGAACGATCCACGGCTTCTGCGCCAGCAGCCACGCAATGGCGATCTGGGCCGACGTGACGCTCTTGGTCGCCGCGATGCCTCCAATGCGGTCGACCAGCACCTGGTTGGCCTCGCGTGCCTCCGGAGAGAAGCGCGGCAGGATGTTGCGGAAGTCGTTGTCATCGAACGACGTCGTCGCGTCGATCGTCCCGGTGAGAAAGCCCCTGCCGAGGGGGCTGAACGGCACGAAGCCGATGCCCAGCTCCTCGAGCGCCGGCAGAACCTCCTCCTCGGGCTGCCGCCACCACAGCGAGTACTCGCTCTGCACGGCGGTGACCGGCTGGACGGCGTGAGCGCGGCGGATCGTCTCGACGCCGGCCTCGCACATCCCGAAGTGCCTGACCTTGCCCTCTGCGACCAGCTGCTTGACGGTTCCCGCCACCTCTTCGATCGGCACGTCCGGGTCGACGCGGTGCTGGTAGAAGAGGTCGATGTGATCGGTGCCGAGACGCCTGAGCGATGCATCGGCGACCGCGCGAATTCGCTCCGGCCGGCTGTCGACTCCCTGCGCCGCCCGCGCCTCCTTGAAGCCGAACTTCGTCGCGATCACGACCCGGTCGCGGAACGGGGCGAGCGCCTCGCCAACCACCTCCTCGTTGATGAACGGGCCGTACGCCTCGGCAGTGTCGAACAGCGTCACGCCGCGCTCGACGGCGGCCCGGATCAGGGCAACGCCCTCCTGCCGTTCGGGGGCGGCACCG
This sequence comes from Acidobacteriota bacterium, assembly GCA_050114655.1. GTDB lineage: Bacteria > Acidobacteriota > UBA890 > UBA890 > UBA890 > JASFRZ01. The sequence continues at coordinate 5,592 of JASFRZ010000208.1, forward strand.
TAGCCGAAGCTCACGTTCATGCAACCGAGGCCGACGGCCGAGACCTCGATCTTGCTGTCTCCGCTTCCCAGTGTGCGCGTTTCCATCTCGGGGTCCTTCCTGTTCTCAGCGATCGCCCTTGAGCACCGGAAGCAGCGGTACCCTCAGGGCACCCGAGACCGCCGCGATGCTCGACAGCATACCGGTGGCTATCACGGCCAGCAGGATCCAGCCGAGCGTGCCCCAGGGCAGCCTGAAGGCGCCGCCGACGAAGCGCGGTGCCACCGCGACGATTGACGAAGTCGCGCCGATGAGCACGCCGAGCAGCAGCAGGAAGGCGTTCTCCGCCAGCACCATGCGCGACAATGCCGCGCGCCGGAAGCCGAAAGCGCGCAGGGTGGCGAGCTCGGCACGGCGCTCGATGACGTTGCGAACCAGCACCACGCCAAGGCCGATGGTGCCGAGCAGAAGGCCGAGGCCGCCGAGCAATTGGAAGGTCTGCAGGTAGGTGTTCTGCACCACCAGGTAGTCGGCCAGCTTGCGGTCGGCACGCTCGGCGTCGAAGCCGTAGGGGCCGAGGTTGCGCTCGAGGGCGGCAGAGATGGCATCGACCTGTTCCGGCGGCGCCGCGCCAGCCAGCGGGTCGCCGACGTCCACCAGAAAGGTCGAGTAGCCGCTCTGGCTGGGGAAATGCGCCAGCAGGTTCTCGTCCGACATCAGCAACTCGCTGCGGAACAGGCTCTCGGCGAAGGTGCCGACGACGCGCAGGCTCAAGGGGTTGCCGAGCTCGTCGGTGACCACCAGGTCGTCGCCGACGCCGAGATGCAGAATCCACTGCACCGAGTTGAGGTCGCCGATCACCGGCACGACGTCGGGGCCGAAGTCCTGGTACAGCAGTGTCCACGGGTTGGCGGGGTCGTAACCGCCGGGGGCGGCGCCGGAGTCCGCCGGCGGGAGGGTGGCGGCGAAGCGGAAGCCGCCGCGCGCCACCAGCTCCTCGGTGGCACCGACGAGGCGTGGGTTCTGCGGCCGGTACAGGTTCAGGCAGCTTGCATCGTCGCCGGGCAGGGCGCGCAGCGCGATGACGTGGGCGTCGGCGAGCAGGTCGTCGTCGGTGCTCGAAAAACCGAGGTCGAAGCGCGCGTCGGTGGAATTCAGGTCCTGGTGCAGCGGTATCTCGCTGGTGGCGAACAGCGCGAAGCCGCCGGTGCCGGAATCCTTCGAATGGGCCTCGAGCGTCGGATCGCGGCGGTTGGCTGCCACGGTGACGATCACGAACGAGGCGAAGGCGACCAGGGCGACGGACAGGATGCTGCGGCCCGGGCTCCAGGCGCTGTTGCGCGCCGCCATGCCGACCAGCGCTGCGGGACCCGGCTTGCCGAGCCGGCCGTGCGCGCCGCGGCACCATTCGGAGAACGCCGCCAGGCCGGCGATCAGTAGCGGGAAGCCGATGGTGCCGAACACCATCGGGTCCATGGTGGTGCCGGTGGCGACGGCGTAGCCGAGCATGGCGAGGGCGAAGGCAGCTGCCAGCGCGGCGAGCACGATACGCCAGGCGCGCCGGCCTCGCCGCGCCACCCCGGTGCGGAACACCGAGCCCTTGAGCAGCGCGGTGATCGGTGTGCGACCGAGGCGCCGTACCGTCCACCAGATGGAGCCGAGGACCACCAGTACGGAGATCGCCCAGCCCACCGCCAGGCTGAGCGGCTGTACGTGCAGCGTGAGCATCGTGGTGCCGACCGCCGGCAGCCACAGCGTGCGCAGCCCGAGCATCATCAGGGCAGCGTAGCCGACGCCGGCGGCGAGGCCGAGCAGGGCGCCGGCCGCCGCCACCACGCCGCCCTCGAGCAACATCTGCCGGCGCACTCGCTTGACCGTGTAGCCCACTGCGAGCAGCAGGCCGACGTCGCCGGCGCGCTCCTCGACACCGAGGCTGAACAGGAGGCCGACGAGCAGAGCGGCCGAGATGATGATGAAGAAGCTGAAGCCGATGAACAGGCCGGAGAAATCGGTTGCACCGGTGGAGGCGGCCAGCCCTTCGGCACGCACCGGAACGAAGCGCATGCTGAACTGCGCCAGGCTCAGGCGCGACAGCAGGGCGTTTTCGAAGGCGGTCTCGAACTCGTCCCTGCGTACGCCGCCGCGCGGCGTCAGGCGCACCGAAGTAACCACACCGTAGCGCGTGCTCCACAGCCCGGCGGCGGTCTCCGGGTTGATGAATGCCTTGGGAGTCGGGCCCCAGTCGTCCCAGTACTGCTCGTCCACCGGACGCACACGCGACAGGTCGACCGGAAACGGCGGGTCCCAGTCGGCGATGTCGTCGTTGTCCTCGATCCCGGGATAGTCGGGGGTCAGCTCGCGGTCCGCGCCGAGGCCCTCCATCGCCACCACGCCGGCGACGACGAAGTCGTGCGACGCGACGGCGAGTTGCTCGTACGGGCCGACGACGTAGTAGTACATGCGCAGCGTGTCGCCGATCGCGGCTTGCAGATCGTCGAAGGCCCAGCGATCGAGGAGGACCTGATCGCCGGTCGGCGGGGGCGCCGGGGTGCCGTCGGCGAGCGTCAGGCCGGCGAGGTCTTCGGGCGCACCGGCGAGTGCCGTGACGGTGGAGTAGGGTACCGAGCGGCCGTCGATCGTCATGGTGTTGGCGAGGTAGGTGGTGACGCGGGTGACCCGCGCGTCGACCGCGCGCGCCGCCGCCTCGATCGCGGCGAGCGTCGGCGGCCGCAGCACGTACTCGTTGCTCTCGATCATCAGGCGGCCTTCGTGCCAGGTCGGCAACAGGCCGAGGTCATCGACGTCGATGACCGCTCGTAGCGCCTCCTCCGCGGGTGCGGTCGACGAGCCCGCCGCGTCAACGG
>JASFRZ010000209.1:0-8432 GCA_050114655.1 Acidobacteriota bacterium
TGCCCAGCAGCCATGAAGCGGAAGATGCGGTCGAGCGCTCGCGCCGCAGCAGCCCGGCGATCGGCACCGCTGCCAGCACAAGCAGTGCCGGGTACATCGGCAGCGCGTACCGCTGGCCGAACTTCGTCGACGGCGCGAGCGCGGCGAAGTACAGCAGCACCCAGGCGACGAGCATTACGCCGCCGACGCGATCGACGGTCGCACGGGGGCCGGGCGGACCGCCTTCCCGCTGCGCGTCGCTCCTGCCCGGCTCCGCGGGCGATGCCGCTCGCGCGGCACGGGGCCCGCCGGCGAGGATGACACCCACCATCGCCAGAGCCAGCAGCAGCTCTGCGGGGCCCATGTCGCGGTACGCCACCTGCGCGTTGCCCACCAGGCCGCGGTCGGCGAGGCCCGGGTTCTGCAGCGCGGCGACATGCTCACCGGCACGGGCCTCTGCTTGCAGGCGTGCCTCGGTGCGGATGTCGCGCAGAAACGCCCGGTGATCGAGCACGGTGTAGGGGCTGGTGATCAGAAAGGCGCCCACGGCGACGGCGGCGAGGAGCGCGGTGGTAGCGGCGCGCCGCGTCCACGAGGCGCCCGCAGGATGTGCCAGCGCCATCGCGCCGATCCACGGAGCGACGCACACCGGTGCAACGCTGTACTTGGTCGAGACCGCCAGGCCGGCGAGTGCGGCGGCGGCCAGCAGCTCGGCGCGCGAGCCGCGCTGGTAGGCGCGCAGCGCAATCCACAGAGTGGCGGTGGCCAGGGCGGTAGCGGGGGTGTCGGTCACCGCGTAGTGTGCCTGCAGGGTCAGCGCGCCCATGGTCGCCGTCAGCAGGGCGGCGACGGCCCCCAGCAGGCGGCCGCCGAGGCGCGCGCCGAGCAGGTAGACGAAGCCGACAGTCGCCAGGCTGTAGGCGGCAGTCAGCAGGCGGGCGGCGTACAGCAGCTGCGGGTAGCCGCCGCCGAGCGCCGCGACCGCGCGACCGAGGGCGAAGACCTGGTAGATGAAGAAACCCGGGTAGACGAAGAAGCCGGGGTTGAGCGTCGTTCCGGCGCCCATGCGCTCGACGATCTCCAGAATCACCGGCTCGTCGGGATGCAGGTCGAACGGCAGGCCCCACGACAGGCCGATGAAGCGCAGCGCGAAGGCGGCGCCGCCGATGGCCAGCGGTACCGCGAACCGCGTCAGCTCTCTTCGCTCGGCTGGCACGCCAGGCTGTACAGCCAGTAAGCGACGCCGGCGATCACGATCAGCCCCGGCCAGCCGCCCAGCGGCGGCGCAGCGAACACCTCGAACATGTCGCCCGAGAAGAACGGCCACACCTGCCCGAGAACGATCGGTAACGCCAGCAGGATGCCGACCAGCGCCTCACCGGTGATCAGGCCGGAGGCGAACAGCAGGCCGGTCTGGTGCGGCTCCTTGCCGCCCAGCCTGCGCGACGCCAGCCAGGCGATGATGCCGCCGATGAAAATCGAGCTGGTCAGCTCGAGCGGCAGATAGATGCCCACGGCGACGGCGAGAACCGGAGTTCGGAACTCGCTGCCGCGCGCCTCGAGCATTTTGTCGCTGATGATCAACGCCACACCGATGGCGCCGCCGATGATGACCATGGTCCACGGCAGGCCGCCGCGGAAGACGCCTTCGGCGACGCTCGCCATCAGCGTCGCCTGCGGTGCGGTGAGCGGCTCCGGATGCTCCGGGGTGGGTGCGCCGATGCCGTAACGCGCCTGCAGCAGGAACAGCACCGGGCTCATCACGAAAGCTGCCGAGATGACGCCGATGAACTCCAGCACCTGCTGCTTCCACGGCGTTGCGCCGACGATGTGGCCGGCCTTGAGGTCCTGCATGGTGTCGCCCGAGATCGCCGCCGCGCACGCCACCACCGCGCCGACGAAGATCGCCGCAGCCGGACCGACCGGGCTGTCGGCGCCGAGCAGCGCCAGCAGCAGCGCCGAGGTGAACAGCAGCGTGGCGATGGTGACACCGGAGATGGGATTATTCGACGAGCCCACCAGCCCGGCCATGTAGCCGGCGACGGCGGCGAAGAAAAAGCCCGCCACCAGCATGATCGCCGCCATGACGATCGACACCGACCACTGCTGCACGACGATCTCGTAGACCCAGAAGATCGGGATGATGCAGGCGGCGGTGAACAGCAGCACCCACTTCATGTTCATGTCCAGCTCGGTGCGCTTGATCTGCTTCGCCTGCGGGCCGCTGGCGCTGTAGGCGGCAAGGCCGGCGGCGATGCCGCGCTTGACCGGCCCCATGAGGTTGATCAGCGCCCACAGGCCACCGACGACCATCGCGCCGACGCCCATGTAGCGGATCTGCGAGGTCCACACCTGCCCGGCGATCTCCACCGCAGTCGCGCTTTCGAAGCCCGCCGGGATGCCCGCCCTGGCGACGTAGATGGGTATGGCCAGCAGCCAGGCGATGACGCCGCCGCCGAATACCAGCGTGGCGATGTTGAGCCCGACGATGTAGCCGACCGAGACCAGCGCAGGGGACAGGTTGATGCCGACCACCCACACCGTGCCGATAGCGCGCGCGCCGACCTCGAGGGTGCCGGACCACAGCAGCATGCCGGCCTCGGAGAACTTGACGAATGCGCCCACCAGGCCGGCGGTGGCCAGTGCGCGGATGCTACGACGCTGGGTCTCCTCGCTGCCGCCGATGCCGACCAGTTCGGGGTGCTCGGCCTGTGTCGCTCCGGTGCTGTCGCGGATGGCGCCGCCGGTCTTGAGCACCTCGGCGGTGGCGATGCCCTCGGGGAACAGCAACCCTTCCTCGACTACCAGGGCGCGGCGCAGCGGGATGGTGAACAGCACGCCCACCAGGCCGCCGACCAGCGCGATGGCGGTGACCTCCCAGTAGTCGAACTCCTGCCAGTAGCCGAGCAGCACCAGCGCCGGGACGGTAAAGATGACGCCCGCGGCGAGCGACTCACCGGCCGACGCGGCGGTCTGCACGAGGTTGTTCTCGAGAATGTTCGAGCGCTTGAAGGCGCGCAGCACCGCCATCGAGACCACAGCGGCGGGGATCGACGCTGACACCGTCATGCCGGCGAAAAGGCCCAGGTAGGCGTTGGCACCTGCCAGCACCACGGAGAGGATGAAGCCGAGCGCCACCGCCTTGAACGTGATCTCGGGCAAGGTCAGCGTCGACGCCGGGATGACCGGTTTCGCGTCAACCTCTTCCTGCGGTGGTCCACCGATCTCGGGTTGCGACACGTGCACGCCTCCTCAGCAGGTGCTGAAAACCGGGGAGCTTGTCAGCACACGGCAACAAAAAGGGAACCGCCGACCCCCTCGGCACGCTAGCGAATGGTGCGAAAAGGGTCAAGCCGAGCGTGGTTTACGACAATGCGCCGAGCAACGCCTGCGCCGCGTCGCGCAGGTTGGTGCCGATGCGGAACACGCCCGGGTGACCGGAGACGGTGGCGTACACCTGCTGCTGCGGCGCGAAGGGCGGCAGGTCCTGCAGTTCGCCCTCCGGCACGTCGTCACCGATGGCAACGTCGCCGGCGACCGTGTCGTCGATCAGCGCGCGCACGCGCAGGCGGGGCGCATCGAGGCCGTACGGGGCGAGGCCGACGCCCGGGTCCTCGCTGACGATTCCCTGCATGTCGAGGTAGTTGAGGCGCCACAGCAGGTCGTCGACCGCGCTGCCGGCATCCTCGGACAGCGCCTCACCGTCGCGCGTCCAGCCGCCATCGGCGCCCTTGGCGAGCGTGGTGGTGCCGTCGGGCGTGATCAGCTCGATGCCGGTAAGATCGGACTGCGCGAAGCTCACCAGCGTTTTGGAGCGCAGCGCCAGCAGGTCGACATCGAGATCCTCGAGCGCCGATTCCTCGACCACGAACACGTCGGAGCCGCCCTCGACCATGACGTAGCGCGCCGCCACCGGGCCGCTTTCCTCGCCCTCAGCGGTGCTCTCGGCAGCGCCCTCCGGCTCGACCTCGGTGGCGTTGCCGACCAGCAACGTCACCTGCTCCGCCGGCTGGCCGGCGCCGGTGTCGTCGCCGGGCAGCGCCTCGAGCTCGAAGGTGACGCGCTCATGCGGATCGGCGAACCCGAAGCGGGCGGCGTCCGGGCCGTCCGTCGGGAACTCGCGCGTGCGCAGGTTGAGCGCCGCGCTCAGCAGCGACGAGATCGTCCCGGTATCACCGGAAAGGGGGCGGGGCTGGGTGATGTTCCAGTCGACGCCGTCCTTCTCCACCCGGATGCTGTCGTCGCCATGCTGCACGACGACGGCGTCGACGCGGTCGCGGGCGAACTCCACCACCGTCCGGTTGCGCAAGACGGCGGCCGACTCCGGCAGCTCGTCGACCAGGTTGTCGGGGATGATCATCACCGTATCGGAGCCCGCGCGGCGCGCGTAGCGGCCGGCCGGCTCTTCCGAGGTGCCGCCCACCAGCAGGGTCTGGGCGGCATCGTCACCGGTCCACAGGCGTACCGTGACCGTGGGGGCATCGAGACCGTATTCGGCGACCTGCTCGTCGGTCGGCGCGTCCGAAGCGAACGCCACCGCGTTGGCGGAGCGCAGGCGCTGCATCAGGCCGGTGACCTCGTCGGTATCAGCGCGCGCGGTCACCGGCGCGGTCATCTCCCAGCGCTGGATGCCGTCGCCCATATCGGGCTCGCGCGCGACGGTGGCGTCGATCGTCGGCGTGTCGATCTCGATGCGTTGGATGTCGGCGTCGGCGAACGTCAGCACCTTGCGGTCGCGCAGGTCGAAGAGCTTCTTGTTGACGGCGTCCTTGATGCCCGCCGCGGCGGTGTAAACGGTGTCGGCGTCGCCGGTTTTGACGAACACGTTGAAGCCCACCGGCGTGCCGTTGCCGAACAGCAATTCGTGCTCGCTGCCGTCGGCGAAGGTGAGCGTCACGGTCACTTCGGGAGCGTCGAGGCCGAAGCGGGAAAGATCCTCCGGAGCCTCCTCGACGACGCGCTCGCGATCCGCCCCCTGCAAGCGGTTGATGATACCGGAGACCGCGCTCTGATCGGCGGCGAGGTCGTGCGGCGCGGTGATGCGCCAGGAATCGTCGCTCTTCGCCAGGCTGATCGTGCCGTCGCTGTCGGTGATGGTCAGGCCGGTGACCTCGGCGGTCTCGAAGTGCACCAGGCGTTCGGCGACGGCCTCCGCCGCCTCGCGGTCGGCGGCGCCGCGGATCTCGAGGAAGTAGACCGCCGCGAAGAGCAGCCCCGCGACGATGGCCATGATCAAAGTGTTACGCAGGCGCATCAGCTAACCCTTCGTCGTCGCCGGAGTCCTGCCTTGTGCAGCACCCATGGTGGTCAGCGGCGGCGGCGCCACCAGATGGTCAGGCCGCACAGCAAGACCAGCTCCGGCAGCAGCAGCACGGTGGCGTAGAAGACCCGCCAGCCCTCGCCTTCGGTGAGCGAGATCGTCGACGCGCGGCGCGCGCGCGGCCGGATGGAGATGGTCTCCTCGTCGCCGCCGGTCAGCCAGCCCACCATGTTGAGGGCGAGGTCTTCGTTGAACATCAGGGTCAGTCGGCTGTTGTTGACCCACTCGGCGTCGCCCACCACCACGATGCGGCCTTGCAGGTCGGCGGGCTCGGTGGCGGGGGGGGCCTGGTCGGCCGCGCCCTCGGCGGTGGCCTCCGCGGCTTCTTCATCAGAGCCGCCGGGGGCCTCGGGCGCAGTTGCGATCGCCGGCGCGGTCCAGTGCAGCGCCCCATCGGTAAGGGACGCGGCGACGGCCAGCGAGATCGGTCCGGGCTGGTCACCATTGGGATCGACCTCGCTGGTCTCGAACAGCTTGTCGAGGTCGGTCTCGGCCCAGGACGCCGAGCTGGTGAGCGCCAGATCGGTCACCGTGACGCCCTCGGGCAGTTCGTCAGCCGCCTTCACCGAGCGCGCCATACGGAACAAGGTGTTCTCCTTGAAGTCTTCGGTGATGGCGTGGATGCCGTAGTCGGAAACCACCGGCTCGACGCCCACCGACGGGCCGGCGAACAGCTGCACGACCTGATCGATGATGACGTCGTTGCCGACCACGATGCCGCGGTCGGCGAGCAGTGCAACCAGCTCGGGGCTCTGGCGCGGCTCGAGCATGATCCAGGCGCGGCCCCCGCGGTCGAGGTAGCGGCCGAGCGCCGCGACCTCGTTGTCGAGGAAGGGACGTTGCGGCCCGGCAATCACCAGCAGGTCGGCGTCGCCCGGCACGTCCGGCACGGTGGCCAGCAGCAGCGGCGTGACCTCGGCGCCCTCGTTCTCGAGCGACGACTTCAGCTGGCCGTAGCCGCCGACGGTCTCGCGTGCCTCGAGATCGGGCTCGTCGTGGCCGGTGGTGAAGTAGATGCGCTTGGCTTCGGCCCCCGACAGCCGCATCAGGGCGTTGGTCAGCGCTTCCTCGGTGGCCTCGGTGATGCGTGTCGAGTCGTCGCCGAGCACCGCGACGAGCGTGCCGTACTGGGTGACCTCGTACTGTTGCGCCATTTCGGGCCGCTTGTCGGGGTCGATCATCTCGAAGCTGAAGCGGTCGGACGCGGCGCGGTAGGCGTCGAGCAGCCGCTCTGCCGCCTGGCCTTCACTCTCGCGGAAGAAGGCCAGCACCTGGACGTCCTGGTCGATGCTGTCGAGCAGCGAAACGGTCTGCGGTGCAAGCGAGAAGATGCCCTGCTCGGTGGCGTCGTAGCGCCACTCGTTGCGCGCCCCCATGAAATTGACCATGGCGATGACGGCGAGGAACAGCAGCGTGTACACCAGCGTGTTGGTGGCGTACTGCGTGCGCCGCCCGGTCACCGACTCGCGCAGGTTCTCGACGTGGGTGAAGAGGTACAGGGCGAGCATCGAGATGCCGCCGATCAGGTGCACCAGCACGTACACCGAGTTCCACACGCCGCCGGTGAGCCCGCCGAGAATGCCGAAGGCCAGCAGGATCAGGCCGAACATGCCGAACGATCGATACGAGCGCATCGTGCCTACCTCCAGCGCAACGATTCGAGCGATCGCTGGGTCAGGAACAGAGCCACGGCGATGACACTGAGGAAGTAGATGAGGTCGCTGCTGACTACCAGCCCCTCGACCATCGGTTGCAGGTGGTCGGTCAGCGACAGGTAGCGAAGCACCGCGCCGGCGGTCTCACCGACGGTGTTGGCGGCCCAGCCGATGGCGAAGAACAGCAGCAGGATCACGAAGGCCGATACCGCTGCGACGATCTGGTTGTCGGTCAGCGTCGAGGTGAACAGCCCCAGGGCGATGAACGACAGGCCGACCAGCAGGATGCCGCCGTAGCCGGTGACGATCGAGCCGATCTCGGGATCGCCGTAGTACATCAGGATCGCCGGGTACAGCAGCGTGCAGGCGAGCATGGCGACGAAGAACATGCCGGCGCCGAGGAACTTGCCGAAGGCGATCTCGAGAGTGTCGATGGGCGAGGTCAGCAGCAGCTCGTCGGTTCCCTGGGCGCGCTCCTCGGCGAACAGCCGCATGGTGACCAGCGGCATCATGATGAGGAAGATCACCACCATGTTCTGCAGCAGCGGCGCCATCACCAGGTCGTTGAGGTTGAGCTGTTCGAGCATCTGCGGCTGCTGGAACTGGGCGTACATCGACACGTAGGTGGAGAACTGCAGCAGGTAGACCCAGAAGAACCAGCCGCACAGCAACAGGAAGCCGGCCATCACCACGTAGGCGATGGGGGACACGAAATAGTTGCGCAGCTCGCGGTAGGCGATCGCCCAGACGTTGGTCATTGCGCCGCCTCCTCGTCGTGGTCGCCATCCCCGGGTTCCGGCGCCGGGCCGGCTTCCTCATCCGCTGCCGCTCCGTTGCCGCCCGTGAGCTTGTCCACCGCCGGCACGTCGAGCGCGGTCACCTTGAGGAAGTACGCCTCCAGATCCTCGGTGGCCTGCAGGGTCTCGAGGTCCTCCTCGGCGACGACGTGACCGCGGGCGATGATCACCACCTTGTCGCACAGCTGCGTGACCTCCGGAAGGATGTGAGTGCACAGGATCACCGTGCGATCCTCGGCGAGGCCGCGGATGAGATTGCGGATCTCGATGATCTGCGCCGGGTCGAGGCCGATGGTGGGCTCGTCGAGAATCAGCACGTCGGGGTCATGGACCAGCGCCTGGGCGATCGCCACACGCTGCTTGTAGCCGCGCGACAGGGTGGCGATCGGCTGGCCGCCGACGTTGTCGGTCATGGTCGCCGCCATCGCCCGCTCGATTGCCGCCGGACGATCGCGCTTGGCGACGCCCTTGATACGGGCGACGAAGTCGAGGTACGAGCGCGGCGTCATCTCGCGATACACCGGCGGCGTCTCGGGGAGGTAGCCGATGCGCTTTCGCACTTCGCGCGATTCCTCGAACACGTCGAAGCCGGCGACGCGCGCAGTACCGCTGCTGGCCGGCATGTAGCCGGTCAGGATGCGCATGGTAGTGGTCTTGCCGGCACCGTTGGGGCCGAGAAAA
>JASFRZ010000210.1:0-8389 GCA_050114655.1 Acidobacteriota bacterium
GTAGTAGAAGGGCTCGGTGTTGCCGGTGCGCTTCCAGCGGCCGCGCTCGCGCAGCGCGTAGCCGATGTCGTTGGCGTACTTGCGCTCGGTGGTGTTCAGATCGATGTTGTAGGCGATCAGGAACTCGCGCGCGCCGACCGCGGTGGCGCCGGCCTTCGCATTGAGCTCCGCGGGGCCGAAGTCGGGCTTCCAGTCGGGGTCGGCGAGCTTCTCGTCGAGGCCCTCGTACTCGCCGGCGCGCACGCGCGACAGGTTGCGCCGCTTCGGTTCCGACGCGGCATGTTCATACAGATACACCGAGATTCCGAGCTCCTCGCCGATGCGCCTGCCGACCTGCCGGGCGATCTCGGCGCAGTCCTCCATCGTCACCCCGGCGACCGGCACGAAGGGCACCACGTCGGTGGCGCCGAAGCGCGGGTGCGCGCCGTGGTGCTGCCGCATATCGATGAGCTGGGCGGCGCGCTGCACGGCGCGGAAGGCGGCCTCGGCGACGTCCTCGGGCCCGCCCACGAAGGTCACCACCGTGCGGTTGGTATCGGCGCCCGGGTCGACGTCGAGCAGCTCGACGCCGCCGACCGCCTCGATGGTGTCGGTGATCTCCTTGATGATCCCCTCGTCGCGCCCCTCGGAAAAGTTGGGCACGCACTCGACGATACGCTCCATGGATCCTCTCGCAGTGTCTCGAAACGGTGACGGGCCGGCAGCCGACGACGGCTGCCGGCGCAGGCCTCATGATGCATTCGCCACCGCATGATGACAAACTGGCGCGCAATGAACCGACGATCGCTGATCTCGCTGACCGCACTCGCGCTGGCCGCCACGGGAGCCTCCGCCGCCGCCCAGTCGCCCCAATCCGACGCTTCGTGGACGCAATGGGGCGGGCCCGATCGCAACTTCATCATCGCCGGCCCCCCGCTGGCGGAGAGCTGGCCGGACGACGGCCCGCCGGTGCTGTGGAGCCGCCCGCTCGGCGTCGGCCACTCGTCGATCCTGTACGAAGACGGCGTGCTCTACACCATGTACCGGTTAGGCTCACCGGAGCGCTCCGGCCCGTGGAACGAGGCGGAGACGGTCATCGCCCTCGATGCCGCCACCGGCGAGACGCTATGGGAGCACACCTATTCGTCGGCGCTGGCCAACTTCTCCTTCGGCGCCGGCCCGCACGGTACGCCGCTGATCGTCGGCGAGCGGCTGTTCACCGTCGGCACCTACAAGAAGATGTTCGCCTTCGACAAGCGCAGCGGCGAGGTGTTGTGGAGCATCGACATGGTCGACGACCTGGGTGCGCCGCCGCTGGGGCTGCGGGCACAGGTCAAGGCGGGCTACGGCTGCAACCCGGTCGCCTGGCGCGAGACGGTCATCTGCCAGGTCGGCGGCCCCGGCCAGTCGGTGGTGGCCTTCAACCAGGCCGACGGCGAGATCGTGTGGCGCTCGGGCGACTTCCTGACCTCGCAGGCGCCGCCGGCGCTGATCGACGTCGATGGACAGACCCAGCTGGTCGTCGTCGCCGGCGCCTCGGTCAACGGCCTCGACCCCGATACCGGAGAGGTGCTGTGGGCGGTGGCGCACGACGCCGGCAACGACATCAACCTGACTCAAGGTTTGTGGGGCGATGACAACATTCTGTTCGTCTCCTCGGCCTATCGCGCCGGCTCCCATGCCCTGCGCCTCACCCGCGACGGCGAGATCACCGACGTCGAGGAGCTGTGGTACGACAAGCGCCTCAAGCTGATGTTCCTCAACCCCGTGCGCGTGGGCGACTGGGTGTACGGCACCGAGGGCGAGTTCGGCCCCAAGTTCATGATCGCGATCAACGTGGTCACCGGCGAGCCTGCCTGGCGCGCGCGCGGCTTCGGCCACGCCTCGTTGCTGCGCGCCGACGGCAAGTTCCTGATCATGGACGAGGACGGCGACCTGGTGCTGGCGCGCATGTCGCCCGAGGGCATCGAGGAGCTGGCGCGCGCGTCGATCTTCCAGACCACCTCGTGGACTGTCCCCACCCTGGTCGGCACCACGCTCTACGCGCGCGACCGCGCCGAGATCAAGGCGCTCGATCTCGCGCCGCGGGGATTGCGCTGATCGACAAATGCGCACCGTTCGCTTCCATCCTGTCGCTGTCCTGGTCGCCGCCCTTCTCTTCGTCGCCACCGCCACCACCGGCACGGCGACCCCGCAAGAGGGCCTGGCGATCGTCCACGGCCCCTACCTGCAGCAGCTCACCGAATCGTCGGTGATGATCGTGTGGCTCACCAACGAGCCGGCAGTCTCCTGGGTCGAGTACGGCGACGGCTCCAACCTGCGCAGCTTTCCGACCTACGGCTCGGTGGTGCGCACCGCCCGGCCCAGCCACCACGGCCTGATCGATGCCGACGCCACGCTGCACCGTGTGCTCCTCGAGGAGCTCGAGCCCGGCCAGCAGGTCCGTTACCGGGTGTTCTCCAAACAGGTCGTCGCGCTGCAGCCCTACGAGGTCACGTTCGGTGACAGCGTGGTGTCCGACGTGTACAGCTTCACCACCCTCGATCCCGCCAAGGAGGCCTTCTCGTTCGTGGCGGTCAGCGACATCCACGAGGACGCCGCGCGCCTCGACGCCAAGCTGCAGGCGATCGACTGGGACGCCGTCGACCTGGTCTTCTACAACGGCGACTCGATCGACTACTACGACGACGACGCGCAGATCTTCGATGGCTTCCTCGACGTTTCGGTCGAAGACTTCGCCTCCGAGACGCCGCTCATCGAGGTGCGTGGCAACCACGAAACGCGCGGCAAGTACGCGCGCCGCTTCTACGACCTGTTCCCCACCACCAGCGGCGAGTTCTACTTCTCCTTCGACCACGGCCCGGTGCACTTCGTGGTACTCGATTCCGGCGAGGACAAGGAGGACGATCACCCGGTGTACGCCGGCCTGGTGGACTTCGACGCCTACCGGCAGGAACAGGCCGCATGGCTCGCCGAGGATCTGGCTGGCGCGGCGGCACAGCGCGCCACCTTCGTGGTGGCACTGTTTCACATCCCGCCCTACGGCTCCGGCGACGCTCACGGCACGTTGCACGTGCGCGAAATGTGGAACGAGATCCTCAACGAAGCCGGTGTCGACCTGGTGATCAACGGCCACACGCATCGTTTCGCCCGTCTCGATCCGCAGGATGGCGAGCACGATTACCCGATCGTGATCACCGGGCGGGAAAGCACCGCGCGGGTCGACGTGTCGGCGCAGGAGCTGCGCGTCATCGTGACCGACGAAGAGGGTGCGGTGGTGGACAGCTTCTCCGTTGCGGCACGAAGTCGATAGCCGGAAGCACGCCGTCGCGCCGGAGTCCCGCGCCTATCCCACGCGCAGCTCGCACACCTTGCGGAAGTGGTGGCCGTAGATGGCCAGGGTGATCGCCAGGTTGAGGCGGTGCGGGCGCCGCAGCATGGTCCAGCCGAGCAGCTTCCAGTACTGCGCGCGCTCGCCGCGGCGGACCCCGAGTTGCCACAGCGAGCGGACGAACGCGGCGAGCTCGGCGCGGTGCGCCGGCAGAGCGCGCAGGCGCGGCAAGCGGTAGCCGCCGAAGCGCGGCGGGCGGTACTCGCGCAGGAAGGTGCGAATGCGGCGGTAGTAGTTTTCCGGCATGTAGATGCTGCGCATCAGGTCGCGGTAGCCGGAGCGCAGCGTCTCCAGGCCCATGCTCGGCACGACGTTGGTCCAGCCGGCGACGTTGTCGCCCGAAGGCTCGCCGAGCAGCCGCCCCTCTCCTTTGAGACGCTGGTACAGGCGCGTGCCCACCGGCGCCTGCAGCATGCCCACCATGGCGGTGACGATGCCGCTGCTCTGGATGAAGTCGATCTGGCGCTGGAACACCGACGGGGTGTCGTGATCGAAGCCGACGATGAAGCCCCCCTGCACCTGCATGCCGGCGCGCTGGATGCGCCTGACGTCGGCTACCAGGTCGCGTGAGAGGTTGTGGTGCTTGCCGCACTCGGCGAGTGAATCGTCGTCGGGCGTCTCGATACCGATGAACACCGTGTCGAAGCCGGCCGCCACCATGTCACGCATCAGCGCGGGGTCGTCGGCCAGATTGATCGAGGCCTGGGTGAAGAACCCGGTACCACGGTGCCGCCGCCGCCATCCGATCAGCGCGGGCAGCAGCTCGTGGCGCAGGCGCTTGCGATGGCCGATCAGGTTGTCGTCGACGAAGAACACCCGCTCGCGCCAGCCGGCGGCCCACAGCGCGTCGAGCTCGGCGACGATCTGCGCCGCGTCCTTGGTGCGCGGTGCGCGGCCGAACAGCGCGGTGACGGAGCAGAAATCGCAGTCGTAGGGACAGCCGCGCGAGTACTGCACGCTGGTCGAGGCGTAGGCGCTCAGGTCGGCGAGATCCCAGCGGGGTATGGGCGAAGCGGACATGTCGGCGAGATCGTCGCTGCGATAGACCCGCCGCGCGCGTCCGCGCGACAAGAAGTCGTGCAGGAAGCGCGGCAAGGTGATCTCGGCCTCGTTCAGCACCAGGTGGTCGACCTCGGGAAAGGACTCCGGCTCGCTCGAGAACAGCGGCCCGCCGGCAACGGTGCGCACCCCGGCGTCGGCGCAACGCGCCAGCACGGCGCGCGCCGAGTCACGCTGCAGCGTCATGCCGCCGACCAGCGCCACGTCGGCCCAGGCCAGGTCGGCACGCGCCAGCGGCGTGACGTTGGCGTCGATCAGCCGCACGTTCCAGTCGTCAGGCAGCAGCGTCGCGACCGTCAGCAGCCCGAGCGGTGGGTGTGCAGCGCGCTTGCGAATGAACTTCAGGGCGTGGCGAAAGCTCCAGAAGGTCTCCGGAACCTCGGGATAAATCAGCAGCGCGTTCACAGGCAGGGCCCCGCGAGGGTCAAAATCAGATATTAACGTCCTGGAAATGCGCGGACCAGAGGGGCCCTCCGCCGCTACCCACCTGCTGCCGCTTCGTACACCAGCAGGTTGGTGATCGTCTGCTCACCCCGCCTTGTGGTGACCTGGAGACGCAGCGTCGCGCCGTCGGCGCTCCGCGACATCACCTCACGCACCTCGTAGGGCGCACCTTCGTACTCGGTGCTCCCGGTGCTCACCAGCGAATCGCCGTCCCACGCGGTGGCGATCGTCATGCGCTCGAGCTCGCCGCCGGGCGCGGGCAGCTCGTTTTCACCGCCGATCATGTAGAAGCGCGGCTGTGCGCCGTTGACCCGGCTCGACAGGATCAGCGCGCCGTTGCGCGCCTGGGTGATGTGCAGCCACTCGGGCGCGGCGCCACCGAGGCCGGCGAGGCCTTCCTCAGCGACGATCTCGCTGGCCGCGGGATCGAGGCGCCAGGTGCCGGAGAAGTCGGGTCGCTGGGGGACGGGTGGCGCGTGCGGAGCGGCGGCGACACTCGCGGGTACCAGGCCCAGGGTGAGCACGGCGACAAGGATGCCTTTGGCCGCCGACCGGGGGGCGGCACGGAGATGCGCAGGTTTCATGGTGGCGACCGGCGAAAAGGGACCGGGGCGCGACCGCGCGCCCCTTTGCGGGGCGAACGTATCAGGTCGCTCCGTCAGATGACAGTTCGACGCGCGACGGAGCGCCGGGCAATCCCGGCGCCGGATTCGTATGATGGATTCATGCGATCGATGAAGGCGAAAGCAGGAGCGGCAGCGGCCGCGGCGTTGCTGTTGATGCCCGCCCTGCTGGCAAGCGTGGCCGCGCGCCCGGCGCAGCAAGCTTACGGCGAGTCTTTCGATTTCCCCCCGCTCGATCGCTCCCTGGTGAGCATGCTGGAGGCCGGCCGCGTCGCCAAGCTGGCGGGGAGCAGCGCCGATCCCGAGGCGTTGGAGGCGATCCTGGATGCCGCCAGCTACGACGAAGCCGCCCTCGACGCCGGGTTTGCCTCCCTGCGCGCGCTGGCGGACGGCGACCCCGACGACGTGCAGACGGCGGCGCGGCTGGCGGCAGAGAACTTCCGGGTCGCTGCGCTGCGTGCCAACGATCCGGAGCACTTTCGAGAGCTCGAGGAGCTGGTGGCGACCTTGCACGCGCGCGCCGAGACGCTGCCCCGCGAGCAGGCCGCGTGGACGCTGCGCTGGCTGCTGCGGCTCGACCTTGACCTGCACGAATCGCCACCCGTAGGCGGGCGAGGAACCGAGAGAATGCTCGCCGCCTCGCGCGCGTTCGTCGAGCGCTTCGCCGGCACCGAGGCGGCGCGACACACCGAGCTCGACCTGATCGGCCTGGAGACCCCGGCGCGCCAGAACGAGCTGCGCGTGCAGCGCCTGCAGGCGTTTGCCGAGAGCCATCCGGGCAGCGTCGTAGGTGCCAAGGCGCTCTACGAGGCCGGCTTCACGCTGCACGTCAACATGGACCAGCCGCGTGGCAGCGATCCCACCGAGCGCTTTCTGCGCGTCGTCGCCGTGGTCGATGAGCTGGAGAGCGGCCGCTGGCCGGACTGCAAGTGGGTGGCAATGGCCCCTGAGCTGATCATCGGTTTCTACTCCGGGCTCGACCCGGTGTACTCGCCGGAAAACGTCACCCGGTTGCTGACCGTGTATCGCGCGTTACTCGTCGACCACTTCTCGGTGGATGCAACCCGACCGCTGCAAAACGGAATCGGGTGGGTGGTGGCCAGCCGGATCGCTGACCTGCACGCGCTACAGGGCGATCGCGTCGACGGCGTCGATGCCTTTCTCGCCGGCCTCGAAGGGGAGATCACCAACGTCGAGGCTTTGCGTTGGCTGCGCGCCGTGTTCCTGCTACAGGAGGCACGCAACGCGCTGGCCGAAGACGCTTCCGACGACGCGGGGGTATCCACCCACGGCGCCGCGATCTCCGCCCGCGACGCTGCGGCGTTCCGCGAGCGCGGCTTCATGCTACTCGAGCAGATGGAGCGATCCGGATCGGATCGGTGGGCCGGGAAGGCGCTGGCCACGGCCGCGTCGACGCTGTTTTATGAGCGCGCGTTCGAGGAGGCTGCCGACGCCTATCAGCGCTACCTGCGCCGCTGGCCCGACAGCGCCTGGGCGTGGGTCGCCACCATACGGTTGGGGCAGTCGCGCGAGGCGCTGGGTGACTGGGACGCTGCCGCGGCCACCTATCGCGATGGCGCCCGTGACTACGCGGAGCCGGCGCCGGCGGCGGTCTTCGCCAATGCCTGGGCGGGGCGCGCCGAGGCCACGCAAGGTGACTTCGAGGCAGCACACCGCTACTACGCCGCCGCCCTTGCCGCCTGGGACGACGACTACGGAGCAACCTACCGGCTGTTCACCCGCCACGCGCCGCTGGCCACAAGCGAGCAGGCCATGGTCGACGAAACCGATTCCCTGACGCGCGCCGCGCTCGACGAGCGCGTCGCCGAGCTCGACGCCGCGCTGGCGTCCCCCGCGGGGCCGCTGCTCGAAAGCGGTCGGCGCTTGCTGGAGCGGGAGCGCTGGGAGGATGCTGATGCGGCCCTGAAGCGGCTCATACGGGAGCATCCCGACTCTCCCGCCGTACCGGAGGCACGCTATCTGGCGCACCGCGCCCGCTTCGAGCACGCTCTCGCGATCGCCGACATCGAGGCGCCGCAACCCGATGAAGCGAGCGCCTACGAGCGCTTCGAGGAGCTCGCCGCCGAGCCCTGGGACCCGGCGGTGGGCGCGGCCGGGCTGGCGGTGGGCGCGATCCTGGGCAAGGCGGGCCTCGAGGAACGTGCGGCCGAGGTCACCGCCGACGCCTTGCAGAGCTGGCTCGAGCGCCAGGCCGGCTACTACAGCGACAACCTCCCCGCTGTCGCGGCGGACGCGGCATTGGTCGCCGACGTGGCCGCGATCCGTAACGTGTTGTTCCGGCCCAACGGCGGCGATTTCTACGACAATCCGCGCGGTCGCTGGAACGCCTTCGACTGGCCGACCGAGCCGCCGCCCTTCTACACCGTCGACCCCGACATGCGCGTCACGCTCGCCGACGATCGCGAGGTGCGCGTGCGCGTCACCGATCCCCTGCCCGACCTCGACAACGTTCTGTTCATGAGTGCGGAGCATCGTGCCCTGCTGGTGGGCATCCTCGACCGCCTCGGCGGCACCGAGACCCGCCCGCCGCGCTTCATCATGGAGACACCGAACCAACCGATCGGCGCTTCGGTGGAGATTCTCGCGCTATGGAAGCGCTTCTTCCCGGCGCGCCCGGGCCACTGGGGCGGATGGGTGCTGCAGACCTACCCGATCGTCGGGCGCATCGAGTTCCAGGACGAAGAGCGCAGCCGTGCATCGGTGGCCGTGGGGCTCGGCTACTCCGGCTGCACGGTGCACCTCGAGCGCACCGACGACGGCTGGACCGTCGTCCGCCTGTCGAACTTCTGGATCACCTGAGCGCGCAGGCCGGCGGGCTACCCGCGGACCCGCCGGCGGGTGGTCGCTGATCGGCAGCGCAACGGCCGAGAAG
>JASFRZ010000211.1:0-8312 GCA_050114655.1 Acidobacteriota bacterium
CTCGACCAGCTCGTTCCGCTGGTCGAGTCACGCCTGCGGCGCCTGGCGGGCTCGTTCATGCACGGCGAGCGCGACGACCACATCCTGCAGACCGACGCGCTGGTGAACGAGGCCTACCTGCGGCTGGTCGACCAGAATCGCGTCGAATGGGCCAACCGCGCGCAGTTCTTCGCCATCTGCGCGCGCATCATGCGGCGGGTGCTGGTGGACGACGCGCGCGGGCGTCACGCGCTGAAGCGCTTCGAGGGGCGGCCGCGGGTCACCTTCACCGACCTGCAGGCGGAGACGCCGGCGGCCGATCTCGACGTCGTTGCCCTGCACGAAGCGCTCGACAAGCTCGCCGCCCTCGACGAGCGGCAGGCGGCCGTGGTCGAGCTGCGCTGCTTTGCCGGCGCCACCGTCGAGGAAGCCGCCGCGGTACTCGACATCGCGCCGGCGACCGTCAAGCGTGACTGGGCGACTGCGCTCGCCTGGTTGCACCGCGAGCTGGGGACGAGCGCCTAGCAGGCAGCTTGCTGCGCATTGACGCGATCAATCCGTCTGTCGCCTCAGGACCCGCCGCCGTCTTTTCCGGGGTAGATCTTCTCGCCCTCGTAGTCCTGGATACCGCAGAACCCCACCACCTCGAACCCGTTCTCCTCGAGTAAAGCCGCGGCACGCGCGGCTCGGCCTCCGCGGGTTCATATGGTGAGGATCGTCTTGTCGCGCGGTAGCTCGTCGAGGCGATCGGCGAGCTCGTCGATGGGAATCAGCGTGTAGCCCTCGATGGCCCCCTGCTCGGGCAGCTCGTCGGCGTTGCGCACGTCGAGCAGGAAGATGTTCGGATCGTCGATCAGCTCGGCGATCTGCTCGCCGGTGAGGTGCGGGACGTCGGTGACGCTCTCCGCATCGCTCGCCGCGCCTTGCGACGTCCCGCTGTCGGCGGTGGTGTCGGGCGCCGCGGCAGCCGTGTCCGCCGTGTTGGCGGCGTTGCCGGTGTTGTCGGTGGCGTCGGCGGCGCTGTTGCCGGTATCACCGCCACACGCGATTGCAGCGAGCGCGACGAGGATCGCCAGGGCGCTGTTTCGCAGCTTGGTCATGATCTCTCCGTGCGTGGGAAATCGCCGTTCGGTCGGTGCTGCGGACTATAGGACGACCGAGAAATGATCTCCACCGGGCGCCCGCCGGTTGCAGCAGGGCAAAGCTAAGAAGATCCAAAGGAAGACATAAGGATCTTCTCCCCCTGGTTGCCGATAATCCGCAGCGATCGATTACGCAATCTCCCATCGAGGGAGAAGGGCCAAGGAGCAATGCTATGAGCTTCTCGAAAGCCACCTGGGTGCTCGCAGCCGTCGCGCTGGTAGCGGCAGTTTCGAGTACTCTCCTCCCCTTCGACACCGCCAGAGCCACCGAGCGTGGGTCAGTCGAGAAACAGGAATACCTCCAGCTACTGAACGCCGACTACGCCTTCACGCAGATGAACACGTGCGTGGCCACTGCGGCGGGGACATTTCCGCCGACGTTCAACCCGACGACGCTGCAGTTGATCGGCGAGGCGGAAACGCTGAGCTTCGTGACGAAGGGGATCTCCAGCTTCGATGGCGCCGGAAACTGGAGCGGCACGGGTGAGGGCACGATCGTGTACCACGACCGGACGTCGCCCGGCGACTCGCCCATCGCCCCGCCCGCCCCGTTCGAGTGCGAGGGTTCGTACTCGGTTGCACAGGATCGCACGTTCTCCATCGATGGTTCCTGTCAGATCACGGAGCCGCCTTTCGTGGAAGGGTCATCCTTCCTCATCGAAGGTCGCATCAGCGTGGATCGCCAGACACTGATCCTTCACCAAACGGCGCCCGTCATCCAAGAGCTGTCGGTCCCCGGTGTGGGTGTGGTCGTGGAGCGCATCTGCACGGCGATCGCCACCGACGTCAGGGCCCTGAAGCAGCCGTAGCGATCGGAGCATAGGCAGCTACTACCGGGAACCCACGTTCGAGCACGACGGGAAGACAACCATGAGCAGAGAACACGACAGGAAGAGCAACGCGCGAGGATTCGGCCGACTATGGATTCTGGTACTGGCGGTGATCCTGGCGCCGGGTGCGCTCGACGCAGCGGCACCGGTACCGAACCCGACGGTCATCGGCCCCATTCCCCAGAACGCCTCTCCCGGCGATCCGTCGCACGACTACACCTTCTTCAGCAGCGAGATCGTCGACGACTTCGGCTACGTCGAAGAGGAATACTTCCTCGAGGGCTCGGCCAACGCCTACGACATACCGGCCCTTCCGCCGTATCCACAAACTCCCGGGGGGACGGCAAGCGTCGTCAGCAGCGGCCACCCCTACCGGACGCGCATCGTGGTTCGCCGCCCGGTGAACGCGAATCACTTCAACGGCACGGTGATCCTCGAGTGGCTCAACGTCACGGGCGGCTTCGACATCGACGAGGGCTGGGTATCGGGCAGCGCCGAACATTTCATGCGCGAGGGATACGTGTGGGTCGGCGTCTCGGCGCAGCTCGCGGGTATCCACGCACCCGGCAACGGGCTGCGGGCGTGGAGCCCCACCCGCTACGGCACGCTCGACGTGACCGCGGGCGGCGCATTCCTCGCCGACGAGCTTTCCTGGGACATCTTCTCGCAGGCCGGACAGACCATCATGAACCCGAGCGGGGTCGACGTGCTCGACGGGCTCCAGCCCGCTCGCATCATCGCCAGCGGCGCGTCGCAATCAGCGACTCGCCTCGGCGTCTACTACAACAGGGTCCATCCGCTGGCCAACCTGTTCGACGGGTTCATGCTTTCCGTCGCCAATCCTGCCGTTCGGGGGGACCTCGGCACGCCCGTGTTCAAACTGCACAGCGAGACCGATGCCGCCCACGTCGCGCTCGGGTTCAGACCGGTGCTCGGCACCATGCTCCCGCCGCTCCAGCCCGACAGCGATACCCTGCGAACCTGGCAGGTGGCCGGCTCGGCGCACCTCGACGCGCTGGCCGTCGAGAACATCGTCGCCCTTGCGGCTCGGGACTCCATCCTCCTACCGCCGCCCGGGCTTTGCGCCGTCCAGGTCGAAGGGAGCCGGGTGCGTTTCTTCCACGTCATCGACGCCGCCTACGATCACCTGGTCACCTGGGCGAAGGAAGGTACTCCTCCACCGACTGCGCCGTTGATCGAGACAGCCGGAACCGACATCGTCCGGGACTCCCAGGGTCTGGCGCTGGGCGGAATCAGCATCGCGGATCATGCGGCGCCGACCGCCACCCACACCGGGGAAAACGCCGGTCCGTTCTTCTGTGTCCTGCTGGGCGCCAGCACTCCCTTCGACCAGGACACGCTCGACGAGCTGTATCCCCATCACGGGATCTACGAGGTCCTGGTGGCGACCGTTGCCCAGGGCAATCTCGCCGCCGGCTACATCACGCGGCACGCTGCACAGCAGACGATCTCCGGGGCAGCAGAGTCCGACATCGGGCGCTGAGTCGTACGTCTCGCACGGTATCGCGCGCGCTGCACCGTCAGGTGTCCGGCGCGATGACGAGTCTGGATGACGAGATCGCGGAGGACTACTGTCCGGCGCCCGGCAACCCTTCGCGGACAGAGATACTGCGCCCCTCTCCTCGCTGCCTCAACAGAACGAAAATGGTCCCGTCGTTTCGGACGTTGAACACCGGCAATCCGTGACGATTCAACATGTACCCAGTTGCTGTCGGGTCCGTGAGAGCCGGGTCTGGCA
This sequence comes from Acidobacteriota bacterium, assembly GCA_050114655.1. Taxonomy (GTDB): domain Bacteria; phylum Acidobacteriota; class UBA890; order UBA890; family UBA890; genus JASFRZ01. Next base: position 3,711 of record JASFRZ010000211.1, read on the forward strand.
GGATGCCGACGTCCTCAGATTCTGACAAGTCGACCTCGTCCGAGGTGAACCCTACTCCGACCCGGCTGAGGTTTCCTTCGGTCACGTAGTACAGATACAGCTCGCCGTCGACGGTTGCCCATCGAGGGGTGCCCGAGTAGTACCCGACCGACTTCGGGCTTGCCTCCCCCTTCGGGAACGGCTCGACGTAGACGGCCGGTATGCGACCTTCGCGTCTCCCGTGGTGCGCGAGCCACCGGCCATCGGGCGACAGGTCGCCGCCGAGCACGTGGGAACCGGGCGTTGCTCTGGCCTCATGTCGTCTTCCGTCATCCACGTCGTAGTAGAAGATCTTCCAGGTTTCTAGAGGGACGACCTCGTTGTAGACGAGATAGCGCATCGAGCTGTCCCAGGAGATCGGGAAGACAACTCCCGGCCTGGCGAAGAGCTCCCGGTGCCGGCTCGGGTCATAGAGGCCGTCGGCGGGGGCGGAGTAGACGACCAGCCCGGGGCGTCCGTTCTCGCGAGCAGCGTAGGTGATTCCGCCGTCCGGCTGCCAGATGGCGAGGTACGGATTGCCTTTCGTCAGAACGAGGATGGGGGCGAACTGCGACGCGGGCGAGATCAGCAGCCTGCCGTCGAGCGCTCCGAGACGCTCGACCAGCAGCAACTTCTCGCCGGTGGGGGACAGTCGCAGGCTGGTGAACGCCCGGTCGCTCACCGATAGGGGGTCGCTCTTCGGCAAGAGACAAAGTCCCCTGTCGGGGTGCCAGCTGGCGATCGTGTGGCGCTCGTAGGTCTGATTCTGTCCCATCCAGGCAAGCGTCCCCCCCGCGGCGGCAACCGGAGCCGGCATCGCTCCCTCGAGACCGCGCCATACGTCGTCGGTGACGAGCTTCGGACCATCCCGGGGCAGTCCTGTCTCGGCGTCGAACGTAACGGAATACAGGTCTCCCGCGCGTTCAAACACGAGCCGGTTCGCATGAAGCAGATGGCCGTTGCGCGCGTCCTCGATCACGGTGCGTCGGTCTTCCGGGTTGTCAAGATCGATCAGCTCGATGGCATGCTGGAAGCCACCCCGGCGGACTGTGAAAAGCAACAGCCTCGTGCCAGGAACGTGCTGCGGCAGCAAGTGCGCCAAATCACCTTCGTCGTCGAGGGTGGTGAGTGGCTCGGGCCGGGTATCACCAGCAGCGGGTACCCAGAAGAGACCGTCGAAGAAGTGTCCGAAGACGATGGCGTCGTCGTAACCCCAGCTGGCGCTCATCGCCTCCGTCCTGCCGCGGATGTCCGCCGCCACTGTGTGCAGGTCGCCGCCACCCGGGAAGCGGACCGCCATGAGATCGTCGTCCGTAAAGAACCCGAGGCGATCACCGTCGGGCGAGAAGAAAGGACGGTTGCGGGCACCCTCTGTTCCCGGGATGGGCTGGATGCTCAAGCCGCCGACCGGGCGGCGGTAGAGTTGCCTACCATCTTCGCTACCCCCGACAAACACGATGTGCCTTCCGTCAGGGGAAACCGAGAGTTGCGACACGCGCAGGCCTTCCGGGGCATCGAATTCGAAAGCGCTGACGTCGTCCGGTGGCGGAGAGGTCGATGATGGTGGCTCCCCGTCGGGGCGGTCAGAAACCACGTAGCCGATCCCCCCGCCGGCAACGAATGCGGCCGCCGTCGACAGGGCAGCGACGATGCGACGCCGGGTGGACCGATCCGCTTCCGTTGCATTCGGCTCGAGCTCCCCCGCGGGAGCCGCCAGCGCGTCGTCGATCTCGATGCGGGCGTCGCCGATGTCACGCAGGCGGTCGGTTGGATCCTTGCGCAGACAGCGGCGCAGCAACGGCCGGACGCCCCGCGGGGTCCCGGCGGGTAACGCCGTCCAGTCGGGATCGCCCCCGACGACGCTCGCCAGGGTGTCGGCGATGGTGTCGCCGCCGAACGGCCTGCTGCCGCCGGTGAGCAACTCGTACAGCACGCAGCCGAACGACCAGATGTCGGCGCGCCTGTCGACCTCTTGGCCGCGGGCTTGCTCCGGGCTCATGTAGGCGGCGGTGCCGACGATCGAGCCCCTCCTGGCGCGAATGGTCAGGCTGGTGGTGGGAGATGCCGCGATCTCCTCTCCCAGGACCTCGACTTCGAGTCGCTTGGCGAGGCCGAAATCGAGCACCTTGACCTGTCCCGTCGTCGTCAGCTTGACGTTGCTCGGCTTGAGATCGCGGTGGATGATGCCCTGCTCGTGCGCCGCCTCGAGCGCCGACGCGATGTCGCGGGCGATCCGAAGCGCTTCGCCGGTGTCGGGAGGCCGCGAACGCATTCGCTCGTCGAGCGTCTCGCCGTCGACGAACTCGAGCACCGGGACCTTGCGGCCGTCGGTCTCCTCGAGGCTGTGGATGGCTGCGATGTTGGGGTGCGAGAGGGCGGCGAGGAGCCTGGCCTCGCGCTCCAGGCGCGCCAGCCGCTGCGGATCGTCGGCGAAGTCCTCGGCCAGCAGCTTGATCGCCACGTCGCGCTCGAGCGAGTCGTCGCGGGCGCGGTACACCGTGCCGGTGGCACCGGCACCGACGACATCTACGATCTCGTAGCTGCCCAGCTTGTCGCCGGGTGCCAGGGGCGCTCCGTTCCCGCCGGTAGACGCGGCGGCCGGGACGGGTTGCGCGTCCGTTTCGTGGACAGGTCCGCCGGTTTCGCCGGTGTGTTCCGCCGTCTCGTCCCCGTGTGCCGGAGCCGAGCCGAGACCCTCGACCGGGGACACGAAGCGATAACCCCTCCCATGCAGGGTCTCGACGTACGTCGGGTTCTGCGCATCGTCTCCGAGCAGCTGCCGCAGGATGCTGATCGTGTAAGAGAGCGAGCTGTCGGTGACGCTGGTGTCTTGCCAGACATCCTCGAGGAGCTGGTCCTTGGTGACGAGCTCACCCGTGCTCTCCAGCAGGCGCTGCAATACGAGAGCGACCTTGGGCGGCAGAAGCGTCTCCTCGTCGCCTTGATACAGCAGGCCGGTGGCGGGATCGAACTCGAAGGGCGGGAAGCGAAATCTGGGCGCGGAAGGATCGTTCAGATCTCGATTCGGCCTCGCGTTGCCCATGGGGTGCCCCTCGCCAGCTACGGCCCGCGCACGTCGAGCTGAGGTGTGGCCTACGATGACGCGAGCGGCGGATACTTAAGAGGGTAAGGGTTCGAACGCAGGCGCCGCCACCCGCACCCCTGGATCCCGCCGGGGTTACCGCTAGAATAGGACCCTGCGGTCGGAATCTATCCCTCGACCAGGGAACGAAGATGCCCGGACGTAGGCTCGGCCATTACGAGATCCTGGCGCCGCTGGGACGCGGCGGCATGGGCGAGGTGTTTCGGGCGATCGACACGCATCTGGAGCGCGAGGTGGCGCTCAAGGTGCTCAACGACGATCTCGCCGGCGACGACAAGCTGCTGGCGCGCTTCGACCGCGAGGCCAAGCTGCTGGCCGCCGTGCATCATCCGAACATCGCCGCCATCCACAGCATCGAGTACGCCGACGGAAGACCGTTTCTGGTACTCGAGTTGGTTCGAGGTCAATCGCTGAAGAGCCGCCTCACGAGTGGCCCGCTGCCGCCCTCGGAAGCTTTCGAGATCGCGCGACAGATCGCCGAGGCCCTCGCCGCAGCGCATGCCCGCCGGGTCATCCACCGCGACCTGAAGCCGGCCAACGTCATGGTCACCCCGGAGGGCGTCGTCAAGCTGCTCGACTTCGGGGTCGCCAAGGCGCTGGAGATCGACCGCTCCGGCGCGCGGGAGGGGTCGGCGGCCGTGGGCAGCGAGGCCATCACCACCAGCGGGCTGATCCTCGGCACAGCGCCCTACATGAGTCCCGAGCAGGTGCGCGGCAAGCCGCTCGACGCGCGCTCGGACGTCTGGTCTTTCGGCTGTGTGCTCTACGAGATGCTGGCCGGCCGGCCGGCGTTCCAGCGCGACACGATGGGCGACACGCTCGCCGCCATAATCGATTGCGAAGTCGACTGGAGTGCCCTGCCTGCGACGACGCCGCAGCCGATCCGACGGCTGCTGCAGCGCTGCCTGCAGACGGATCCGCAACGGCGCTTGCCCGATGTCGCCGCTGTACCGCGCGACCTCGAGGCGGCGCTGCAGGCGACGAGCGGGGCGACAAGCGCGCTGGCGCGAGCGCTTGACCACCGAGCGTATCGTTGGGGGTTGGCGGCAGTGCTGGTGGTGGTGCTGGCAGCGACCTTCCTGCTCGGCGGCGGCTGGCTCGGTGGATCGCGCGCCCCGGCACCCGCGGTGGACGAGACGACAGCGATCGCCGTGCCCTTGACCGCCCTGCTCGGCTCGGAGGAAGCGCCGTCCCTGTCGCCCGATGCCCGTTTCGTGGCGTTCGCCTGGAACGGCGGCGCCGGCAGCGTGCTCGATCTGTACGTGCAACAGATCGGCAGCGGCGACCCGCTGCGCCTGACCGACGGTAGCGCAGACATCGCGGCACCCACCTGGTCCCCGGATGCGAGCGAGCTCGCCTTTTTGCGCAACGAGGCCGGCGGTTGGCAGATCGCCGCCGTGCCGCCGCTGGGTGGGCCCCAGCGCTTGTTCGGAGTCGTCTCCGCGGTGACCTTTCCAGGTCTGGACTACGCGCCCACGGGC
>JASFRZ010000212.1:0-8274 GCA_050114655.1 Acidobacteriota bacterium
CGAGCTCGGCCTCATCTGGGTCGATGCGCACGCCGACATGAATACGCCGGACACCAGCCCCTCGGGGAACGTGCACGGCATGCCCCTGGCTGCCTGCCTCGGTGACGGCCCACTCGAGCTCACCGCAATCGGCGGCGACGAGCCCTCGGTGAAGCCCGAGCGCACCGTGCTGCTGGGGCTGCGGAACCTCGACGAGCAGGAAAAGCAACTGGTGCGCAATGCCGGCGTGCACGCCTACACGATGACCGAGATCGACCAGCGCGGCCTGTACGCGGTGATCCGCGAAGCACTCGAAGTAGCCACCGACGGCGACGCCTGGCTGCACCTGTCGTTCGACCTCGACTCGGTCGACCCCGACGTGGCGCCGGGGGTGGGCACGCCGGTGCGCGGCGGGCTGTCGTACCGCGAGGCGCACCTGATCATGGAGACCGCCGCCGAGTGCGGCGCGCTGACCACGCTCGATCTGGTCGAGGTCAACCCGATCCTCGATAACCGCAACGCCACCGCCGAGCTCGCCGTCGAGCTTGCCCTGTCGGCCATCGGCCAGCGGATCCTCTAGCCAGCGGTATCGCCGGCACGCGGGGATTCTCGGTTACCGGACCTCTTGCGAGACCGGGCTCAGGATCCGATCGACGCTCTTATTGCCGCTACCGTCTTGTCGACGCGGAACTGCATCAGCTTCCTGCCGGTCGCCACGGTGGCGTCGAGGTCGGCGATGCTGAGGCCGTTGATGGTCGCCTTGTCGGCGGCGACGCGCTGTTCGTAACGCACTGCCTGCGGGTCGGTGATCATCATCAGCGAGGTGATGACGAAATCGTCGTGGTAGCCGTCAGACTCACCCTCGGCGATACCGAGCTCGGTCTCCATGTACTCGAACACCGAGTCGTAGGTGTAGTAGTCGGGAATGAAATGCGCGCGCGCGCCGGAGTCCGCCCAGCGCTCGTTGAGCGCCGCCGCGGCCGCCTCCATGCCGCGCTGGTTGCCGCCGCTGTCACCGATGAACACGACGTTCTCGAAGCCGGCGACCTTCAAGCTGGTGCCGACGTCCTCGAGCACCGCCTCGAAGGTCTCCTCGCGCAGGCTGATGGTGCCGGGATAGCGCATGTGCCCCGACGGCGGCTCGTGGTCGCCCTCGGGGACCAGCTTGACGATCGGTGCGCAGAGCGCGTTGCCGAGCTCGCGTGCGATGCCCTCGCAGGCTCCCTGCAGCACATAGTTGTGCTTGCCGGTGGCGAGGTAGGGGCCGTTGGGCTCGACGCCGCCGGTGGCCACGATCGCGGTGGTCTTGCCACTCTTGATGGCGTCGCGCACTTCCATCCAGGTGAGCTCCTCGATCCAGATCGAGTCGATGCCGTCGATCGGCCGCGGCTCGGCCATCTCGGCGGCGAGCGCCTCGGCCTGCTGGCGCTGGCGCTCGGCGATCTGCTCCGGCGTGAGCTGGCGGCCGCGCTGCTGCGCCTGCACGAAGGCGGCCAGGCCGGTGACGAGGACGACGAGTAGCGCGATCGATACAGCCTTGCTGCGAAAGCTCATGGCGAACCTCTCCGTGGTGCGACCCGGCCGTGACGCGGGCGGGGGTGGAGAACCCGCCCGATGGGAACCGCACGGCGGTCGGTGCCCTTTTTCGATACGGAGCAGAACCCTATCATCGCCGCACATACCCGTCACCGGAGGAAAGTCATGCTTCGAGGTCTTGTTTCGCACGCCTCGCCGGCCGATGCCGGTGCCGGGGTGGCGCGGCCGAGCACTTCATCGACCACGATCACGCCGCTCGCCCTGGGCACCGCGCTGCTCCTGGCGGCCGGCAGCGCCGCCTGCTCCGCGCCCACCGCACAGCAGCCGCAACCCGAAGCGACGGCCGCCGCGCCGACCGTCATCCGCACCGGCGATCCCAACGCCCGCGGCTTCACCGACGCCGACTTTCCGCGCGTGCAGCAGATCGCCGAGGGCGTCTACACCTACGAGCAGCTACGCAGCGCGGGCGAGGAGAAGTTCACCACCGTGAGCCTGTTCGTCGTCACTGCCGACGGCGTGCTGGTGGCCGACGGACAGGGCAACGTCGAGGAGACCGAACGGCTGATCGAGCACATCCGCACGATCACCGACGCGCCGATCACCGACGTTGTGGTCGGCTCGGACCACGGCGATCACACCGGCGGCAACGCGGCATTCCCGCAGGGCGCGCGCGTCTGGGCACACCCGACCTCTGCCGCAGTGCTGGCCTCCAGTACCGAGCGTGCGGCACAGCGCGAGGGAGCGACGCCGGCACCGCTGACCACCGATCTGGTCGAGGAACGCGCCGAGCTGCAGCGCGGCGACAAGACCATCGTGCTGCAGTTTCTCGGCCGCGCTCACACCGGCGGCGACCTGATGGTGTACCTGCCGGCCGAGAAGGTGCTGTTCATGAGCGAGGCCTACCTCAACCGCATCTTCCCGGCGATGCGCTCGGCCTACCCGTCGGAGTGGGTGGCAATGATCGAAAAGGCGCAGGCAATGGACGTCGACGGCTACCTGCCGGGGCACGGCTTCGTGGAGTCGCCGGCGATCCTCGCGGAGGAGCTCGAGACCTACCGCCGGGCGCTCGTACAGGTCATCGAAGAGGCCCGGCGGCTGCACGCCGCCGGCCTGGGCGTCGACGAGACGGTCGAGCAGGCACGGTTCGGCGAGCTGGAGGGCTGGACGCTGCGCTCGAGCCAGAGCGCAACGGCGATCCGGCGTGTATACATGGAGCTGAATGGAGAGCTCGACGGCTAGCAGGACGCCCAGGCCCTCTGATCTTCGGCATACTGCTGACGGAAACCCATCAAAATCCACCACGGTCTGCCCGGCTCGTGTGCGAGCCGCGGCGGGAACCGGAGGAAGACGCCGCCATGCACGACCCCGCCATCCTGCGGCCCCGCGCGGGACTCCTTTGCCTCGCCCTCGCCGCGGTCGTTTTGTACGCCGCTCCCGCGGCGGCGCAGAAGACCGACGTGATCACGTTACGAAACGGCGACCGCATCACCGGCGAGATCAAGAACATCGAACAGGGTCGCCTGCAATTGAGCACCAACGCGATGGACACGGTGTACATTCGCTGGATCGACATCGCGTCGATTCAGAGCGACAAGACGCTCGAGGTGCAATTGCGATCGGGCGAGCCGATCTACGGCACGCTGCAACCGGGCCCGACCTCCGGTGACATCGTGGTCGACAGCCAAGCCGGATCGACAACCCTGCCGCCCGACGACGTGGCTTCGGCGCACCCCATCGGCCAGTCCTTCTGGAAGAAGCTCGACGGCAACCTGTCGCTGGGACTCAACTTCACGCAGGCATCGGGACAGGCCGAGTCCGATCTCTCTTTTTCCAACACGCTCACGTCGCGCCACGACCAGATCAGTCTCGACATCAGCTCGACGATCAAGAGGATCCAGGGCGAGACGACGACCAACCGACAGGAGCTCGCGTCGGCCTGGAGGCGACGCATTCGCTGGCCGCAATGGTTCTCGATCGTGCTCGGCGGCCTGCAGAAGAACAGCGAGCTGAACCTCGCCTTCCGCGGCAGCATCGGCGCTGGCGCCGGACGCTACCTCCGCAACACCAGCACCTACAACTGGTCGGTATACAGCACCGGTTTGTTCACCCAGGAGCGCTACACCGGCGATCCCGGTCGGCAGGAGTTCGATGTGCTGGGCGGCACGTCGCTTGACGTGTTCCTCTATGGAACGCACGATTTCATCCTCAGCACCGATTTCCAGGCGATTCCCAGTGTCACCGACGCCGGCCGCGTGCGCCTGAACTTCAACCACACCCTGAGCTACGAGCTGGTCAACAACTTCACCATCGGCCTGCAGTTCTACGAGCAGTACGACAGCCGCCCGCCGCAGGAGGGAGCCGAAAAGAATGACTTCGGTATCAACACGACGTTCGGATACCACTGGTAGCCGTTACGGCGGCCGCCGCATCTGCGTGGCGATCGCCGCTTTCCTCACCCTGCTGCTGTGGGTGGCGCCGGCGCCGGCGCAGACGACCGGATCAACTCTGTTCCTCAAGGCCGCCCGCATGCTCGACGTGACCCGCGGCGAGATCGTCGAGGACGTCGTCATTCAGGTGCGTGGCGATCGCGTCGCCGACGTGCGCACCGGCACCACGGCGGTGCCGCAGGACGTGCGCGTTTACGACCTCGGCGACGTCACGCTGATGCCCGGCTTCATGGACCTGCACACTCACCTGGCATACGCGATCGACGCGAATCTGGCCATCGCCCCGGTGACCGAGACCGACGCCGACGTCGCGCTGCGTGCGGCGCACAACGCCGAGATCACGCTCATGGCCGGCTTCACCACCGTGCGCGATCTGGGCTCGGCGGGCTTCGTCGACATCGCGCTGGAGCGTGCCCGCGAGCGTGGCCTGGTGGCCTCGCCGCGGGTCATCGGCGCCGGCCATGCCATCGGCATCACCGGCGGCCACTGCGACGCCACCGGCTTCGCCCCCGGTGTGCTCGAGCTCGGCCCCGAGGAAGGCGTCGCCGACGGCGTCGACGAGGTGGTCAAGGCGGTGCGCTACCAGATCAAGCACGGCGCCAAGGTCATCAAGATCTGTGCCACCGCCGGCGTGCTGTCGTTCGAGGAGTCAGTCGGCGCGCAGCAGCTCTCCGACGAGGAGATCCGCGCCGCGGTCGAAGAGGCGGCGCGCCACGGCCTCAAGGTGGCGGCGCACGCGCACGGCACCGCGGGCATCATCGCCGCCTCCAATGCCGGCGTCGCCTCCATCGAGCACGGCTCGATCCTCGACGAACAGGCGATCGACGTGCTCAAGAGCAACGGTACCTACCTGGTGCCGACCACCTACCTGGTGGAGAGCATCGACCTCGACGCACTGCCGCCGCCGATCCGTGCCAAGGCCGAGTACGTCATGCCGATCGCGGTGGAGAGCCTGCAAATGGCCATCCAGTACGGCGTGCCGATCGCCTTCGGCACCGACGCCGCGGTCTACCCGCACGGCGACAACGCACGCGAGTTCGCCACGCTGGTCAAGCGCGGCATGCAACCGGTCGAAGCGCTGCGCGCCGCCACCGTCTACGCCGCCGATCTGCTCGGCGTCGACGATCGCGGCGTGATCGAGACCGGCAAGCTCGCCGACCTCGTTGCCGTGCCGGGCAACCCGCTCGAGGACATCACCGTCACCGAGCGCGTCTCGTTCGTCATGCTCGGCGGCGAGATTTTCAAGAACCAGTAGGAGCCGAGCCGCAGCTTGCGCCGGCAGAGATAACTCTCGGCGCCCAAACCAGGGCGGGCGGTGACACTGGCCGCGCGGCGCGAGCGTGATGGAAGCGGCGACGCCAACGGGTCAACGGCCGCCGCGCGTCGCCTCGAGCGACATCCTGTCGACCGCCGCCTCGTCGATCGTCACCTCGTACTCGGACAGCAGCCCGTCGTAGAGCCGCTCGGTGGCGGCATTGCGGCGCTCGCGGTTGAGGTCACGGATGAGGTCGGAACGTACGGTGGCGAAGTCGGGGTCGGCGCCGGCGACGCGCTCGCTGATGCGCACCACATGGTAGCCGAACGCCGACTGCAACGGCCCGTGCCAGCCCTCGCCGAGGGCGAACAGCGCGGCGGCGAAGTCAGCCCCGAAGGTGCGCTCGACATCTGCCGGGGTCACGGCACGATACTCCGGCGCGAGCAGCGACGAGTCGCCGAGCTCTTCGGCATCGCCGACGCCGACCGTGCCCGCCTCGAGACGCGCGAGCAGCGCAACGGCGTCGCTCTCGGCGGCCGCGCCGCGACGATCGACGCTGAAGAACACCTGCGTAAAACTGATGCGGTCGGGGCTGCGGTAGCGCTCCCGGTTGTCGGCAAGGAAGCGGCGTAGCTGATCGTCGGTGGGGTCGGACATCACCGCCAGATCCTGGGTCAGCAGCTCCATCTTCTGCACCATGCGCCGGCGCACGACGACATCATCGGCATCGAGGCCGAGGGCGAGCGCCTCGCGGTACAGGACCTCCTCGCGCACGCGCGCATCGATCAGCCCACGCAGCTCCGAGGCGGTGGGCGGGCGCCGCCAGGTGCGCTCGAAGTTGTCCGCCATCAGTGCCACCTCGTCCTCGCCGATGTCAATGCGCTTGCCGGACGCGCCGCCCAGCGAGTCACCGGCGAGTCCGTAAACCAGCAATAGCAGCGCTCCGAGGACGAAGAAGCGCAGCAACGGGCTCCGCGTCGCGCTCATTGAACGCGCTCCTGCTCGAGCACATCGATGGTGCGGATCTTCCAGGTGCCGTCGACGGCGGCGATGCCGACGCGCGCGTCGTAGCGGTTCTGGCGGAAGTGCCGGTGGCCGAAGTGGGTCACCATGCCGCCTACCACCCAGGTGGCGCTCACCGTGAAGCCGTCCGCCTGTGGCTCGATGTCTCGCACTTCGGTCACCTCGACCGCCTCGACGCGCGCCACCGCACCGCCGCGTTCCTCGAGCTCGAGGGCGCGTCGTTGCTGCAGGTAGATATCGGTCAGCGTGTCGCCGGTTACGGTGATCGCCAGGCGGTCGTAGATGCGCCCCTCGTCGCGGAACTCGAGGGCACGATAGACGTTGGGCAGCAGGCCGGCGAGCAGGCGCCGCGCCTGGGCTTCGCTGGGTACCGTACCGAGCGAGCCAGGGATCGCCACAGCGGTCGTCACCAGCGGGCCGACGACCAGCGCGAGCGCCAGCGCGACGCGCGCCAGCGCCGCCGCCCCGGCGCGCCGCGGGCCGTGCAGGCGCCACAACGCGACGCCGACAACCGCGACCAGCGGCAGCGCCAGCCACGGGATCGACACCGTGGCGGGCTCGACCGCCACCGCGTTGATCGAGGGGACGGAATCGTCGAGCAGCTCGTTGTCCCACGTCTCAGTGGCTTGCGCTGCTGACAGCGTGAGCGTGCTCACCGCCTCGGGATCGATGATGGTGGCGGGGATCCGGTCGACGAAGTCGGGGAACGGTATCCACGACAGCTCCACCTGCCGCGGCATGCCGTCGGTCGGGTACGCCACAACCACGCCCACCATCGCCGCCGCAACCGGCTCAGGCTGCGGGTTAGTGCGCGGCAGCGCCCCGGTGGCGTCAACGCTCATGAAGTCGACCCGGCGCAGCACCGGACCGACGGATTCCCCGTCGGCCACCAGCGCGGTGTGCCGGAGCACCAGCGCGCCGAGCTGCTCCTTGATCGCCGGTTGCGCCGCGACGGCGAGCGTCGATTCCTGATCGAGATCCATCAGCGAGGCGAGGTCGACCAGACGTACCATCACCTCGTGGCGCAGCTCGAAGGGTTCGATGCTCAGAAAACTCTGCAGCGACGCATCGGACGCAGGCGCGACCCGCTGGGAGGCCGGTGCCGTCGCCGTTGCCTGATCGCCGGGTAGGGAGAAGGGTGCCGCGCCCGAGGTCGCGGCGCCGGACGCAACGCCTCCGCCCAGCGCCATCGCCAGCGCCACGGCGGCGCCGACCACGCCCACGGCGTAGCTTGCCCACGCGCGCCGCGCGCCCACCGCGGACACCGATGCGAGCAGCAGCAATACGACGTACGCGGCCGTCAGCTGGACGGCATCGATGCCGAGAATCACCGCCAGCCGGGCGCCCCACCCGGCCAGCTCGCTGCCGAGCTCTCCCGCTGTCAGGCTGATCAGCGCCGCGCCATGGATCGCGCCGGCGACCGCGGCAAGGCCCCGCCCGTCGCCGCGCTTCGCCTCGGGCCGCAGCGCCTCGCGCGCCAGCACCACCGCCGCCAGGCCCACCGCCAGCTCGCCGACGGCGACGTCGACGCTACGGCCTGCGATCGTCGCGAGCGCCAGCCCGCCGATCTGGCCGAGGGTGAACAGTGCCAGCATCCACTGCGGCCGTCGCGCCCGCCCCATCAGCACCATCGCCACGATCATGGCCAGGTGGGCGAGCGAAAGCATGGCGTGGCGCGCACCGAACAGCACCGCGTCGCGCGCCGCCGCCAGCCGGTCCGGCGTCGCGGTACCGGCCGGCAGCCGCCACGGCGGATCGCCCGGAGAGATCAAGCGCGCGAAGCGATCGCCGGACAGCAGGTCGACGCGCGCCACGGTGGTGAGCGAGAGGTCGCCGAACGGAAAGCGCAGGCCGACCTCCTGACCGGTGAGCGCACCGCTGCAGCGCCACGTCTGGATGAACAACCAAGCGCCGGTCAGGCGGGTGACCTCGGGCTCGCCCCGCGGCACACAGCCGGCGGGAAGCTGCGGCGTCGGCACGGCGCGTGCCGGCAAGATGTCGGGCACCCGCCAGCGCACCGAGAACACGCCGGGC
>JASFRZ010000213.1:0-8243 GCA_050114655.1 Acidobacteriota bacterium
GGCAACGTGCGTGCCCTCCCCCACCGTGCGATCGAACCCCATGGTCAGGTAGTAGAGCGCGCCGTCGGGCGAAATCGCCAGGTCGACGTCAGAGTTCCCCACCGCGCCGTCGGCGACCGAACCCACGTCGACGCGCTCCCAGCCGAGCCCGCCATCGCGGCTGCGCCACAGCTCCGGGGGCTGCTCCACCACGGGGTTCTCGCGCTGGTAGCCGGCCACGAAGAGGGTCCCGTCGGGGTGCTCGACGAGCATCGGCTCACGCGCTGTCGTATCGAGGTGGTTGATTGGAGGCGCAAGCGTCAGCTCGACGGCGGGAGGATTCGCGGCTGCCGCAGCGGGGTTTCCGCTCGCCTTGGAATCGACCCGATCCCCTCCGCCACACCCCAGGAGGAGCACCATGAGCACGACCGCCGACAGCCTGGTCACGGGCGTGGCGAACTGGCGGCGGCATGACGAAACGGTGCGCGACGAAGGCAACATCGGTATTCTCCCGTCGGAAAGGCGCGGCCGGCTGACGACGCATGATCTAACACCGTGCCGCCGGGCCTCGCCAGGGCAGCGCGGCGCCGACGGCGTCCCGCACGGCTCCCGGCCCCACCTCAGTGGGGATCCGGGGCGGCCCGCAACACTGTACGAGTCTGCGCACCGGCGGCGCTGCACGGGCCACGATTCACGCGAAAGGACGAAAGCATGAGCGAAGCCTTCTACACTGCCGAAGCCAGGATCACCAAGGTCGACGGGCTGCGGCGACGCGCCGAGATCGCCGTCGGCGGGCCGCTGGACTTCGGCGTGCACGGGCCGATCAAGCAGCACTACCGCCTCGATGCTGCGCCCGACCTGCCGCTGCCGGTCGACTACATCGTCGCCGCTACCGGCGGCTGAATGCTCGGTACGCTCAACGGCGCACTGGAGGTGCGTCAAGTCTCGCTCGCCCCCGACAACATCGTCGCCGAGGTGGAAGGCATCAACGAAATCGTCGACAAGATCCCCAGCCTCACCGAGATCCGCATCCACTACCACCTGAGGATCCCCGTCGGGAGCCGTGAAGCCGTCGACCGCGCGCTCGCTGGCCACCAGTCGAAATGCCCCACGGCGCAGAGCCTGAAAAACGCCGTACGCATCGTCTGGGAGGCGGAAATCGAGGAATTCGATGAATCCCGAGCGCATGGGTGAAGGCAAATTGAAACGCCGTACCACTTGAAGAACACCGCTGCGACCGCGTTCAATCCCATACATGGCTCGTTTCCCCGACTCCAAATCCAAACAGGAAACCGACCGCCGCCGTCCGGCGGAACCGCTCGATCCCGCGGTCCGCTCGTTGCCGCCCGGCCACCTGCTGCTCGACGATCCCGCCGGACTGCGCGACTTCGTCGAGGAGATGGACGAGGCCATCTACATGACCGACGCCGACGGCGCCATCGTCGACGGCAATCCGGCGCTCATCCGTCTTCTGGGGGCGCGCACGCTCGACGAGATCGCGCGTCGGCGAATCGCGGACTTCATGGTCGACCCCGACCTGCGTCGCGAGTTCGACCGGCGCGTCGCCGCCGGCAAGGCCAACTCCGGTCTCGAGTTCCGCATCCGGGGCCTCGACGGCAAGCGCCGCTGGGTGCGTGACGTCGCCCACGGACAGCGCAACGATACCGGCGAAACCGTCGCCTACCGCGGCGTGCTGATGGATGTAACCGAGCACAAGCGCACGCTGCGCGCGCTCCTCGAGAGCGAGGAAAAATACCGCGCGATCTTCGAGAACGTGCAGGACATCTACTACCGCAGCGATATGACCGGCACGATCGTCGAGGTGAGCCCGGCGGTTCGGCGCTACCTGGGCTACGAGCGCGACGAGCTGATCGGCCGCAACGCCGACGACCTTTACCCCAACCCGGCCGACCGCGAGCTGCTGCGCAACCGCATCCTCACCGACGGCGAGGTCACCGGCTTCGAGATTCAACTGGAACGCAAGGACGGCAACCTGATCTCCTTCTCCGTCAACGCCCGCCTGCTCGTCGACGATCACGGCCAGCCTGTCGGATTCGAGGGGCTGCTTCGCGACATCACCGACCGCAAGGACCTCGAGCGTCGCCTCGAAGAGCTCAGCGTGCGCGACCCGCTCACCGGTTGTTACAACCGCCGCTACCTCGAGAGTATGCGGTCGCGCCTCGAGCGCCCGACTGCGCGCTGGGGCTGCCTGCTGCTCGACCTCGACAATTTCAAGGCGGTCAACGACACCTATGGGCACGAGGAGGGTGACCGTGTCCTGCAGGGCGTAGCGCACTTCATCCGCCGTCACGGCCGCGCCGAGGATGTCGTCATTCGCCTCGGCGGCGACGAGTTCGCCATCTTCGTCGCCGCATCATCGAGCGAGGAGCTCAACACCATCGCCGAGCGCCTGCGCGAAGTGGCTCCTTTCGAGTCCCCTGCGCCCTTCAGCCTCGGTACGGCCTTCCGCGAGCTCGGTGAGAACATCGAGCAGGTGGTGGCACGGGCGGATCGCGATATGTACTCGAAGAAAGGGCTGCATCTGCGATCGGCGGACTGACGCCGGAGCGCGGGACCGTGTCGCTGGCCCGCCCGGCAGCTCCAATCCGAGGCCTACCGCCTAGCGGCGCCCCCCACCCCGCCGACCTCCACGGCCGCCGCCGGACGGAGCTTCGTCGCCACCCTCGTCCTCGGGCTCGGCCGGCTTGGCCCAGAAATCGGGAGAGCCCTGCGCCTCGGCGGCCATCTCGCCGCTGAACAGCGCGGCGTTGAAGAGTATGCGGAAGTTACCGAAGGGCTGGCCGCGCCACTGCGGGCGGAAGCCGAGCAGGACGACGTGTCCGTCGCCGTGGTGCACGTCGACGCCGGCGGCGTAGCCTTCGATGTGGTCGGGGCCGAGCAGATAACCGGAGACCAGCGGGTTGACCTGTTCCGGGTACTTGGCAAAGACCGCGCCCTCGAAGCCGTCCTCGATGGTGAACACCGGCCCGCGCCCGACGAAGATCTTCGACATCGGGTTCATGCCCGCCATGACCGGGTGGTAGGGATCGACCTCGAGCTCGAGGATCGAGCCGGAGAGGAAGAACTCGTCGTTGGACAGGCCCTCGGTGATGTCGCGCACCGGCACGTGCAGCTCGTCGATGGCGAAGGAGCTGCTGCCGTTGATGCACAGTAGCGTGCCGCCGTCGCGCACGAAGGCGTCGACGAGCCGCACGCCTTCGCGCCCGATGCCACCGGTGTAGCGCGGCGGTGCGCTGCCCGGCCGCTGGCCGTTGATCACCGTGTTGGCGCCGTAGTCGGCGAAGATGAGCACGTCGAAGCGCTCGCGCAGGTCCCCCGCCTTGATATCGGCGGGGCGCACGCTGACCGGCTCGAAGCCGTACATCTCGAGGATCCAGCGCGTCCAGCCCTCGTCGATGTTGCCGCCCCACGGCCGGTACAGGCCGATGCGCGGATGGCCGATGTCACCGCCACCGGCGTTGCCGCGCGACGCCTGCAGAGCGTAGTCCGCCACCCACTGGTTGAGTGTGGCGGCGTCGATGCCGCTGATCTCGTAGCTGCCGCTCGTCCCGGCCGCATCGCCTGCGCCCGGGCTGCCGGGCCGGAAGCGCACCTCGCCGCCGGCGTCGAGCGCGGCGTTGATCGCCTTGAAGCTGTTGTTCTGCGACGGATCGACGATCAGGGCGTTGCCGGAGCCGGTGACGTTGCCGGCGGGAGGAACGACGCCCGCGGCGGTGGCGTCGGTGTTGAAGCCGACCCCCGGCGGGCTGTCGAAGGGGGCAGCGTCGATGCCCGCATCCCAGGCCACGGTGTCACCTTGCACGGGCTGCATCGCGGCGCGCACAGCATCGGTCAGCGGGCTCGCCGCCTCGACGACGTGCACGCCCATCATGAAAGGCAGCGTCCAGCCGGCGACGTCGTAGGGCTGGTCCGGCGGGCCCTCGGGGAACTGTCGCAGGTCGGGGTACTGCTGGATATCGAAAAGCTGCAGCACGAAGTTGGCAAACGGCTGGTCCATCGGGATCACCCAGGTACCGGCCGCATACTCGATGCCGTCCTGGGTGACGGGGCCGGACAACTGGTAGACCTCGATGCCGTTGAACGCCAGGCGACGCAGCAGCTCCACCGGCGCAACCGGATCATCCTGCTCCTGAGGGATGAAGTAGCCGTATGGCGGGTCCTGGGTAAACTCCGCGGTCACGTCGCGGCCCGCCTGGTAGCGGTTGTAGAGCACGTCGGTCTTGTACTTGGCGGCGAAGTCGAGCACCGAGAAGGAGGCCGTGATCATGTAGTTGACCGCGTCGCTGAGGCGCCACCAGCCGCCCTTCCACGGGCTCGCATACAGCGACTCGGGGCGCAGGTCGCGGCGGTCTGCCGGGAAGTCATTGATGGTGTACAGGCGCGGTGTCGCCCACCCGGCGGCAGCGGTCTCGGTGAGGAACGAGGCGACGTTGTGGAAGTTGTTGGCGTGGTCCATGAAGCCCGGGTACCAGTTGTCGAAGCCGGTGCCCATGTGCACCGCGCCGACCTGGCCGCGCTCCTCGAGCGCCTGCGCCATCGACATGCCGAGCATGTTGACCTCGCGCCACATCAGCGGATGTACGTGGGTCGACACCGGCTCAGCGAAGGGCGGGATCCAGATGCGTGTCGGGAACGGCGAGGACTGGTGATGGTTGTAGAGGATCTGCGGCTCCCAGGCACGCAATGTGCGGGTGATGACGCGCGACTCGATCATGTTGATCATGTATCCGTCGCGGTTGTTGTCGTGCCCGATGTACTTCTGGTACAGCTCGGGCAGGCCGGAGGCCTCATACGGCGTGCCGAGGTTCTGGTTGTACCAGTCGACCACCATGTTCTGGCCGTCGGGGTTGATCGAGAACCACAGCATCAACACCACGTTGTCGAGGATTGCGGCGATCTCCGGATTGTCGTCACCGGTCACCAGGTCGTACGCGAGCTGGATGGTGTGCTGCGCGTGCGCGACCTCGGTGGAGTGCAGACCGCCGTCGATGTGAACGATCGCCTTGCCCTCCTCGGCGAGAGAGCGTGCCTCGTCGTCCGTGAGCCCCTGGGGATGGGCCAGCCGCATGGCGATCTCGTGATAGCGGTCGACGTTGCGCAGGTTCTCGGCCGACGAGATCAGCGCGATGTACCACGGCAGCCCGTTGCTGGTCTCTCCCACCTGCATGAGCTGCACCCGATCGGATGCCGCGTCGAGGCGGCGGAAGTAATCGAGCGACATGTCGTAGCTGGCGAGGAAAAAGTCGGAGCCGACCTTCTGGCCGAGAACCGACTCCGGCGTCGGGACCTGCTGCGCCGTTTCCTCGTGGGCGGCGACGGGCAGCGCCATCAGGGCGATCAGCAGGACAAACGAGAGGGAACGGATCGGCAATACACGCATGGGCAACCTCGTGAAGGGGAGACGGACGACCTAATCGGATGTTGCTGCCCGATTATTCTACTCTCGTTCGACCGTCACTGCCGTACCGTAGACGAGAATCTCCGCCACGTTGGCCATCACGTACGAGGTACCGAAGCGAATGGCGAGCACCGCGTTGGCGTCGAGGGCGCGTGCCTCCTCGACCATGCGATCGAGGGCTTGCTCGCGCGCTTCTCCCATCATCTTCGTGTAGTCGGTGATCTCCCCTCCGACCAGGCTGCGAAGCATCGCCATGATGTCGTGCCCGATATGGCGCGCCCGCAGGGTGTTGCCGCGTACCAGCCCATGCGTCTTGACGACCCGGTAGCCGCAAATCTCGCCGGTCGTGGTGATGATCATCTCTTGACCTCTCGATAGCGCTCGCTACGGTACTTGAACAGCACCTCACGACCGATGGAAACCAGCAACACGATACCCCCCGCGAGCGACGCGCCGACACCGACACGCACAACCACCGGAGCCTCGGAGTTGAGAAAGAAGCCGTTGAGCAGCGTCCAGCCCCACCAGCCCAGCAGCAGGATCAGGCCCGCCGACAGAAGCAACCAGCCGGTGGAGCGTTCGAGGCGACGATAGATGGTCTGCCAGGCATCGTCGAGGTCGACTCCCACGAGCTCTTCGTTGAGCATCTGCTCGGTCACCTCCCCCAGCAGGCGGAATTCCTGCTCTTCGCGACGGCATTCCACACACACCGCGAGGTGGTCTTCGATCTGCCGCAGCTCGTGCGGCTGCAGCTCGTCGTCGATGTATCCCATCAGCAGAACTCGCGCCTCCTCGCAGCGGAGGGCGCGCGCGCTGCCCAGCGTTGGTCGCCGCGTCTCGTTACCGGCGCTCATGATTGCTCGTCTCCAGCAGTTTTCGGTGAGGCGTTCTCGACCCGGATAAGTGTCGGATCGAGCTTTTCGAGTGCCTTCTTGAGCCGGCCGCGGGCACGATACAAACGCGACGCTACCGTTCCGGCGCCGATTCCCAACGCCTCGGCGAGCTCGTCGTAGCTGTATCCCTCGATGTGCTTGAGGACCAGGATCTCGCGGTCGTCGTCGTCGAGTGTCGCCATCGCTCGTCGTACGAGGTCAGCGGTGCGGCGCCGCGCCGGCGCCGGCGATAGCTCAGCGCCCAAAACCCAGTTACCGGGACGCTCGGCGGCCACGCGCGAGCGTCGCGTCGCGCGCCGGCGGGTTCGCAGATATACCTTGCAGCGGTTCAACAGGATGCCGCGCATCCACGGATAAAAGGGGCGCCCGGGCGTGAACGTGTCGATCGCACGGTATGCGGCGATGAACGCTTCCTGGACCAGGTCACGGGCCTCCTCGGCATCCCCCACCACGCCGCGCGCGACGCGCACGAGGCGAGCGAAATAGGCGTCGACAAGCGGTCGAAACGCCTCCTTGCGGCCCTGCTTGCAGAACTCCAGTGCTTGCTGCTCAGCGGCAAATTCCATCGGGCTCCAACCTGGCTGGATGGCGTCCGCCTCGGACTCTTTGCGCGATTCCGACGCGGTCGCGTCCGCATCCGGCTTGCTGCCCGTCATTTGCCGTGACCTGTTTGTTTGTGCGGTTATTTTCTTGCGGCCGCCGTCAACCGTCGCCCACCAGAGCGTCGGCGAGCCACTGCACCGGGTGGCGCCCCGTGCGTCCGGTGCCGTGCAACACCTGCTGGCGGCAGGAGATACCGGAGACCACGATGCCGGCCTCGCCGGCGGCGCGCACCGCGGGGAACAGCACCCGCTCGCCGATCGCCATCGAGACATCGTAGTGCTCTGCCTTGTAGCCGAACGAGCCCGCCATGCCGCAACAACCCGCGTCGACCGGATCGGTCTCGTAGCCCGGCACCCAGTGCAGCACCTCGAGCGTCGGGCTCATGCCGACAGCGGCCTTCTGGTGGCAGTGGCCGTGCACCAGCAGGCGGCGTGGGGTCTCGCGCATGCGCAGGCCGAGCGGAGCATCGCCGGCGCCCTCGGACGCCGAATCGCCGCTCGCCGCGCGCAGCAGGAACTCCTCGATCAGGAATGAGTGCGCCGCGATCCTGCGCGCGTTGTCGCTACGTGGCAGCAGGTCGAGGTAATCCTCGCGCAGCATCAACAAGCACGAGGGCTCGCAGCCGACGATCGGCACGCCGCGCCGCGCGTACCCGGCGAGGCGCTCGACGTTGATCTGCGCATTCTCGCGCGCCTGCGCGGCAAGGCCGTTGGACAGCATCGGCCGGCCGCAACAAACCTTGGGCGCCAGGATGACGTCGTAGCCGGCGGCCTCGAGCACGGCCACCGCGGCCTGCCCGACGTCGGGGTAGTTGTGGTTCATGAAGGTGTCGTGGAACAGCACCACCTCGCCACGCGCCCCACGGCGTCCGCTGTTCGATTGCTCGCGGGCGTTGAACCAGGACTCGAAGGTACGCCGCACGAACTGCGGCACCGGACGGCGGCTGGAGATGCCCAGAACGCGCTCGTTGAGCCAACGGGTCGGCGCCGCGCCGGCGATCCAGTTGGACAGCGGTGCGAAGCGCGACCCCAGGCGGCTGGTGTGCGCCACGTCGCCGAAGAAGCGTGCCCTGCGTGGCGTGCCGTGCACGTCGTAGTACTGCGCCAGAAACTCGTACTTGAGCTTGGCCATGTCGACGTTACTGGGGCACTCGGCACGGCAGCCCTTGCACTCCAAGCACAGGTCGAGCACCTCGTACAGGGCCTCGCTGGAGAAATCGTTCTCCGGCAGACCGTCGGAGATGACCGTGCGCAGCGCGTTGGCGCGCCCGCGCGTGCAGTCCTTCTCCTGGCGCGTCGCCTGGTACGAGGGGCACATGGTGCCGGCGTCGAGCTTGCGGCAGAAGCCGT